>NZ_CP147246.1:1581250-1892500 GCF_002174455.2 Enterococcus sp. 9D6_DIV0238
TGTTCTGTTTTTCCCTCTGCTTCTCCAGATTCTTTATACATAACAGATAGCGGTGTCCACGGCGCGCAATTACTTGCCAACGTAGGGATCAAGCCAAAATCAAGATCGAGTAGATGTGCTGCATACCCTACTAAATCTGCCAACTTTCCCCCGCCTACTCCAATGATAAAATCAATATCAGCAGCTTTCGACAACTCTACGATCCTATTAGCACTATAATAACTGCATTCTCCTGAATATCGATGATAGGTAAACGCATACTTCGCACGCTCAACAAAGCTCAGATAGGTTTTCGCTTTTTCCCATGAAACCGTTCCGTGAACGATCAAAATCTTTTTAGCCTCATATTCTTCCAACACATCTGATACTTTTTCAATTGCATCTTCATGATATTCGTAAAACTGCGGACCAACTTTTACCTTTAGATCATTTAACATCTTATTCACTCCTATTCATTAAACAGTCACATGGCTGTGTGCTTGAACAGTTCGTTCCGGTAATCTGCCTGCTGCAACATCTTCAACATCCCGTACACATTTTTCGCCCATCGCTTCAAGACATTCCATCGTATACGCAGAGGTATGCGGCGTCATGACAACATTTTCCAACATTAAATAGGGATGATCTTTACGCCCTGGTTCTTCTTCTAAAACATCGGTGGCAAAGCCGGCGATCTTCCCACTTTTTAAACCGTTTACAATCGCGTCTTCATCAACTAAAGCTCCTCTTGCGCTATTTGATATATATACATTGTCTTTCATTTTTTCGATTTCTTTATATGAAATCATATGATAATTATCCTCCGTGAGGTTCGCGCATAAACAAATGATATCTGCAGATGTCAAAAGCTCTTCAAGTTCAACTTTTTTAGCGCCATAGCTTTGAACATGTCGCTCTGATTTGTATGGATCATATGCTAGCACTTCACAACGAAAACCATTCCTGACGATTTCAACCACTGCACTGCCCGTATTCCCCACTCCGATCACACCGACCGTTTTGTTAAACAATGTCCGTCCGACAAATCGTGCCCGATTCTCCCATAGATCTTCCCTAACGCTTAGATCCGCTTCCACCGTTCGTCGTAAAATCGTCATCAAATTCGTCACATTATTTTCGGCTACTGCATCACGTTCGACTAATGCAGGAATGATCGAAACAATCGTATGATGCTTTTCTGCCGCAGCAATATCTATGTTGTTATAGCCGATGCCATGTCTGGAAATCAATAATAGCTCATCTTTATGTTCAAAAAATTCCTCTGTAAAAAATGGGGTAACACTAGCAATAATAACATTGAATCCTTGAAGAACCTTTGCTAATTCACGACCAGAAATTTCAGAATCGACTGTTACATATTCAACCTTGCCAATTGCTTCTAAACGCTTGATATGATCTGGAAAAACTTTTCCAAAACTACTGGAATTAACAATTGCAACCGTAAACTTTGACATGCTCTCACTCCTTTTACAGCTTCTACAGTATTCACTGTACTGTATCAACTGCTTTCTTTTGGATAAATAAGCACGCTTTTTACTATCGATAGTTTTTGAAACAAAGCGTATTCAGTTAAACGTTTTTATTTTCCGTACTGAACACCTAAATAGTACTTCTTAAAAAAAATTATGTAAAGGTTTGCAACAAATAAAAAATATTTTTTATTTTAATGATAAAACCTTTCATCTAAACGGGTTTGAAAGCGTATTCATTCATTTGTGTAAACCTTATGAAAATGAATCTTCATTCTAGTTAATGAATGATTTTTCTCTCCATTCAAAGCACATTAGATATCACATTTGACTCTCTGAACTAAAATAAATATTGGAAATTTCTCTTCTTCATTATCAGAAAAGAAGCACCGAAGAATCCAGATAACATCGTGTTTTTCTATAATAATTTTCTAAAAAAATAAAAATTGTTTTTTACATTTTTATTCTCTATAATGATGTCTAAGAATTAGTCACACTTTTTTCGTCGAAATGAGCTAAAATAAACAGAAAGCGCTTAATTGGTCATTTCTTTTGCTCAAACTTGATTATTATATATCATTAGATCGAACTATAGATGGAGGTTATTATGAAAAATCATTATCTAGATCAGAGAATACGGTTAAAAAAAGGTAATCTAAGTGAAACGGAACAGAAAATTGCTCACTATTTTGTCCATTCTGACGAAATGCTTTCAAGGAAAACATTAGAAGATATGGCAAATGATATTGAAGTTTCACAGTCATCTATTTATCAATTCGTAAAAAAAATCGGCTACAATGGCTTTCAAGATTTTAAAATTGATATTGCACGCAATTCGAATTATCAGCCTGCTTTTCAAAATTTAAATATCAATACCGGTGCAGATGATATCCTGCCTGAAGATTCCAGCATCGATATCGCAAAAAAAGTTATTCAGTCCAATATCTACTCATTAAGCAATTCCACTCACTTTTTGACAGAGGAACTGTTAGACCGTGTATTGACGATTATTTATTCCGCTAAAACCTTACATTTTTTTGGTCTGGGAGGCTCATCGATCGTCGCTTTTGACAGCTTCCACAAATTTATCCGAACAAAATACCGCTGTAATTATATTTTTGACTACCACATGCAGCTCAGTTTCGTTACTAAGCTAACCAGTGAAGATTGTGTGTTTATTTTTTCTCATTCCGGCCAAACCAAAGAATCCGTCAATCTCGCTCGACAAATCAAAAAAACCTCAGCAAAGATCATTGTTTTAACAGGTAATAGCGGTTCCGAGCTAGTTACTTTAGCAAATCAAGCAATCATTGTTTTAACAGAGGAAACCTTATTTAGAACAGAATCACTCGCCTCGCGGATCAGCTATTTGACAGTGATGGACATTTTATATACCAATGTTATGCATCATAATTATGATCAGAATATTGAATCGATCAAAAAAATCAGAGATAATATCAGTACGACGAAGACGAATCCTTATAACTTTACGCCGTGATTTTTTTATTCTTTTTTGTGTTATCTATCGAAGGTTTTTACTAATAACTTTCTGTTTTCTCAATCTATTGAAACTCCTTTTCCTTTGTTAGTTTTGTTCAATTTCAATCTAAAGAAGTAGTATCTATTTTAAGTTAAAATTTTGAATATAGCCTCGCTGAATGATTTGATTCTATAGGTTGCAACCTGTTCTTGAATATTTTGTTATTATAGCGCTTCATTATGACGGTCAGCATCGCTCTATTCAAGTCTGTTAGTAGCCTATACAAACAAAACACTCCCTTGAATCCAAATAGGTTCAAAGGAGTGGTTTAATTACTGTACTTCTCTAATATATGTGCCAGGCAGCGCCCCATCATACTCGTTTACAAGAGACAAGGAAGAATCGTATTCAACCGGATGTGTTCCGCTGATACTTGGCCCCGTCCATTTCCCAGTATATGGAGAAGTTGTTTTCTCAGGTAATTTTACAGTGTTTTGAAAAATAGTATTCGGGCCTAAAACCATTGTATCCAAATTAGTGGTGTATTCGAACATACCAGTCATATTGGTAGCATTTCTAGTATCAAAATTACTTAAATCAATCGTTTTCAAGTCTTTCAAGTTATAAAACATGCTGTTCATCAGAGTCACCTTGCTTGTATCAAAATGACGAACATCCAGTTCTTTCAAAGAGGTCAAACCAGAGAAGATTCCACCCATTTTTGTCACATTACTCGTATTGAATCCTGAGATGTTTAATGTTTCTATCGCATTCTTTTTTGTAATACTATTTTGGAAAGGACTCAAAAACATCCCCGTCATATCAGTAACATTACTTGTATCAAATTTACTAACATCCAGTTCTTTCAAGTTATCCAATTCGTAGAACATATAAGCCATGTCTGTGACATTACTGGTATTAAAATGACTGATGTCCAATTGCTCCAACTTCAGAAGTTTGGCAAACATCGAGTTCATCGATTTAACATTACTCGTATCAAAATTACTGATATCAAGAGACGTCATCTGACTTTCCAAATTCTGATGGTTGCTATTTTTACAAGCGAACATATAATCCATTCGCGTTACTTGACTTGTATCAAAGTTACTTAAGTTTAACTCTTTTAAAGGAGCTGTCCGATGAAACATGTAAGCCATATCTGTGACCTTACTAGTATCAAAATGATTGACCTCCAGTTTGGAAATACGAATCATTCCTCCAAACATTCCATTCATATTTGTCACCTGACTTGTATCAAATCCAGCCAAATTCAAATTTGTCAAAGAGGTCATATCCTGAAACATATGATTCATATCTGTCACCTGACTTGTATCAAAGAATGAAAGATCTAAATCAGTGATCTTGTTAAGTGTTGAAAACATTCCGCTCATGTTTGTCACATTACTAGTATTAAAATCACCCAGTTCTAGATGTGTGATTGAACGAGAAGAATTAAACATTCTTTCCATCGATTGAACATTTCGCGTGTCCCAATTGCTAAGATCTAACTCTGGAACACTGACAAAGCTAAACATATAAGCCATATTTTCAACACTAGACACATCAAGATAATCTAGACCTTCAAACGTCTCTAAACGATCTAGCCCATAAAATAGATAAGAGGATTCTCTATCTGCTTCAACAGCATCTGTAAAGATAAGTTTCTTGATTTCAGTGATACGATTACTTGAACCAATTTCTCTGGAAATATTAAATTCTTGATTCGTCGCTGGGAATGTACCTCCCTCAAAAGTAACAGATTGCTCTTCCTCATCCCACGACCATTTAACATCCCCAAAATAACCTAAGATCTTAACAGGGAATCGGCCAAGTTCCTGACCGTCTTCATCCAATACTGCAATCACCACTGTATCATTTGGATTTGTAATATTTCTTTCAGTATTAACAGAAAATTGCCCGTCGTTGGTGAGCGCTGCCTTACCATAACGCTTTCTGTTGACATACAATTGAACTTGTTTAGCTTTTGGATAAGAACTATCTTCAGACACATACCCAACTATGTTATTGTCTTGACCTAAAATAAAATCAGTAATCTCAGCCTCCAGATATAATGGGTTCACGGGTACAGTTACTCGAACCAACTCTTTCCCACTATTTGAACCAACAACTTCAACGATGTCCTCTGTTTCAATGATTTCGCCTACTTCCACAGGGATTTCAAAAGTATCGTCTGCATTTACTGCAACCGAGCGAATCAGTTCATCGTTCACAAGAAGACTGACAACCCCAACCTGACTATCTGCACTACCCTTTATTTCCTTATCAAAGAGCGTAAAATAATCAACGTAAAAATTGATCTTCGACTGCTCGATCGAAACAATTTGTCGGTCAAGTTCAACGTTTTTTCTATCTAATCCAACAACCTCTACTTTGTCACTCATTTTAGTGATCGCATCACCAGCTTCAATATCAAAGGTGCCATCTGAATAAACCGCGCCATTTCTGATCATTTGATCATTGACATATAGAACCACTTTCTTGATAGAACTATCTATGATCCCCGTCACATAGTCATCCAGCCCTAGTCTAAACGAATCTGGCTTCACTAATGATGACTCCTGCATACTCAGTTCAGCAGGTACTTGCAAATATGAAACGTTTTCATTTTTAGCAGAAGCACTACCTGGAATGAATAATGTACATGCAACAAACAACAAACCTACAAGACAAAAATACTTACTCATTTTTTTCATAAACATACCAACTCCCAACATAATATAATCTAATTATATCATAAAGAAATCGTCTTAAAATATATCTTTAAATTATTTTTATATAAATATAATATATATACTATCGATCGTTCTACATTTATGATCAATTTGTCGCTTACTTAATCGAAAATAAAAAACAAGCCAGTAAACGAAAAGACATTCCTTCTCTTACTGAACTTGCTCTTTTATTACCGCTTTTGCCCCAACAAAATACCGTAGCACATATCATGCCCTGAAGTATGACCAATTTCTAACAGCCGATCGATTTTTTCTTCCAATCGATTCGGTCGTTCATTTCATTCCAAATCTTTCCAGATCTTTCCAGATATCATCAACAGATGCATAAAAATAGTTCTCACTACTACTTGTTGTATCTCTTATATGTGCATTGATCTATCTGTAGTCATTTTTTTACTTTAATCTATTGTTATATTATTCAATTTTTGGGAAGTATTTTCAAATGTAGATTTGGCTTTCGTCACCCAAGCTCCTTTAGCAGAGGATTGGAAGTTTGACATATAGCTGGTGCTACTACTTTTTAAGCGTTCCATTCGTGATTGTCCCATACTTTTAACAATTTCTTTTCTTGTGTTTGCTGTTTGAACACTGGGTGGTGCAACAAATACACTGATCATCGTTTTCTCCATTTGCTTTTTTAATCTTTCCAACTCCAGTTTCAATTTTTCATTGCTCATAGTCATTTCCTCTCTCTTTTTCTTTTAAAAGGGTGAGTTCATCTTCAATTTTTCGGCTTTCTTTTCGATGATTCAACTTATTTTCTTCCTGCTCATATTCCAGTTCTTTTATGGTTTGATTTACGATCATGTCCCCATCTTCTTTACATTGCTCCAATAAATTGTAGACAGCACTCATATTTATGGATTCACTGAAATTTGCTTGTTGATAATGATAACGATAATTTTCTAATACGCTTTCTAATGATCGAGCAAATTGTTGCTTTTCATAAAAAGCTTCTTCTATTTCATCTTCTATCATTCGTTGGGTCGTTTCGTACTCTGATTCCAACGTTTCTAACTTCTGTATGTATGTTTTTTCCACGAATTAGCGACCTCCTATTTGCTGGGCTAGTTTTTGGTCTGTTTCTAGCTGTTGACTGATCGCTGTCTTTATTTGTCCGATAAATTCTTGGTACTCTTGTTGTAAGGAAGATAATTCTGATACTTTTTGTTCATACTCCTGTTTTGGTTCAGTTCGTATAAAGGTTTCTGTCGACCCACCAGCATTTAGCGCACCTAGTACTTCTCCTTGAGATAATGTCGTCCCCACAGAATCACCTGTTTTTAGGGTATCTGTCCATAGCTCGTCTGCATCATTTCCTGCTTCTTTGTACATTTTTTTGATATCACTAATTTCAATTTGAAGTGTCTCATTCATCCCTTGCGTTAGAATCAAGGCTTCTGAAGCATCCAAATAAATCTCCTCTGAAGCAGATAGTCCACCTCCGCTTTTCAGTAATTTTAGGCGTAAATTTACGAGATCATTTAATTTTTTACTGGTATTATCGTGTACTTTTTTTACAGCAAGAGCAACTTTATTGATATCTGGCGTATGCTCACGAATAAATTCTTGTTCTTTTTTAGTTAAAAAGCCAGTCACATCATGTGCTTTGCCATTTTTCATGACATAGATTTTTCCTGGGTAAAGGCTAGTATTCCCAATACCTGCTGCCAAATTCAAGGGGTCCTTTTCTGAGACAAAATAAATTAAATTTCCGTCGTAGAGCTTTATCATGTTTTTCAGTTCATTGACATTAGCTATATTATTGGGCGTTGGTATACGCAGTAGACTATTCATTAGGGGTGCAGCGTTATATAGAACAATATTCGGCACACCATGTGACATCCCTATGATTGCACCATTTCGCCCTCCTAATGAATGTCCTGTCACCGTATCTACTTCATAGCCTTTACTCTTTAGACCATTCATAAAATCATTGCTTGCATTAAAATAAGACGAGGTTGGACTATTGGCTGTAGTCGCAATATTGCCCCACTGTCCGACATCTTTTAACCCTTCTAGTTTGCCATTATCCCAGTTTGTTCCAGCAAAACCAACGATGACTTTGCCAGTGTTGTTATCTAAAAAAGCGGCTCCGCTTGAGCTGGTTTTAGGATCGTAGAATGAATCCACATAGGTTAAATTAGACGGAAATTTATCCTTTTTTTGTAAATTTTCAATTTGCTTACTAATCTTTTTTGATGAAACATCATGAACTAATGCGTTCTCCACTTCATAAGAAATAGTTGATACAGCACTTGTTGCTTCACTATTTTTACCAAGTCCTTTATCTTGAATTTCATAATTACTCATTTATAACATCCTCCTGTGATAAAGGCTGAAAATCGATAGAATCATCAAAAAAAACATCTATTTTTTTATCAAATGTGAATTCTAATTCCTTATAGCCTACAGAACTACCCTGCAAGTCCCCTCTTCCTTTTAATAACAAGATAGGTGCTTCCTCTGTTGGAATATCATATCGTTCTCTTAATGCTTTAACGTTCTGATCCTCATTCGTTAACTGATATTCTAGTTCATACATTGGAACTTCTGGATTATACATTTTTCTGATATTTTCATATGAATCTAACTTCTTGAAATTCCCGTATTGAACAAAAAATTGAAAATTCATAATCTTTTCTTTTAGCTTAGTATCACTTATATCTTCTAATAATCGAAACCCTTCATTATCATAAATGACAGGGTATCTCTTTTCACCTTTAGGTTTGCTTAAATCATTCCAATATGTTGTTGTATAATAGTATCCTTTGGCTTTTCTGTTATTTCTATTCATACGCAACAACATACCTTCAGTGGCTAACCCTGAATCTTCTGATGTACTGATAGACATACTAGAATGTAAAAGCCAAACTCCTTTATCATTCTCATCAAACTCACCATCTCGGTAACCTTCCATATCATAAAAATCTTCTAAATTAGGTGTTGGATACATTGCCAGTACTTTATCAAAACTTTGTTCGATTTCTGCTTTATTTTTTGTTTGGCACCCAGTTATTCCACTCATAATAATGAGTCCTCCTATAAACAAATATAATTTTTTCATGATTGAATTTCCTTCCGTAAAGGATAAAATAAACATTTCATTTATTAGTTTAACATACAAATAGAACACTTGGAATACAACTTTTGCTTCTTTAAACGAGAGCAATACTGCCTCACTGTTCGACATCATTCAACCCTACCATTTTGTTCCAGCAAAACCAACGATGACTTTGCCAGTGTTGTTATCTAAGAAGGCGGCGCCACTTGAACTGGTTTTAGGACCGTAGAATGCGTCAATGAATTGAAGATTGGAAGGGAATTTATTGTTGCCTTGTAAAGTTTCTAATTGTTTATTTATATCTCTGGCGGATGTCTTATTTATCAAGGCATTTTCAATTTCATAAGAGATTGTAGACACTGCACTGGTAGCCTCACTGTCCTTATTGATCCCTTTATCTTTAATTTCATAATTACTCATCGCTTATCTCCTCCATTGATGAAGGTTGGAAATCAATAAAATCAGAAAAATAGATACTCAACTCTTTATCAAATCTAAACTCTAATTGCTTGTATCCCACTACACTTCCATTTAAATTTCCTAGTCCCTTTAGGAACAGTATAGGAGCTTTATCCGTTGGTATATCATATCTTTCTCTTAATGTTTTAACATTCTTATCCTCATTTGTTAACTGATACTCTAACTCGTACATTGGAACTTCTGGATTGTACATTTTTCTGATATTCTTATATGTGGTCAACTTATTAAAGTTTCCATACTGAACAAAAAATTGGAATTGTTCTATTTTTTCTTTAAGCTTTTTATCTTCCGTTTCTTCTTTTAATTGAAAACCTTTTTCACTATAGACTATCGGATATTTTATGGTTTTACTCTTTTCCCCAAGAATATTCGGCGTAATAGAAACATAATAATATCCATTTATTTCTTGTGTATTTCTATTAATCCTAATTCGCATTCCTTCCGTATTAAGATTCCCATCTTTTGATTCACTTTGCGACATATCTGAGTTTAATACCCAAACTCCTTTATCATTCTCATCAAACTCACCATCTCGGTAACCTTCCATATCATAAAAATCTTCTAAATTAGGCGTTGGATACATTGCCAGTACTTTATCAAAACTTCGTTCGATTTCTGCTTTATCTTTGGTCTCACATCCAGTTAATCCACTCATAATAATGAGGCCTCCTATAAACAAATATATTTTTCCCACGTTTTATTTTCCTTTCATAAAGGATAAAATAGCAACTCTATATATTAGTTTACCATACAACCAGCTTACTTAGAATATAGCTAGACTATCTTCTACTATGTCTCGCCAAATAATAAAACAAGCCAGTAAACGAGAAGACATTCCTTCTCTTACTGAACTTGCTCTTTTATTACTGCTTTTGCCCCCAACAAAATACCGTAGCACATATCATGCCCTGAAGTATGACCAACTTCTAACAGTCGGTCGATTTTTGCTGCCAATTGCTCCATTGATTCGTTTCTATCTAATGCTCTCCAGACATCCATCACGACTGAGCTCACATAGTTATCAAGCAATGCGTAAAAATAGTTTTCACTAATGCTCGTTGTAGCTTTTATATGCCTCTTTATCTGCTCTGCAACTATCGAAGCATCAGGGTGTTTATAAGTTTTCAGCATAAATAAATACCCTAATAAAATATCATCTCCACTAGGCGTCAAGCCTTTGCCTCGTCCAATCAAATAGGTGACGATCTGCACCCAATCTGCTACTTGATTGGACGCTAGTCGTGAAAAATAGCCTACTTCTTTGACGCCTATCGACAAGCCAATAGTTGCCTCTAGATTTCTTATTTCAAGTAGTTCCTGCAACTTTTGAAGTTCCTCGATCTGGTAAGAAATCGGCTGAATTTTCAACTCTACTTGATTATATGGTGCCAACTGAATCGTTTGAATCCCATACTTGCTGTATACAGTCAACGAATCACGCGTCAATTTGACTAGATTTCCTTGTTGACAATACGGTTGAAGCTGGTCAAAATTAGTCGTCGATAATTTCAAGCCAAAGCTGGATAAAAAATTTTCCGTCGCTGTGACATTGATCAAACGATCATTTACAGCTATATTGAATGAACGGTCAAAAACACTATGGATCTTGCCCATTTTTCCAAATACATTCAATGTAGCTAAATATGTACTGATACTTGTTTGTTCTTGCATTTACTTCACCTTCTTTAAAAAAAAAGAAAGAGTGAGCCTAGAAGCTGAGACAAAAGTGTTTAGCTCCGAGAACCGAGTAGGTACTGTGCAACATCAACTTATTCTTCGTTGTGTTTTACAGCAATAAGAAGGAATTCACGAAAATTGTTCTACAAATTTTTGTGAATTCCAGCTTATTTCCGAGGGAGCTACTTTTTTCTCGCCGTTGATTCGGGTTTAGAGAGCGAAACAAAACTGATTTTTAGTTTTGTCTTACTCCTAGCCTCTTTCTTTCAACTATTATCTTAAAATATTGACTTTCTTATCGACTTTCACTGTCACCTTACCGTTTTTGATCACGTAAGAACGTTCTGGGAAATCGATCAAGGCAGTTGCTACTGCTTTTGTATCTAATAATACTAAATCTGCTTTTTTGCCGACTGCTAAACCATAATCTTTCAAGCCTAATGCTTTTGCAGGGTTTTCAGTGATCATCGGTAAAACGGTTGGCAAGTCATCTGCTCCGCCAAGGTGTCCCACTGGAACAGCCAACATAGCGATTTGGATCAAGTCGCCATTGCCGTATGGTGTAAAGCCGTTGCGGATATTGTTGGTTGCTAAAGCTACATTCACACCTGCATCACGTAATTTACGAATCGGTGTGACTGCACGACGAACATTGTATTGATCATTTCGTGCACCTAAGTGCAGATCTGTAGCAGGTAATGGCATCACGTTGATTTGCGCTTTGACCATTAGATCGATCACTTTAGCTAATTGTTCTGGCTCCATCGCATGAAGAGCAGTCAAATGTCCAACTGATACACGACCTTCGTAGCCCTCTTTGATAGTTTTTTCGCATAGATATTCGATTGACGTATTATCTGCTTCATCTGCAAAATCTTGGTGTAGATCGATATCTTTATCATACTTCTTAGCGATCTCAAAAATCAAGTCGATATGTTCATTCGCTGGTGCATCATTATAAGGGATTCCTCCAACAACGTCTGCACCCATTTCCATTGCTTCATACATCATTTTTTCAGTTCCTGGTGCTTTGAAAATCCCTTCTTGCGGGAATGCGACTACTTGCATATCGATCAAGTCTTTGTATTCTTCTTTCAATTTCATGATCGTATTAAAACCTGTAAAGCCTTGTGCCGGATCAAATTCTGCATGGGTTCTAACTGCTGTTGCCCCATGGCTGATGATCATTTCTAATGCTTGTTTGGCACGACTGTAAATGTCTTCTTCGGTAAAGGTCGGTTTCAATTTAGCCGTTACTTGAATGGCTTCCTGTAAGGTACCAGATTTGTTTGGTTCTCTATCTGCGATCAAGGCTTTGTCCAAATGTATATGACTTTCCACTAAACCAGGAATCAACACTCGACCATCTGCTTCGATCACTTCTTTGGCATCTCCAGTAATTTCAGGGGCAATTTCAACGATTTTTCCATTGTCGATCGCTACATCTTGTAACGCTTCGCCATCTTTAATACGTGCTTGTTTGATCAATAAATCCATTTTTTCCACTCCTTATTTTGTTTATCCAAAAATAAAACCAATAACTAATAGAATAACTGATGCAAGACTCAACCATTTCACATTTCCTTTTACCACATCTAAAATCGGGATTTGGAAACCAGAAGACAATGCCTGCATCGTAATGTTTACGAAACTCATTTGACTGCCTAAACCGACACCTACCGTCACAAAACCTAGCGCTAATGGCGGGAAGCCTAATGACACAGCAACTGGTAAGACTAATGTCAATACCGAACCAACATAAGCTCCTGCCGGAATTCCGATCAAGATACCTGTTAAGATCGCTACTGGCACTACGATAAACTCAGGTGCATTTTGAGCAACTCCTGCAATGACAGCAAAGGTTCCTGTTTGAGCGATCACATTGATGAAGGCTAAGAAAATCCCAACTTGGAATAAACGAGTCAAAATATACGTTGAACCATCGACCATGGCTTCGACAGACTGATTCATCGTAAAGTTTGTACATAAGTAAACCAAGGCCAATGTCAACACCATATAAACAAGCGGTGTAAAGAAAGCAAAGCCGATCAAGTCATTCACAACAGGACCAAAAATTACAGCGAATAATAAGAAAATAGCTGGTAAGGTGATTTTGAACAACTCACCATTACTTTTTTGTTCATACTCATCATCTTCTGACTCTTTAAAGCCGATATTACGATGTTTCGTACCCCAAAAGGCTAAAACGATCGCTAAAACAACAAATAATAACCAGAATGGACGCATTTGTGACACATAAGAAGCCACGCTGACATCCCCTAATTTTGACACAATACTTGATTCTAGAGAAGCTGGCGAAGTTGTAAACGATACTGCCGCAGCTAATGACATCGCTGCAATCAGCTCAGGTACAACACCCACTGCTGCAAAGGCTAACGGCGCAATGACCATTGCACTTCCGCCGCCGATCCCTGACATATAGGTTGCTGCTGCTAATAGAATAACGATAAACGCTGAAACATATTCTACTTTTCCTTTTGTTCCGCGTTTTGCTAAGGTCAAGGCTGCTGAATAACTACCGGCTTTAAATACAGCCATCGCAACAGCTGAGTTGATGATCGGTACAGTAATACTCAACATAGATGGAATCGTCTCCAGCAATTGAGTATTGGCGTCTGCCAGACTGATCCCGCCAATGATCATAGCTAAAATCCCGGCAACTAAACCGGCAATGATCATATCCACTTTTTTGAACAATAATACTAGCACTAAAATCAATGGTATCAATACTAAAATAGCTTTAAATCCTGTTGGTGCTACGACTTTATCCATTTCTGCCGCGTACGCACTGATTCCCGATAATCCCCCAATAAAAATCGAGAATAAAAGAAACATCATTTTCTTTCGTATGTTCATCGTTCTACTCCTTCTTGTTCTTTTTAGTTAACAAACGATTTTTGTTCCGTAGCCTTTTGGAATGTTCCCAAGGTTTTCGATAGAGGTGATGACGACTTCTCTGTCTTTTCGATCTTTGACAAAGCCAATCGCTGACTCTACTTTCGGCAACATGCTTCCAGCTGGAAACTGGCCTTCTGAAATGTACTGCTGTGCTTCTGAAACCGTCAGTGTTTCCAATTTCTTTTGATTTGGTTGATTGAAGTTCACATAGATGTTATCAACACCTGTCAAAACAATCAAACGCTCTGCTCCAATTTCCTCAGCTAATTTTTGAGCAGACAAATCTTTGTCGATCACGGCCTCTGCTCCAGCCAACATTCCTTTTTCATCAGAAACAACGGGAACACCGCCGCCGCCGACACAAACGGTAATAACATCTGCTGCGATCAATGACTGGATTGCTTCTTTTTCGATGATTCGTTTTGGTTCTGGAGACGCGATCACCTTACGGTAGCCGCGCCCAGAATCTTCTGCGTAAATGCCTTCTCCTTTCTTCACTTTTTCATCTGCTTCCTCTTTTGTATAAAAAGGCCCGATCGGTTTTGTTGGTGTCGTAAATGACGGGTCGTTTTTATCCACTTCTACTTGCGTCACAACACTGACAACACTTTTTTCTACCCCTTGTTTCTTTAATTCATTTTGAAGCTCTTGTTGGATCCAATAGCCAATACTGCCTTCGGTCATCGCAACATTTGTATCTAGTTTCATCATCGGTGTTTTTTCAGAATCACCCATTTTTTGCTGGATCAGCAAGTTCCCCACTTGCGGTCCATTTCCGTGACACAAGACAACTTGTTCTCCTTGTTTGATGAATGAAGCGATCTCAGTCGCTACGTTTCTAACAACCTCACGTTGTCCTTCATCTGTCGGAATTTTATCTAAAATAGCGTTTCCACCTAAAGCAATCACGTTCAGCACGTTTTCTTCCTCCTTATCAGTCGACTGTGATACCTAACTCTTTTGCATACGCTTCTAATGCTTTTTCAAAACAAGCGAGAGGTGCGCGGACAGTTCCTGCACCGATTTGGCCAACACCGGCATCTTTATGTGCGATCCCTGTATTGATCACTGGTGTGATCCCTGTTTCAACGACTTTACGAATATCAATCCCTAAGCAAGTTCCTTGGAAATCCCAGGTTGGAATCGTCCAGGTTGGATTGTGTGTATCGCTGATTTTTGCCATTTCATTTGATGTCTCAAGCGCATCTTGGAAACCTCCTGCACCAACGAAACGAGTAACACCAGGCGCTGCAACCATTGCCATACCACCAACTCCGACTGTTTCTGTGATCGCACTGTCACCCATATCAGGGTTGCCGTCTTCTTCTGTAAATCCAGTGAAATATAAACCTTTTGGTAAATTCACCGGTGCAGTAAACCATTCATCATTTGTTTCAGCAATACGAACTCCAAAATCCACACCATTTCTAGCAAGTGTCGTTACGATCGTACCTTTAGCTTCTTTTCTTGCTGTATCAACGATCGTTTTACCTGCTGCCATCATGATATTCAAGAAGAACTGATCTGTATCTGCCAAGAATTTCATGACATCAAAGCGGTCTTGAACATCCATATCGACCAAGATGATATAAGGAGCGATTTCACGTAAGAAATTCAATGATGCTGCAAAGTTCCGTTGATGGAATTCATCTCCCATCGTGATCGAACGAGCGATCAATACGCTTAGGTTGATGCCATCTTCACTTTTATTCAACGCTTTTGAAAGTGTTGGTCCTAAGACATCACGCAGCCAGTTCAATCGTGTGATCACTTCTTCTGAGAAGGCGCCAAAACGCAAGACTTTTCCGATACCTTCATTCATTGTACAGTAGCCGCGTGTGCCATCTAAGCGGTTTTCCACGACAAAGACCGGCATATTTGCTGATGTGATCCCGCCCATTGGTCCTACGGCGTTCACATGATGACAAGGGATAAAGCGGATCTCATTGTTTTTGATCATTTGACTAACTTCGGCTTCATTCGCTGCCCAGCCTTCAAAAATTGCTGCACCGACCACAGCACCTTTCATAGGACCCGTCATTGCTTGCCACTCGATCGGAGGTCCAGCATGTAAGATCGTTTTTTGTGATTCATTCAGTTCTGGAATCACTGTTTTCGCTAAAACAACATCTGTCAGGAATGGTTGAGCATTTTTGATTTTTTCGATCACTTTTTGGTTTTCACGATCGATTTCTTCTGCATGATCTTCTAAAGCATTTAAAATTTTGATCATTTTCTTATTGCCGTTAGCTCTTGGTTTCCAGTTGAATTGTTCAGATTTACCGTCGAATTTTTGAATCGATTCATTGAAACTTTGTAAGCCGACATTGATGATTCTAGGTTTTGTATTCAATAGTTCCATGACTTTTTCACTTACAGCTGGAACAGTGATCGTTTCACCTTGATAAGAAACAACTGCTTTTTCTGCTTCTGACAATGAGATGCCTTTTAAGCCTAAAGCAAGACGAACAGCTTTAGCGTTACTTGGTGCAACTAACACGTTGTTTTCTTTTAGTTGATTCACTGCTTGTGCATAGTTTTGAGGATCATTGTTTGTGCCTACAACAGTTGCAACAAAATACAATTCACGTCCATTTGCAGCAGCTTTTGCTTGCTCTTCTTTGATGACAGGAAGTAAAGCGCCGACCATATCTTCGTGAGCGCCATAGCCAAGAACGAAATCAAGTAAGATCACGCCAGTTTTTTGGTCTTCTGCATACTCACGGATTTTTTTGATGCGGACTTCTGGGTCGATCATTGGATGTGGTTTGCCTTGTGTATAAATATCATCGCCTAGGTCGATCACATCGTAGCCGTGTGATTTTAAGACATAACCTTCTTTTTTCACTAAGCCGTCTAAACCTAATGCTTCTGAGATCAACATACCAGCTTCAGCCGCTAAGGTACCGCCAGAATACAAACCAGTGATGACTTTTTCTTCACTTAATGCACGAACTTTCGGCATTTCGATTTCTTCAAAGTAATTGGCTTTGATCGCTGTATCATTAGCTAGATCAACAGCGATTTGGGCTGTTTCTTCTAATGTATGAGCTAAATAAACTTTGCCTTCATGAGCTGTTGGTTTTTCACCTAAGAAGATCGCTACAACTGGTTTTGATATGCTTTGTAATAGTTGAACAACTTCGTCACGTACTTCTTTTGCAGGTGGTTTAGAGATAACACAGATCACATCTGTTGGTTCGTGGTTTTCTAATGCAACAATAGCATCTTTCATTGTCACTGCCCCGACTTTATCGCTCAGATCACGTCCGCCAGTACCGATAGCATGTACAACACCGCCGCCTAAACGATCGATGATCGTTGTTACTTCTTGGATTCCTGTTCCGGAAGCGCCAACTACACCAATATTTCCTGGCGTGATAACATTTGTGAACGCGATCGGAATACTTGAAATGATTCCAGTGCCACAATCTGGTCCCATCATCAACAGGCCTTTTTCATGTGCTAATTTTTTTAATTTCACTTCATCTTCAACTGGGATGTTGTCCGTAAATGAAAAGACATGCAGTCCATTCTTTAAAGCGGTTTCCATCTCAGCGGCACCATATTCTCCTGGAATACTGAATAATGCCATATTAGCATCCGGTAATTCTTCCAGTGCTTCTTTCCATGAGGTTGACGCATGGTCTTTTTCATCTGCACCCTTTGAGGATAGATCACTTAAAAATTTATCGACCTCAGGCAATACTTGATCTATGATCGTCGGTTCATCACTATCGACAACGATCATCAGATCATTTGGTGAAGCAGCCTTTGCTTCATCTGTCAGAAGTGCTGTGTTTAGTAAAATGTCTTTATTGGCATCTGTCCCCATCATCAGTTGACTCATTTTGACAGCAGAAAGCGCATTAATTTGGTTGGTCAACAACATCAAGTTAATGGAATCTTGGTAATTATTCTTTAAAATCACTGTGTTTAACATATGTATCCTCCTATCTCATTAATACATTTTTATTGTAATCCAAAAATGAATGTGTTTTCATCGGACAATATTCTAAAAAAATGATATAATTTTTATCCATATAGGGGAAAAAGGTGATTTTAATGAAATTGAAGGAACTTTTGTCGATCGGAGACTTAAAAACGAGTAAAATTTTAACGAAAGAGATCGGTCTGGAAAATGAAGTGGAGTCAGCGATGGTTCTTGAAGCTATCGATATCGAGCAGTGGAGTAAGAAAAATCAGCTGATCCTAACTTCTTTTTACGCATTCAACGGACAATCAAATGAATTATTAGAAGAATTTTTTTCAAAGATGCAAGTCATAGGTGTGAGTGGTTTAGTCGTCAAAATGGATCGTTTCATTACAATGATCCCTGTTTGGTTTATTGATTTATGTTTCAAATATCAAATCCCATTGATCAAAATTTCTCAGGAAGTTAGTTATGAAAAAATCTTATTGACCATTTATGAACCTTTACTTAATCATCAGACGCATATTTTGCGCACGTATTACGAAGTACGGCAGCGGTTCACGAAGCTGGAAAAAAGCTTTCCCTCACTTGAAGCGATCATGCAGGAATTTTATCAGATCATCGGTAGTCCCTGCAGCTTGAAATTGATCGATAAGCATATCGAAATCAACTTTGGGGAACAAGCAAAAGACGGGATCGTCTTATCGCGTGAAGCTGTCACAAATGGTGAGTTCACTAAAAATGATTACTCTCTTTTACAGCTTTATTCGCAATCAAGTGTCAAAACACAGCAAGCACTTGAAGTCAGTATTTTTAACAGCTATTCATCCAATTGTTTATTATTGGTTTATTTAAATGAACCTGAGATCAAAGAAACTGACCTTGTAATTATCGAAAATACGATCGATGTGCTGCAGGAAAAATTCAATACAGAACGTTTATTGAAAAAAGAACGGTATACTCGTTTAAATAATTTAGCGGATGCGATTCTACAAAATACACCTGCTAACCCAGATGAATTGGAGAGCTTACTGTTGGAAGCCAATATGAGTTTATTTCCCTCCTATCAGGCTGTTGCTTTTTCAACTCGCTCAACAACGATCCAGCTGATCAAAGAAAAAGTCCTTTCCTTATTACGCTCACTGAAAGTCCGCTCTATTTTTTTCGATCAGCATAGTTATTCCGTCGTTCTTTTTAATTTTGATGGAGCAAACGGCAGCATCACTAAGGAACAGGTCGAACATCTTTTAGCGAAAACACTAGAATCAAATCCTGATCTTTCTTTGGCGATCAGTAATGTAAAACCCAAACATGAAATCAAAGAAATCTTGATGGAATGCTTAGATATTTTACGGTTCAACGAAGAATTTTACAGTGATGCGATCGTTAGTTTAGCGGATATCGGCATTTTCCGTTACTTTATCCAAAATGAACAGCTAAATGAAATGGATACGTTTGTTCCTGAATCCTTGCAGCAGCTAGCGAATAGCAATTACGATCTTTTTGAGACCTTTTACCAATTTCTAAGAAATGAACGTAACTACAAACAAACAGCCGAAGCGATGTTTTTACATTCGAAAACGATCCGTTACCGGTTAAATAAAGCCGAGCAACTGCTGGCGATCGATTTTTCTAATCCCTTGCAGCTATTGAATTATGAGATCGGCACATATATTATCAAAATGAGGAGAAAAGCCCATGAAAAAAACACGCCAATTAGCTAATGGCGCAGCTGTAGATATTTATCTGCCAGAAAGCATCGAACCAAAAAAAGCGATCATTTACTTTCACGGCGGTGGCCTCATCTACGGTACGAAAGCTGATCTAACAGAAGAGTTAAAACAAGTCTTTTTAAAAAACGGCTTTCAAGTGATCGCCGTTGATTATTTACTTGCACCAAATACAAGCTTACCAAATATCTTGACTGCACTTGAAGAAACCATTGGACTATTGAAAGACGAAGTGATCCAGTCTCGTCCCTTTGGTTTTTGCGGACGTTCGGCAGGCAGTTTTTTGATGTTGCAATTAGTTAAGCGGGGACTATTACCTAGACCTGATTTTTTGGTCAATTTTTACGGATATACAGACCTATCATTTATTGATACACCACGTCATTTAATCGAGCAAACCATTTCTGAAAAAGAAATCCAACAAGTGGATCAAAAGGAGAATGTCTGGGATGATCCTTTTTTGAATAGATATCTTCTTTATCACTATGCTGTTCAAAAGCAAATGATCAGTAAATTTTATGGCATAAATGAGGAAACTATCCATGAGTTCGCCATCACAAAAGAAACGTTGCAGACATTTCCTCCTTGTTTCAGCAGCGCCAGTAGTTCGGATGAAGAAATCCCGTTTCGCTATAGCAAGCTACTTGGAAAAACGATTCCTAATAGCAGATTTGAACCTGTTTACTATCTGGAGCATGATTTTCTTAAGCTTTCACAGGACAGTCAGGTACAAAAGGTACTTAAACATTTAGACAACTGGTTAACTTCCGTATTATAATAACGTATTGGTCGTTGATTTGATGTCACCTCGGATCAAAGATACTTGAATTCTGGAGGGTCTCACTATGTATTCAATGCTAAAAAAAATCATTACAGAAAAAGATATTCAACGGCAGATCCTATTATTGGAGCAGTTGTTGAATCAGCAAACCATTACCGCAAAAAATCTGTCAGCTACTATAGGCACAACAGAACGAACGATTTTTTCAGATTTACAATTGATCCGTGAGCAGCTTCCATTGGGTTGGTCGATCGAAACGGACAGCTCTGGTATTCGTTTGGTGAACGCCAGCAATGCACTGACGAATGATATATGGGAACTATTTTTAGACCAGTCTGTCAGTGTCCAACTAGTCAAAGAACTATTTTTCACTAAAGAATTGGTGACTCCTGTGTTTCTGCAAAATAGTGGTGTTTCGTTGGAAACCTTGAAACGCCATACAAAAAAAATCAACAAGCAGCTAAAATCCTATCATATCGAAATCAAATTGACTGCTTCCAGCGCCCAGTTATTGGGTGAAGAAAGTGCCATACGGATTTTTTATCATCGGCTGCTCGTTCCTTTTACCCACAATAATTATTTTTTCACAGATTATGCGATTCATGAAGAGCATTATTTCCTGTTTCTAAAAAAAATCAACCGCTCGTCGATTTCTGTCGATACTGAACAAATTTTTGGTGCCTGTTGGTTTTTTATCAATACGATTCGTATCAAAGCGAATTGCCGTATCGAAACATTTCCATTTGAGCAATCAGATGCACTGTTCGCTTTGTATGCTCCCCACTTAGAGTATTTGTATGCTAAAGAAGGGATTTATTTACAAGGAGAAGAAATATTCTTTGCCTTTTTCTGCTTTTTAGAAAGCTGGAACTATGATAATCACTACGGTACGCAATTAAAGAATGTTTTTAATCAACAGTATGGTTCACTCGAAACAGCTGTACAATCATTTGTTGCCCATTTAGCTGAAGAAATCGAGCTGCCAAGATTAACTGCCACACCATTAGCATCTAATTTAGTTTTGTTACTGATCAAATATATTGAATCTCCTGTTTTATCTGAAATGTTTCAACTGGAATATCAAGAATTGATTATGAGTAGACAGAATCAATGGCTGGATTTTAATACGAGAAATCAACAATTGTTAGCTATTCTAGGTTCAGAGGCGGCGATCCATTATCCAGATTATTTTTTCAATTTAGCAAGTTTACTGGAGCAGCAAGCGATTTTTTCTTTGCAGCCTCATATGCTGACTATTTATTTTATTTACCAAGGCGAGCCAGCCTGGAAAGCTTTTTTGCAGCAGGAATTGGCCGATTATCTTGGTAACCGCGTAATATTAAAGGCAATTGAATGGACTGAGTTAGCGCAAATCCAATTAAATGAGACGGATCTTCTTGTTTCTAATTTCCCGTTGGAACAGGTCGCTCATCCTGTTTTCTATATCTCTTCGATCCCAACAAAAAATGAGCTCCATCAATTGAAGGAGCTCACTTTAGATCCGTACCTTTAAAGTAGTGACTAGCGGCAAATGTCGCTGGTTGCTTTTTCTTTTTTACTTCTCAAATGTCTAGTGATTCTTTTTTCAACCTCTACTGCTAAGAACAACAAGAACACATTTCCTAAAATAACGATTTGTTGCGCCATACTAAGTCCAACTGTTCCGATCAATTGTTGTGCGATAGGTAAAAAGACGACTGCTGTTTGTAGCAAAAGTAAAATCCCTAATGATACAAATAACGCTCTATTTTGTAGCAACCCTTTGTTTAACGATGGATTTACCAACTCTCTACAATTGATCATATATGCTGCTTGTGCTAAAACAATGTTTTGTAAAAGCATTGTTTGCTGTAACGCTTGTCCATCAAAGCTCATTGCTAACAAGTACGCAGGGATCATGATGAGCAATGAAACATAGACGATTCTAAACATACTATAGCCGGATAAAATCCCTTCGTTCGTCTCTCTTGGCGGTCTTTTCATTGTATCTGCACTTGCTTTTTCAAAGCCTAGAGCATAAGACAAAGTGATCGTCGTTACCATGTTGACCCATAAAATTTGAACAGGAGTCAATGGCAATGGCTGATTCGCCATAAGTGCCCATACAACGATCAAGCCTTGCGCCAACGCTGTAGGTAAAAAGAAATTGATCGTTTTCTTTAGATTATCAAAAATCCGTCTACCTTCTTTTACCGCCTTAGCGATCGTATGGAAATTATCATCTGCTAAAACCATATCTGCCGCTTGCTTACTCACTTCACTGCCTTTGATTCCCATGGCAATACCGATATCCGCTTTTTTCAATGCAGGAGCATCGTTGACACCATCTCCTGTCATCCCGACAATTTCTCCATTATTTTGTAAAGCTGTTACGATTCTTAATTTGTGCTCTGGTGTTGTTCTGGCAAAGACATCGACTTGTTGTACTTGAAATGCTAGCTCTTCCTCTGTCAACTGGTCGATATCCACACCTTCTAATACCTTTGCAGTGTGCTTCAAGCCAATTTGCTCGCCGATCGCTTTAGCTGTTTCTTTATGATCTCCTGTGATCATTTTTACCGCGATCCCTGCTTCTTGTGATTCTTTGACTGCTTGAATCGCGCTCTTTTTCGGTGGATCGATGATGCCGGCTAAGCCTGCAAACGTCAACTCTGACAGCATCTCATGTGTCAGTTCCTGTTGTGACGCTACTTGCTTATAAGCAAACCCAAGCACTCTTTGACCTTTTTTGCCCAGTGCGGAAGCTTGTCTTTGCCAGCTGATTTGTTGTGTTTCAGATAAATTTGATTTTTCCATCAGGACTTCCGGAGCTCCCTTTACAAAGATAACCGCTCCTTGTGCTTCCGGATGTAAAGTTGCCATATATTTATAGCTGGAACTAAATGGAATTTTCCCAATAACTGGTTTTAGTTTTAAATCAGCATCTTCCACGTAATGAAGCAGCGCTAATTCAGTTGGATTCCCCTGCAGCTCGCTTGCAGACTGATGATCTTTTAATTTTAATTCCTGACAGTTGTTCATGATTTCTTCGATCATTTGCGGCTCATCTGTTGCTAAGTCTACAACGGTCATTTTATTTTCTGTCAACGTTCCTGTTTTATCAGAACAGATGACAGTCATCGCACCTAATGTTTCAACAGAGGGCATATTTTTGATAATAGCATTTTCATCAGCCATTTCTTTTACGCCCATTGATAAGATCATTGTCAAAACTGCTGGCAATCCTTCTGGAATCATCGCAACGATCAAAGCGATCATTGCTGAAAATATCAGATTCCACTCCATTCCATGACGGAAGGTCGTGAAGAATAGAAGGAAAACGATCAGGAGCATGATTCCTTTAAAAATCTGCTTGTTTAGCTGGTGCATTTTTTTCACTAAGGGTGTTGTTTGCTGCTTGACTGATTGCAGCGCATGGTTGATTTTACCAATTTCAGTTGCATCGCCAGTTGCGACAACGATTCCTAAGGCTGAACCGGATTGAACCAACGTTCCGGAAAAAGCCATATTTTTTTGATCTCCTGCTGGTGCTTCTTTTGCTAAAACTTCTGTATTCTTCTCTGCTGCTTCTGATTCACCTGTCAAAATCGATTCTTCGATCAAAAGATCATGCACTTCAAATAGTCTTATATCTGCCGGTACGACATCTCCTGCTTTTAAAGCAACAATATCTCCTTGGACTAGTTCTTCTGCTGAAATCTGAGTTTTTGTTCCTTCTGAAAGGATGACGGCGTCTTGTCCCATCATTTGCTTCAGTCCATCCAGTGATTCTTCTGCTTTACGCTCTTGCCAGTAGCTGACAAAGCCATTGATCAATACGACGAGGAAAATGATCATCCCTTCAACAAAATCACCCGTCATAAATTTCAAGATAGCGGCGGCTGTCAACACAAGCATCAATAGATCTGTATAATGTTTTAAAAATTTTTGCCATGGTTTTACTGTTTGTGTTTCTTCTATTTTATTATAACCATCCGTTGACAGACGTCTCTTTCTTTCTAGTTGTGAAAGGCCATTGCGAGTCGTTTCTGTTTGTGTCATTATCTGCTGTGTTGTTTGTTTGTACCAGTTCATAAATTACTCCTCCTGCTTTTCTTGATACTTTTATTATACGTAGAGGAGTTACTTATAACGGTCGATAATTTCAGGGCTTCCTGAAAAAAATGTGTCCTAATAACAAACTATTCACGCATATATCCACCTGTCTTAGTCACAAAAAACGACTGGTCCATAACTCTACGAGTGACGATCCAGTCGTTTAAAACAAATAAATGGTACAAACATTATCGGTCTATAACTGATTGACTTGCCCATTCAGCAGCGTACTCTTCACCCGCAGTCAAATCATACTGTATCAAACGGTACTCATCCAGCAATTCTTTTTGCTTACTTGATAAGTCAGTTTCAGATAATGTTTCATTAGTATCGGTCACAAAGATCTTTTGACCATTATAGTTATTTGAAATACTAGCAGACGGATCTGTCGTTGAAGCTAACACTTCATTAGTCAACTTTGTCATCAATGCATAAAATGGGGTGATTTTAATATCAGCTTGCTCTAATGCCAATGCTGAAAAATTGTAAGGAGCAACAATTTTCTTATTCAACTTCTGACTGCGCTCGCGGCTATAGCGATTACTATAAATAAAGTAATCCGTTTCATGCTGAACTAAACCATATTTCCCCATATTATTCCCGCTGTAAAGAGAAGGTAAATGATCGCCATAAAAGACAAATGTGATCGGTTTTTCTATTTTGTCCAATTCTTCGATAAAGTAACGAACTGCTTCATCCGTATAATACATTCCCTGCATATAAGTATTCAGCTCGGATTGTCGGTCTCTCACCACTGCATTCCCGCTAAATGAAAAATTATTCTCTTGATAATAATCTTTATAGGGCATGTGATTTTGCATTGTAGATAATTGAATGAACTGTGTCGTATCAAGGTTAGCCTTCAATTTATCCAGCGTTTCATTATAGGCTGAAAAATCGGAGATATAGATATTATCGTCTATTTTATCTTGGTATTTTAATTCATCCGGTCCATCTACATAATAAAAGGTATCGAAACCAAATTTTTCAAAGACATTTTTACGATTATAAAGAGTAGCAACATAGGGATGGATTGCTATATTGTCTTCAAATAAATTCGTGATGTTTGGTGAAATCATCTGTTTTTCTACTAATTGAGTATAAGGTGTAGGTAATGTAGGGGAAAGATTACTTATATCAAGACTTGTCAATGCTCCCCATTCCATATTTGCAGTGCCTCCACCATATCCATTAGACAACATCAACCCGCTCGTCGTTTCTTTCATCAGCTGTCGAACATACGGCATAGGATCATTATCGATCGTCAGGTTAGGGACTCGTTTAGGATCACTAAAACTTTCACTAAGATTGAAGATCACCGTTTCATTTTCAGCCCAGTCCACTCGATCTTTATTGATGGTCTCTGCTTCTTTATCATACTTTTTCATGATTTCCTTGATTTTTTCTTCTGAGTAACCTGCCGGCTCATCCATCACTAATACATCGATATTGTTCAAAAATTGGACGATTGGTCCATTGATTTGGGCGCCTAATTTTTGATTATAGAAATAACGATTGACTCTAAACAGATTAAAAAATAAATAAGACGGAGAATTTTTATGATTTACAAAAAACAAACTTGAAAAGAACAGTACAATAACTGTCAATCCAATGCCTCTTTTTTTCCAGCTGATTTTTAAATTATATAAACGTTTTGCTCTACGTTCTAATACATAGCTGGAAATTGCCAATAAGATGATCACAGCTACCCCAGCAAAAATGATGATTGGGTTGACCATATCGATAATTTCATTTATTCCTGACAAAAGCTTTAAATCAGAAGGCAGCACTGGTTCTTCCCGCAACGCAATCTTTAAATAATTCGAAATCGTGATCACTAAATCAATAATCACAGTTAGGATAAATGAATGCCAAAATTTGTTCGTGACTATCAATAAGAACATGAAAAACATCATGATGATCAAAACATTTAAAAAAATCGGTGCTTGTCTTTTCAGCAGAATAAACCCATACGCATTTGCAGTATCAGAAACACTGATGCTCAATTGCGTCTCTGAAATCAAAAGCATTTGGATGATCGTGAACACATAAAAAAACATCGCAGTAAAGAGGAGACGCTGTTTCCTTTTTAGCCATTGACATACACTTAAAAGCTTACGCTGCAGATCTTTCGGTGATTCAACCGCCAATTTCCGAGCAATGAAAGTGAAACTCTTTGTTTTTTGAATCAAAATATTACCAAAGGTCAACATAACTGACGCACCAAACCAAAGAATGATATACATCACTAGTGATTTCAGCCATTGTGCTCCAGAATCTGGATAAGATTTTCGATAATACGTAGAAATAATATAAGGAACTAAAGGAACATTGATCGCCAGTTGGTTACTGATCAATGTTGCAGCAATCATGTCCGTTGAAACATTCAACCTCAAATATTTCCGACTCTCCAGACTAAGGAATAAACTGACTGTATAGTACATAGCAAACAGAGAAAACGGCACACAAAAACGAGTTGCAGTCGACACATCATTTCTCATTTGTAAGGAGACTACAGCCATAATAAAAATAGTACTGACCAAAAATACCACACTGACTATCAAATGGATCAAAGGAAAACGAACTTTTTGAAGTACTTTCATCCGTTTTAAAAAATAGCCGATCAAAACAAGATATAAGACCCACAGAATGCTCTTCCCTTCTTGGAATCCCCATAAGTCTTTACTAAATAAGGTTGGTAACACCACAAACAAAAAAGAAGTAAACAACACACTTATTTTGAGTGTTTGTTCTGACGTTTGATCCAGCCAGGAGATAAGCACAGGTAAAAATAGCAATATAAGCACACAAGATACACTGTAGCCGAAATTATTTTGACTGATTGGAAAAAGAATCATCCAATAATCCCGTATATTAAGTGAATTTTGCAAGAAGAAGAAAAAAACATTGATCACTAATGATGTTAGTATATACAGTAGCAAATAATGGCTCAATTTCCTAAAAATGTTCTTTTCTTTAAATTTCTGCGCATAAAATCCTAAATAGATAGGAAAAATATTGATCCCTACCATCACAATCGCATTCACGATTTGATATAAATAGAACCGTGTCACATACCCCGAATATTCAGGAATTTCTATTGCTGAACGTAACACTCGTTGAACCACCATAAACAAACAGGCCACAATTATCGGTAAGTAATTGAACTTTGTAGATTTGTTTTTAATCATAAACTCTTCCTTTTTTACATTATAGACTTTAAATAAATAACATAACTTCTAGTATAACACAAAATTATTAGCCAGCCCATATCCTGTAAAAACTTAAGTATAAAGAAAACTAAATAACCGTTACTTGTCCATCTTTCAACTTTGGGGTCATTTATTGGCAAATTTTCCAGCCATCAATTTATTTTATAACCTGTGCTGTTCATTTCATTCTGAGTTTATGTTTAAATTCTTTTAGTTATTAGGTCCATATTACTTGCTCAAACTAAACACGTGACTTTCTTAATAATACACCTCATCAAGAAAAAGTCCTTGCGCCGGCACTGTTTCGCCTGCTTCGCTTCGAACTTTTTGCTCAAATATGTCGTCGATCGTTGTGATAGACCTCTTTCCACTGCCGATCTCCAAAAGTGTTCCCATGATGATCCGAACCATCTTATACAGAAATCCATCGCCGACAAATGTAAAATGAAGCAACTGGCCTTCACGTTCGATCGATAGCTCATCGATTGTTCGAACAGTAGATTTTTTTGTTTTCTTTAGAGCTGAAAAACCGATAAAATCATGTTTTCCAATCAATTTTTGGCAGGCTTCATTCATTAAATCAATGTCTAGTTGTTGTGGAAATTGAAAACTATAGTTCCGTTCAAATGCTGTTGGAATAGACTCATTCCATACATAATAGCTGTATTTTTTCCCAACCGCATTATATCGAGCATGAAATCGCTCAGGCACATCCTCTACCATTTTCACAACGATATCTCTAGGAAGATAACGATTTACGAACTCTATGATCTCCTTTGGATCCATTGCAGTGTTTGATTTAAAATTGGCCACTTGTCCATGTGCATGCGTTCCTGCATCGGTTCTCCCCGAGCCGATGATCTCTATTTCTTCTCCTGTCATCTGTTTCAATACGTGTTCGATCTTGCCTTGAATCGTTTTATCAGAATTCCCGAGACGCTGCCAGCCAAGATACCTAGCACCATCATATTCGATCGTTAATTTTATATTCCTCATCATCGTATTTCGCTCTCCTTACTCAATCTACTCTTCATCAGAAGTATCAACTTATACTATCACAGAACAAATACTGAAACAATTTGAACTAAGAGACAAAAAAGTATCCGAAACAAAACGAAAAAAAGCTTTGTCTCGGACACTAATTTTTACTAAAAAACGATAACCAGATAGACACTTCGGAAATTTCGCAAGTACCGAGTAATATGAAAAACTTCCAGCTCGAACCTAAACGATGTTCGTCTCATCTTTTTAGCTACCTATTTTTTTCGTAGTTCATTGATTTTTTGATAAAGCTCCCCTGTTGTTTTGATCCCTTCAGTATCTTTGGTATCCAGACCAGCTTTTTTCGTCAGCTCTTGGATCTCTTTATCCGTCACCGGCTCAGATATATTGATCGACGCAATATTCGCCACACCCTCTTCGCTAGGCAATTCTACTATTTCAGCATTGATCAACTCCACGACTGCTTTTCTTTCAGGCGCTTCTGTATCCACACCAACAATGCGCCAATTATTTAAAAGTTTCCCTTCATACACGCCATTTTTTTCTTCTTTGATGTAACGAGCAGCCAGTTCACGAATTCGTCCTTCTTTTTCACCAAATGCCTCTTGCGAAAACGTGGAGTAGCCTTCTTTGAATTTACGTCCAGCCAAAGGTCCATCCTCTGAAACTAAAAAGTTCATTCGGTATTGATTCATGCCAATTTTTAAGTTTTCTCCATCTGTGATCGGCGTTTCATCGAGTCTTCGCAAATTAGTAATACGTTCGCCCGCTTTTTTGGATAGATCGATATCGTATTTTACATTGTAGAAACGATCATTTGTATTATATTTGCTGGAACGGCGTTCAATATTATAGCTGACCGTTACATCTCCTGGTTTTGTTTGATTGTAATAATCTGCTCCCCACTCCATATAATCCTTTAAATCTTTCCCTGTAATATCATAGACAGTCACTTCGCCATCTGTAAATTGATAATTTCGGGCAATATCTTTTTTCTTGATCTCTCCCATATCTAGAGAAGGCGTGTCTGTATCGATCTGAAATGCAACAACATCCGCATTTTGACTATAATGAAGCATCACTTCGCCAAAGAAATTGACCAATGGCGTTTCTTGGATTTGTGCAGAAGAAATACCTTTGATCTCATCTTTTGGCACTAAATCCATTCCGGTTAGTTCACCCAGCACTGTATTAGCATCTTTTCTGGCTTTTTCATGAGAAGCTTTTAAAAGATCATTGATCTCCTGATCTTCTTCATAGCTGGCTACTTCGATCGCTGAACCAGCTTTTTTCTTCACTTCATAGCTGTCACCTTTTTTTACTAAGTCGATATCCACCCGAGAAACATATCGTCCGTATTTATCCGGTTCAACGATCAAAACATCATTGATAAACTCTTCTTCAACCAACGTGTGCATATGTCCTGCAAAAACAACGTCCAATTCTGGTACCGCTTCTGCCATATCAGCAACTCCTGTGTTGTGCACATCATTTTCATTATCGATACCCATATGAACAACACCGACAAGAACATCGACCTTCTTTTTCAGATCTTTTACAGCTTTTTTCGTTTCTTCTACTGGATCTGTCAATTTTTTCCCGTCAAAAATATCCGTATCCTTTTTAAATTCTGCGACCATCGGAGTTGTCATACCGATAAATCCGATCTTGACACCGTCTTGTTCCACGATTTTATATGCATCATAATACGGCGTTCCATCCTCTAATGCGACATTCCCAGCTAAGACACCACCTTCGAATTGATCAGTGATCTTATCCAATACACCAAACCCGTAGTCAAACTCATGATTGCCCATTGTCCAAACATCATAATCCAATGCCTTCAAGACCTCTGTTGCTGGATGCGGCTCATCGTCTTTATATAGCTCTGCTGAATTATCCTGGATCAAGTCACCAGCATCAACTAATAATACATTGTCGTTTTTCGCTCTGATTTCCTTTACGATCGTTCCAATTTGGGCAAAACTTCCGATTTTATTTTCAACGTCTGTCGCATAATCCCAAGCCATATAGCGCCCATGGATATCAGACGTTCCTAAAATCGTTACTGTTTTTTCATTGGTCTCCTGTTTTTCTCCACTACTTGCAGTATCCTTATTTTCTGAAGAACAGCCAGCTAAAAATCCCATCCCAAGTAAAATAGTTATTCCCATGCTTAAATACTTTTTCATTTTTTATGCGTTCAGTACTGTACCAAACGACTCCCCCTTTTTCTTTATTAGAGTAAATCTCAAAAATGAATACCCTTTCATTACGGTAGCATAGTCTATTTTAGAAAACAACAGCTAGTCGTATATTTCAAAAAAAGAACGAGAGCGGGACAAAACTAAAAAGCAGTTTTGTTTCGCTCTCTAAACCCGAATAAACGGCGAGAAAAAAGCAGCTCCTTCTTATTTCTCGGAGCTAAACACTTTTGTCTCAGCCTTTTCTTACTATTAATCTAATTCAACTTTGCCTGTATACAACTGATAATAAACACCTTTTTCAGCTAAGAGATCCTCATGATTTCCTCTTTCAATGATTCGTCCATGATCCATTACCATGATCACATCTGAGTTTTGAATCGTTGATAATCTGTGAGCGATAACGAAAACTGTTCTGCCTTCCATCAATCGATCCATCCCCGCTTGAACATGCTTTTCCGTTCTCGTATCGATACTAGATGTCGCTTCATCCATGATCATGACCGGCGGATCAGCAATGGCGGCTCTGGCGATCGCTAACAGTTGACGTTGACCTTGAGATAGCCCTTCTCCGTCTCCTGTGATCACTGTATTGTATTTATCCGGCAAATTATTGATAAACGCTTCTGCATTCGCTAACTGTGCTGCTTGAATGACTTCTTCATCCGATGCACCTAAATTTCCATAACGAATATTTTCCATGATCGTCCCTGTAAATAGATGCGTATCCTGTAATACAATGCCCAATGATCTTCTTAACGAATGTTTTTTGATTTTCTTCACATTGATACCATCATAACGAATCTTACCTTCTTGAATATCATAAAAACGATTGATCAAATTTGTGATGGTTGTTTTACCAGCTCCTGTTGCACCAACAAAAGCAACTTTTTGGCCAGGTTCAGCATATAATTGGATATCTTTTAGTACCTTCTTATTTTCGGTATAGCCAAACGAAACATCTTCAAAACGAACATCACCTGTTAGCTCAGTATAAGTCACAGAACCATCTTCGTGCGGATGTTTCCAAGCCCAGATCCCTGTCCGTTGCTCATTTTCTACTAGCTGACCATTTTCTTTCGTCACATTGACTAGCGTGACATACCCTTCGTCTACTTCTGGTTTCTCATCGATCAATCGGAAAATCCGATCCGCACCCGCTAATGCCATGATCACAAAGTTGATTTGCTGTGACACCTGACTGATCGGCATATTTAGCGAACGGCTCAATTGCAAGAAAGAAGCGATCATACCGATCGTTAGCCCTGAAATGCCATAAACAGAAAATAATCCACCGATGATCGCTAACAACACATACTGGATGTTCAACAGGTTCATCATGATCGGCATCAAGCTGTTGGCGTATTTATTCGCTTGTGTTGCACTTTGGCGAAGTGATTCGTTCAGTGCTGTAAATTCTTCGATCACTTTTGGTTCATGATTAAAAATTTTAACCACTTTTTGTCCATGCATCATTTCTTCGATGTAACCGTTGACTGATCCTAAATCTTTTTGCTGCTTGCCAAAATACTTCCCGCTTTTCCCTGCAATCATCCGAATCGTAAAAATCATGATGCCTACAGAAACAATCACGATCAACGTCAATGGCACACTGATCGTAAACATAGCAATAAATACACTGATAAAGCTGACTGCTGCTGCTAACAAATTAGGGATACTTTGAGAGATCATTTGACGCAGTGTATCTGTATCATTTGTATAATGACTCATGATATCACCATCAGAATTTGAATCAAAATAACCGATCGGCAAGGTTTCCATATGGGTAAACATTTGGTCACGAATTTCTTTTTGTGTCCCCTCGCTGATCCGCACCATGATCAAATTGTAAAACAGATTACTTAAAATCCCCATGCCATAAATCAAAGCCATCGTTGTGATTGCTTTCAATAGTCCTGAAAAATTAGGATCGCTTTGTCCTAACAACGGCGTAATATGATCATCGATCACGACTTGAAGGAAGAGCGAGCCGCGAACATTCGCATACGTACTCAACAAAATAAAGAAGATAACTAAAACTAATAACCCTTTATATTTCTGTAGCATATAAGAAAATAAACGATTCAAGGTTTTCAAAGGATTTTGGGGCCCGCGGACACCTTTTTTAGGCTCATTACTCATCGTCTTCACCAAATCCTTTCTGTTGCGATTCATAGACTTCCTGATAGATCGGATTCGATTCTAGCAACTCTTCATGTGTACCGATTGCATCGATAAGACCTTTATCCATCACGATGATCCGGTCTGAATCTTGAACGGAAGAAACTCTTTGACCGATAATAAAGGTCGTTGTTCCAGGAATCTCCTGTCTCATCCCTTCACGAATCAAACGATCCGTTTTGGTATCGACTGCACTAGTAGAATCGTCCATGATCAAAATTTTAGGCTGCTTCAGCAGCGCTCTTGCAATACACAGCCGTTGTTTTTGACCGCCAGAAACGTTATTTCCGCCTTGAGAAATCATCGTATCGTATTTATCGGGAAATTCTTGAATGAAACTATCCGCCTGAGCAATCTTACACACACGGATCAAATCTTCATCCGTTGCGTCTTCATTCCCCCAACGCAGATTTTCCTTGATAGTCCCTGTAAACAACACATTATTTTGCAGCACCATACTAACCTGATCTCGAAGTGTCTTCAAATCATAATCGCGAACGTCATGACCGCCGACTTCGACTAGACCTTCTGTCACATCATAAAGTCTTGGGATCAGTTGGACCAAGGTTGATTTTGAGCTTCCTGTTCCACCGACAATACCAATCACCTCGCCTGATTTGATCGACATATCTGCATGCTTCAGTGCAAGCTTTTCAGGATCATTGGCATAACTAAAACAAACATCCTTAAAGGTCACACTTCCGTTTGGCACGTCGTATAATGGATGCTCGTTATTTTTCAGATCGCTTTCCTCAGATAGGACCTCTGTGACACGCTCTGCGGATGTTCGCGCAATGATGACCATGACAAAAACCATAGAAAGCATGTTTAAGCTCATCAAAATCTGCATCGTATAGGTAAACATACTAACTAATTCACCCGTCGTCAATGTTCCGCCAACGACAAACTTTGCGCCCAGCCAAGAAATAAGCAGCATACACGTATAGACTGCTGACTGCAATATCGGATTATTGAATGCCACGATACTTTGTGCACGTGAGAAATTTTTATAAATATCTTTTGAAACTGTTTTAAACTTTTCATCTTCAAAATCTTCTCTAACATAGGACTTGACCACTCTGATCCCTTGAAGATTTTCTTGTACAACATTATTTAACCGATCATAGATCCGAAAAACTTTTTCAAAAATCGGATGGGCAAAATAGATCACCAGTCCTAACCCGATCATTAAAAATGGTACGACTGCCAAATAAATCACTGATAAATCACCATTGATTTTAAATGCCATCAATAAAGAGAAAAAGAAAATCAGTGGGCTGCGCACAAGCAAACGGATGATCATTTGATAGGCATTTTGAATATTAGTCACATCTGTCGTCATTCGTGTGATCAAACTTGACGTTGAAAAACGATCAATATTTGAGAATGAAAATGCCTGAACTTTAGAGAATAAATTATCCCGCAAATTTTTTGCAAACCCAGCAGAAGCGACCGCCGCATAGCGACCGGACATTGCACCAAAGAATAACGCAATGATCGCACAAATAAATAATAATCCACCATACATCAAAATCGCTTTTGTATCGCCTTTTTCGATGCCATTATCGATCATCATTGCCATGATCAATGGAATAATAATATCTAATGCAACTTCTCCAGTCACATAGATCGGCGTGATGATACTTTCTTTTTTGTACTCACCAACATTAGCAAGTAATTTTTTTATCATACAGTCAATTGCCTCCCTTATCTATTTTGATATTTTTACTGTTTTCTGACAGTTTTTCCAATACATGAAAAAATACATCCAATTCTTCTGTTGGAATATCGTTGATCAAGCGAGCATCAAAACTTTCCAATTTATCAATATTCTCCCTGACTTTCTGCTCACCAGCCGCTGTCAGAAAAATCGCCTTCAAACGATTATCTTCTTTACAGGATTGACGTTCGATCATTCCTCGTTTTTCCAATCTTTGTAAGATCCCGCTCACTGTCGATCTGCGAATATCGAATTCCTGCTCAACATCTTTTTGATAGACTGCTGCTGATTTACAATTTTTCCGATGAATAAAATTCAGAATCCGCATTTGGATCCCGGATGAAGGCTCACCGTCTTCTTTCAGAATTTCAGCCACTTTTCTATTCAGCTCATTTGATACGATTTTTACTTTAAGCGCCGTTTTCCTGCTCATGATTTCTTCACCGCCTTAATAGTTCGCTGACTAACTATTCTACGATAAACTCCTAGTGAAGGTCAAGCTGATTTTCTGAAAATCTATGTAAAACTTGATTCTACTAACAAAGCTTTATGTTATTCTCCACAAAAAAGAGGGTGACTGGGACAAAACTCTGCGAGTCAAATCCCTGAAACCTGTACTCCGGATAAACGGTGAGAGCAGAAGCAATCCCACTACGTTGCACTCCGATCTCATCAAATGCTAAGGGCTAAAGCCCTAAGCTTTGAAGGTCGGAAATAAGCACTTCTGTCTCAACCTCTTGTAAATTTGACTATCGATCAAAAACGAGCATATTTCTTAATGCTTCGCTTTTCTCTATTTTCCAATCACTAATCTTCTTGTGTAGACAGCTTGACCTGAGTGCATGACCGCATCGTCGATTGCAGAAACTATTCGTACTTGGCGTGTTACTGGCGGAGTCCAGTTTTCATCAATGATCTCACTCAGCTTATCTTCTTCCAACGTTTCTAAATATTTATTGGTCAAAGCAATACTTGCATGCAAATAGTCGATCAACAGCTGTTTATCTTTTACGACTACTTTCGCTGCCTCCTCAGGGGTATGGCACCAATCTTCTGTATCATCAGGTAAATCTAGAGCAAACCGTTCACTCCAGCCAGCGCTCAGCCATAAAGGGTCTGTTCTATTTAACTCAGAAATCTGATAATCCAGCTCACGTGCGGTATGCCAGATAAGCCAAGTGACTGATTTGATCAATGGTTGAGGCATCGTATTGGCTTCATTTACATTCATTTGATCCAAGGTTTCTTCAAACCTTTCCTGCGCTCGTTCTAACGTGTCGATAGATAATTGTGTGATCTTCATACACTGATCCCTTCTTTCTACTTATAGTTTACTACGGCATTTGTACTGTATCAAATGATCTCTTCCTCTTTTTAGCACCTCTTGATTCCTATGCTATAATAGTCCTAAATAATATGTAGGAAAGGATATTAGTGTGAAAACGACCATCGAAATCATTGATCTACACACCGAGGAACAGGCTGCATTTAAAATACATCAATTATCTCCCACTATAGAAAAAGTCATTGGTATATTGAAAGAAGACGAACAATTTTTGATCGGTGAAGTTGAAAATACGATCTATAAAATTCCTTTTGCAGATATTTTTTATATTGAAGTCGTCGACAAAAAAAGTTTTCTTTATACTGAAAAACAAGTCTATCAAAACGCAGATAAGCTATATCAGCTTGAGGAGAAGCTGACTTACTTTGATTTTATTCGCGTTTCTAAATCGATGCTTTTGAATATTGAATCGATCAAAGCGATCGCCCCACTACTCAGCGGACGTTTTGAAGCGTTATTGGTAAATGGTGAAAAAGTCGCTATATCAAGAAAATATGTCCCAGAATTAAAAAAAGGCTTAGGAATGGAGCGTTGAGATGCGTATAAAAGAATATTTAAAAGAAAGTTTTCGCTTGACTTCATTGATTTTTACGACCTTGGTGATCATCAATTTATTTCTTCAGACAGAGGCTTTAACTCATTCCCTTGCATATATGCTGCTGATTTCAGCAATTTCAGGTTTATTACACTTTCTAATTGAAGATAATGAAAAATATTCCAGTCGTCGTATTCTTTTCCATCAAAGTCTTTACTTACTGATCATCTGTCTGCAAATAGCGCTTGCAAATATGCTATTACATTGGCAACTTGGAACAGTTGGTTTGTTATTGAATTTCATGATCGTTTTTCTGATCTATTTCTTTATTCGATTTATTATGTATAGTAATGATCGGAAACAGGCAGATGAGATCAATGAATTTATCCAAAAACGGAAGAGAGCGAAATAAACGGCGAGAAAAAAGTAGCCCCTTCGGAAATAAGCCGAAATTCACAAAAATTTGTAGAGTAATTTTCGTGAATTCCTTCTTATTTCTCGGAGCTAAACACTTTTGTCTCAGCCTCTTTTTTTACCACTTAGTTTCGATTTCAGACCACTTAGTCAAATACGATTGTTCTCCTAAAAATAAATCGTTATAGTTGATTTATCAACAAAAGTAAAAAGGAGCGAAACAATGGATGACTTAGTTAAAGTAACAAACCTCGGAAAAAAATATGAGCAGCATGAAGCATTGAAATCTCTCTCGTTTTCTATTAAAAAAGGGGAATTATTTTCAATCCTTGGACCAAACGGAGCTGGAAAATCAACATTGATCTCATTGATTTTAGGTCTGATAAAAGCAGATACTGGAGATATAACTCTTGATGGAAAAGCGCTAACGACAGACTCATTCGAACACAAATCACTGATTTCTGTTGTTTTTCAAAATAGCATCTTAGATGCAGAATTATCTGTAAAAGAAAATTTGGTGATGAGAGCTTATTTTTATACTCAAAATTGGAAGGAAGCAAAAAAATTAGCAGAAGAAAAACTTCAGGATGTCCAAGGCACCCATTTGTTAAGTAAGCGCTACGGGGTACTATCAGGAGGAGAACGACGGAAAGTGGATATTGCCAGAGCGTTGCTAAACACTCCGAAGTTATTGTTTCTAGATGAACCGACAACTGGATTAGATATCATCTCACGCGCAGATATGTGGACATTGATCCATCAGTTGAAAGAAAAATACCAAATGACCGTTGTATTGACCACACACTATATGGAAGAAGCCAGAGATTCAAATATGATTTTAATGCTGGCAGAAGGACAGTCCGTGGCCTATGACACACCAGAAAATTTGAAAATGACCTATCGATGCAATACATTGGAAGATGTTTTTCTATCGATCATCAAAAAGGAGCGAAAGATTTATGAACGCATTAGTGTATAGAGGATTAGCCTTATTTTTTAAAAATAAACAAGCAGTGGTAGGGTCATTTATCGGCGCCTTGATCATGATCGGTTTATATGTCTTTTTGCTTGGTGACAGTATCGTCAAACAATTATCGATGTTATCCGACCCGCAATTAGTGATCGACACCTGGATGTTAGCCGGTGTGACCGGAATTGCTTCTGCTAGCTCTACATTAGGCTCTGTCAGTCAGCTGATTCGAGATAAAGAACGAAATGTTTATACCGACTTCATGATCTCGCCAATCGCTAAAAGTAAAATCATGCTCGGCTATTTCCTTAGCACCTTCTTGATCTCTACGATCATTACACTGGCAGTGATCATCGTGGCTGAGTGTTATATCGTTTTTATTTCAAACGGTACTTGGTTGTCTTTACCACAATTTATCTTGCTGATCTTAGCTGGTTTTTTAACTGTTTTATGTTCATCTGCATTTATGTTTTTTGTTGCCAGCTTTTTCAAACGAATCGATACCTTTTCCACGATGACCTCAATAATAGGTCCCTTGCTCGGCTTTTTAACGGGTTGTTATGTACCTATCGGAAGTCTGCCGGAAGCAACAAGAACGGTGATTCAATATTTTCCTTTGACCAGCGGAATCGTTTTGATTCGACGTATTTTGACTGAAAATGCATTTGCAGCTGATTCTTCTGAAGTCACACAGGCTGTTAAAGAGGAGTTAGGAATCATCATGAACTATTCTCACGAGGTGTTGGTTCCAATCAGTATTTTACTTTTATCAAGTATTTTTTTCTTGAGTATAGCGCTTTGGAATGTCAAAAGAATTGAAATGAAGCGATAACTTGGGAAGAAATAAACTATTTCAGTAATTTTTAAAGGGACCTGCACCTAACGTATACGTTAGGTGCAGGTCCCTTTAAAAACGAATCAGTGGTGAAGGCAGAGGTAACTATCTCCTTTTTTATCAAGATACTTGATCAGATCAAAAGTTGACCTCTGCAATTTTAGTACAAATAGTAAATCCTTCTGGTTGAAGCTTATGATCAAAGAAAATACTTGCTATCTTAACACTTCATACGACGAATAGGATGCTTGAAACGGGTCTTTTTCTAAAAGAATGAACAATATTTTTCTTTGACTTTGCTAACCTGTTGTTATTACTATTTTATAAAATTTAATACTTTTTATATTTCACCAGTTGCTAGTGTCCATGTAAAAGAAGTCGTATATTTCCCTTCTTCTTTGGCTGCTTTTTCAGGGACTTTTAGTTGGATCGCAGTATCAGCAGTTTCTTCACTGCCAAACATGCCAATCCACGTGCCAGTCCCCTCATTTTCCGATGCCACAAGTAATGGACTTAACTGACCGCTAGGATCCAATTGAATCGTTCCTTTTGTTGCAGGTTCTTCTCCATCACCGATCGTAAAAATTTCCGGCGTTTGTAAAACGATTTGAGCACCTTTTAAAGAGCTATTTTCTGTTTTAAATTGACCGTTTTGCTGAATGTATAATGTCCAGCCCGCATTTTTACCACTGTTATCAGTTACTTGGAAAAAGTTCGGTACTTCTTTTTCTTCTCCATCTACCAGACGGACGTTATCTTTCATTGCGTAATAATGTTCACTTTTATCGCTTGACTCATGACTAGAAAAATTCCAATCAGATGCATAATCGATGCTTAGAGGTCCTTCTGTCCCTGGTTTTTCTTCACCTGGATCTATGACATTGGGGGGATCAATAGGATCTACTGGTTCAACGACAGAAAGATTTTTTTCATAGCGTAAAAATGCATCCGAATTGGTTTGGCCTCCATCTTCAGCCCAAACATTGCTGCTGATCGATGTACCGACAGCAATCAATGCTGCTCCTAAAATAATTCGTTGTTTATTTTTCATGTTTTTTCCTCCTTGTTTGTCCTAGAAGGAATAAACAAAATAGAACGATAAGCAGACCGATTCCTACGGTAGACAGCTTAGAAATGATTTCACCTGTTGAAGGTAGTTTACCTACTGGCTTTTTACTGGAAGAAGTTCCATCTACTTCTGATTCTTTGCTTTCAGAAGGCTTTTGGCCGTTTTCATTTTCACTTGTATCTGTTGTGTCTGTTGTATCTGTCGTTTCCGTTGTCTTCGTGAATTCTACCACACCGTTCGTTGTATAGTTGGAAGCATAAACGGGCTGATTAAAGCTATTGAAACAAGCAATCATGCCTAAACACAACAAAAACGAAATAACTCTTTTTTTGTACTTATACATTTAAACTTCCTCCTTATCTTGTAGGATCACTTGTCAATGTCCACGTTACAACAGATGTATAATTTTTTGATTTTACTTGCCCAGGTCTGACTTTCAATAATAACCCATCATCTTTAGACATCATTATTTCATAGTTTGAGGATGCATCTGCCGCTGAGCCCTCCATAACGATCGAGCTGTTTGTTGGAGAAACAATTTCTTCTAATCCATTTCGTTTATTGATCAAGATATCTTTTACTTCTTCACCATCAGAATTTTTGAAATTCTCTGCATTTACAGTCAATAGCCAGTCAACTTCTAAAGAGGTATTCAATAAAATGTCTACATTATCTTCTTTATTTACATACATAGTAGAAGAATTGATCGCACTCTTTTCAAATATGATGTTAGCAGGGACATCTACGATAGCAAGTTCCTGTGCTACATCCTCAGTCACGTGAACATTTATTTCACGTTTCACTTCTTTATTTTCTTTACTTTTTGCTGTAATGACAGCCTTATAAGTGCCTTCTTCTGCTTTTGTCGTTGTACTTGTTACAGCTGCTGAGGGATCTGTTCCATCATCCATATTCCAAGCTTTTAATTCTGCTTTTTCTTGAATCAGCTTCAATAATGCTGCTTCGTTTTCACAAGCTCTTACTTCTGTTGCAGTCAATTCCACATCGATTGCATCGATCGCAACCAGTTCAAGATCGAAAAACTCCGTATTCTTGTTATAAATATTTGTTGGAACTTTTAGATCGATCTTATCGATATCTGGTGTTTTAGAATCTGCTAGAATGACATCTGACCATTTAAAGCCAATATTTGATGTATCTGCAGGGCCATCAGCACCATAACTTAATACAGGATCATGGATCGTATTATGCTCTTTGATGATTTCACCAAACGACGTCAAATCAAGTGCTTCATTCTGTTTTACTTTCGTAATTTCCGGTGTTGCTTCTAAGTGACGAATCTCTTCATCTAAGGAGACTACATTTGACTTAACTTCTAGGTTATTTTCAGAATATAACTCTACAGTATTGTCTCCCAAATGTAGACGAGACTGATCTAATTTAATATTGCCTGAGGTATGATGCGTCTCATCTAGATCGACTTCTTCAACCAATTCAGCTTCCTCATCATTGTATTTGATATAAAGCTTGTCATGATCGCCTTCAATATCGTCTAATTCATAGTGGATATCAGCCACAGTACTAGCTGTATCATAGAAGATATGCTCATCCGTATCTGCATCAAGCTCTGGTTCAGTTTTCGCATCACCATAATAATAGTCAGCACCTGTTGTCATCGATTCACCAGGTTTCAAGGTCTTAACATCTGTTCCCAACTGATACCCAGAATCTCGACCAGGAATCATTTGTTGGTTTCTAGCCCAATCTCTACCTTCATATCCAGGTTTTGAAAAATCATCTCCAAATGCGTTATTGTAACGAACACTTGTGTAGCCGCCAGAAGTAGATCCTGTGATCATCCCTGGAATGTAGTGCGTATAGTCACTGATCCATTCATTGTTCTTATCTTGCAGGATAACATTGAATTGTTCTTTCCCTTTAACTTGCATATAGAATCCTTTATCCCCACCTAGCGAATAGATCGGTACAGAGTCACTATCTACAAAGGTATCCACATACTCCATTACACCAAAATCGATATCTTCATCACGATTGTTGATGAATTTCCATCTTTGACTAGATACACCTTTAGCTTTATCTAATACCAATGAAAACTCGATATCAAAACCATCTTCCGTATACATCACTGCTCTCAGTTCACCGACATTACTGTCTTCGCTATCTTTTTTGAAAAAGTGGATCTCTTTATCTTTTTGATAAGAATAACGAGTGATCCCACTATTTCCTAGACCAATGATCGCATTATTTGAACCTTTATTGATCCGTGTACCATTCACATAGGGATTGATACTCTGAGCAGTAAAGTAATAGCTATTATTATATACATAGGATCTATCAGCAGTTGCTGAGGACCCTTTTTTTAAGATGATCGGCTCTAAATAACCATGTGAATACGTACCAGAAGTCTGTACACCGGCTCTTGAACGGTCCATCATTCCACGGAACCCAAACATAACACCGCTTTCCGCTGTAATAAACCCATCTTTTGTCGTTCCTGGTGTCAATGTTTCAAATGAACTATCTATATTAAATTTATCTCTTGTATATTCTTCACCAAAATCTGTTAACAGTCGTGTAGAATTATCATCTAAATTTATTTCCTCATCTAATTCAGCATCTGTCGTTGCTTGTGTTTCTTCATTTTCTGTTTCTGAGGATTCAAGTACATCATCTTCTTGTTCTTCGGAGGTTGTAAGATTTTTACTTTTATAGTGTTCAGTTATTTCATCGGATGTGAACGTGTCAGTTTTTGCTAACACCTGTGACATTGGCATTAAAGCCGCTGAAACTAATACTGCACAGCTAACTTTTACTAAAAGTCTTTTCTTCATTTATCCGCCGCCTCGCTTTTCCAATAGTCCATCAGACTATTTACTTATTTCCTCATTATTTAGTATCGTTAGATCCTTTTTGGGATTTGCTTTTTTTCTTGTTGGGTGTTGCGCTTTTTTTATTGGTTTTCTTGCTTTTGTTTTTTGTTCCATTTCCCTTTTTGCTTGGCTCTTTTTCTTCTTTTTTCTTTTTATGTAAAACAAATATAATCAAAAGTATCAAAAGAAGAATAATAACGATCGCAGCTATAAGAATGTACAACCAAAGTTTAGACTCTTTATCCAATTCAACTGCAGCTTCGTTTAGTTTTTTCGCTTCTTTATTATCAATAGTAAAATATTTTACCCAGTGATAGTCTTCTCCATCACCTGTTGCATCCATTTCAAGTCGATAGGTTCCTGCTTTGAATTCTTTATTGTCCCATGAAATAGGAAAATTAAAATTAGAGTTAGGGACCATTCTCATATCTTCTTTTTTCGTTTCATGCAGTACTTCTTTGCCTTTTTCAGTATATACACGAGCATCCACGTTTAAATCTTTTACGATTTCTGCTTCTGTATTTTGCAAATTAGCCTGTACAAAATTACGATAGTTTACTTGAGTTGGTTCAATGTCATTCAATTCTAAATGTGTCTTTACTTCATTGCTGTTTTCTCGTAAAGATACACCGACGACATACGCAAATTTATTTTTAATTTGGACACCGCCTTCGCTGGTGTCTTCTGTTTCTTCCTGTTTTTCGCTAAAATGTAATCCACCTAAGATCAATCCATCATATTCTTCTTTAGGCATAGTGATATCGATTTTAGAAACCGCTTGTCCATTCGCAGGTAATTTGATCTCTTTTTGCTGCGGTTTTACAATAGTAGAAAATGGAGTTTTCAATGTACTATCATAATCTGTCCGGTCAGACTGACTATAGTCTGCTACACCGTTGTCGTTTGTAAAAGCTGTATTCGCATTGACTTCAACGGTCAGTTCTTTATCTGTATTGTTTTTTAAGGTTATATCGAGCGTTTGTTTTTGATCTGGTTTCATCTCTAAGTCGAAATATGTTTTACTTCTATCTTTCTGATTTTGGGGAATTTCAGGTGTGACAGCAAAACTCATATTTTCTGCTAAAGCACTAGTTGCGCCAAATAAAAATTGGCAGCTGACTACAATTATAATGGAAGTTACTGTTATTAATCTAAGCAGTTTTTGTTTGATCATGATACTTTTCATTTTGTTTCTTTCCTCTTTTCTTGTATTTGCATAAGGCTATGACAGTCGTGTCTCTTTTTTCTAAAATTTTGAATACGTGATAGACACAGAATGAATACTATATTCATAGGATTCATTCTGTCTACCACTGAAAGAGCTGTCACAGTATCAAGTGCTTACTTGGTTATATCAGATTACTTAACGTTTTCTTCAATATGAGACCTTCAAGTAAATACTGTTCAAAGTTTCCCACTCTGCCATATCTTCGCAAATATGACAATTAAGCTTCGCTGGCTACTAAAGTCCAAGTTAACTCAGAAGAGTACTCTGCATTTGCAATTTTCTTAGATGTTCCTGGTACTGATAAAGTAACATCTTGGTTTTCTTCTTTTGGATCTTTTGAAGCTTCATTTCTATCTTTAGGTTCACCAAAAGAATACGACCATGTTGCCATCCCTTGGTCTTCCTTTGCAGCCATTACTTTCGCTGCACTACCTACTGGAATTGTTACTGTTTTATTTACTGTTGCTGGTGTTGCAGATGATGGTGCATCGCCCATATTTACGACTTCACCGTTTGTGATTTTAAGTTCTGCTCCTGCTAAGATATCGTCATCAGCTGTATGGAATTCAGTACGTTCTACTTGTAGATCCCAACCGTCATTTGTTCCACGGTTATCAGTGATTTGGATAAATTGAGGGATGTATACAGATCCTTCTTCGTAGTTCCATTTTGCTAATAGTGGGTGGTAAGCTTTTGTGCTACCTGAAATTTTTTGTTCTCCGAACTGCATGTGAGAAACATAGTCGATTCTCAACGGGCCGTTTTCACCGCCACCTCCACCTGGTTCTGGATCTGGTTCACCTGGATCTGGATCTGGATCAGGCTCACCTGGGTTACCTGGATCTGTTGGGCCTTCATCTTCGACGAATGTTACAGTTGCGTTTGATGTAGCTTCATCTGCTAATGCAGGAGTTGCAATACCTAATACTAATGCGCTTAGTGCAAGGCTGCTGATTAATTTTTGTTTAGTCATTTTCAATTTGATTGCCTCTTTCTACTATTAAAATATATTTTTTATTTTTATACTTCTGTTTGAGATAATGTCCAAGTTAATTCTGATACGTATGTTGCATCTTCATTTTTCTTAGCTTTACCAGGAACTTCTAATGTTACAGCGCTGTTTGTGTCAGTAGCTGTACCATATTCTTCAGTACCGAATGCAATACTGTTCACACCCATACCTTTATCTGTTGCTGGTGTTACGATCGTTTGATCTTTTCCTTGTCCATCTAATTTGATGTTCCCTTTTGCAGCTACTTTTGAAGAAGCGCCATTGTCGTTTTGTGTAAATACTTGGTTATCTGATCCAAGAGTCAAAACAGCTCCTGCTAATTCTTCGTTTGTGTCTGCATCTACAAATTGTGTATTTGAAACTTCTAATTTCCATCCGTCATTTTTACCGCGGTTATCTGTTACTTGAACAAATGTTGGTAAGTAGACAGTTTCTGCTTCAGAGTTTACTGATCCATTATATTTTGCATAATACTTTTGAGTACTACCTGAGATTTTACGGTTACCAAAGTCAATACCTGATACGAAATCGATCGTTAGTGGACCTTCCATGTCTCCGCCACCATTTCCGCCGCCGCCTGGCTCTTCAATGTCTGGATTTTCTGGGTCAACCGGGTCGATGATTCCACCGCCGCCGCCTTCTTCTCCACCATCGCCATCTTCGCTGAAAGTGATCGTTCCTTGAGAATTTGTTTGTCCGCCTACTTCTTCTGCTGCAAATGCTGGTGTTACGGCTGATACTGCGATCGCAGCTAAAGCGACACCGCTAACTAGGTGTAGTTTGTTTAATTTCATTTCTTTGTTGCTCCTTTGAGATTTTATTTGAAAGTTTTATCAATTACTTTTGAAAAGCAGAGAACAACATGTCAGATGCTGTTCTCTTTAAACTTTAGAAAAGTATCTGCGGCAAGAACTTCCAACTTGCTGCAAAAACTAGTATAGCGACTTTCAAGGGTATATTTTTTCATTTTTATATAAACAACATTTGTTTTTTTGAAAAAACAGCGGTAATATAGTATTTAAAACAGTACCATTTTCTATAAATAAATATTATTTTTAATAAAACGACCTTAAAAAATAGTTTATTATTTTTTTGAAATTAAATATTATCGCTTACATCATCGTTTTTTTTCGTTTTTTGCATTGCGCATGTTATTTTTTAGAAAAAATCTATACTTTTATCAGTTATAACTAATATACTAATAAAGAAAGGATTTACGTGTGTATTTATGAATCAATTCCTTGATAATGCATTACAAAAAAAATATCGTATTCTTGAGTTACTCAACAATTCCGCGGATTATTACGCTACACAAGACAAAATTTTGGAAGAATTGGATATCTCGCTAGGAACTCTGAAACGCTCTATAAAATTGATCGAAGAGGATTTCAGAGTGTTTGAATGTGAGGATAAAATTCAGTTGACTTACAATGATAATAATAAAACCTATTATTTAAACATCGTTGAAGATTTTTCGCTACAGTTTGTTCTTCTATTTTATTTGAAGGAGTCTATTCGCTTTAAATTGATTGAAGGAATGTTCTCGGATACTTTAGGGGATATGTCTGAGGTTGCAGATCAGTTTTATTTGACATATTCTTCATTAAGAAGAGAACTTTTATACTTAAAAAAAGAATTAACAAAGTATGGACTAACAATCGATACGAAAAAAAGAATCAAAATTCAAGGAAATGAACTGCATATTCGTTTGTTTTATACCGTGCTGCACTTAGATTCTTACGGAGGGCAATCTTGGCCTTTCCCGTATATTCATCAGCATGAGATCAATCATATCTGTACTCTGTTTCCATCAGAAATTTATAATCCTGCGGTTGCCTCAAAAAAAATCTTACTTAGTATTTTTACGGCTAACTCACTTGTTAGGGCCAAAAATGGGCATGTAATCGATCCAGCAACGATCAATGTTCCCTTATTTGATTCTCAACATGAGTCGTACCAGCAATCAGTTGATGAATTAAGTTTGATTTTCAAAAAAATGCTTCCTTTAGTGAATGAAGATCAGCGGTTGATTGAAATTCGAACATTGTTGAGTTGTGTCTTAGCCTTTGGCAGTTATCCTGGCATATCTAGAGCGTCCAATTTCTTTTATTTAAATAAAGAACTACAGGAGCAAAACTTTTTAAATAGCGTGATCTATTTGATGAATCAGCTGGAAAATTATGCGATTTCTCCCATTACGAATGACGAATATAGTAACATCTTCAATAAACTTTGTTTGACACATTATCGTGTTTTATTGTTTGGCAATAAATCTTTTGTGAATTTACCTGTTTGGGTAGATCCTAACGACGATCTTTTAACATATAATAGACAACGTACTGCTTTATTTACTCAAGCATTAGAACAAGAGTTTACTCGTCCGATCATGTCAAGATTCGCAGATTACAAAAGCTATTTACTTTTTGAATATCACAATATTTTAATGCATACGTTAGATTGGGATAAACATAAGCCAAACATTCATGTGCTATTCCTCTCAAAATACAGCGGTAATAAATTAGAAAATATGGTAACCAGCAGTTTTAAAGCTTTGTACAATTTCGACTCAACTTATGAATTGACTTCACAAGTCGACTTGATCATAAGTGACATGATCTTGTCGCCCCAAACACTTTCTACTATTGGAGCTACACAACCAACTATTTACGTTCAACCGACTGTTTCCGTCTCCGATTATAGAGTGATTGCAAAAAAATTGTCTGAATTGACGTGGAAAAAAATGAAACAAACAAAGCATCTTTAACCCGATGATGATACAAAAGAATAGAACTGATTTTGAAGTGTACGTTCAAAATCAGCTCTATTTTTTTAGCGTTTATTGATGATCTACCAGTTGAAACGATATACCAAAAAAAGGCTACCATAATGCTCCTTAACGGAATACTATAGCAGCCTTTTTATATTTTACACATTTATAGAAAACAATGTTCATTTGTAGTTAATAAAATCGTTACACATTTCTTTTTTTCTACTTAAAGTTTCTCGCCATTCGTTTCAATCACTTTTTGATACCAAGAAAAGGAGTCTTTCTTTAAGCGTTTAAGTGTTCCATTGCCTTCATTATCCTTATCCACGTAGATCATCCCGTAGCGTTTTTCCATCTCACCGCTGCCGAAACTTACGATATCGATCACACCCCAGGGAGTGTAGCCAATAACTGGTACACCATCTTCTACGATTGCTTTTTTCATTTGTTCGATGTGCTTTTTTAAATACTCCACACGGTAATCATCATGAACGGTATTGTCTTCAGTCAGTTGATCATAAGCACCAAATCCATTTTCCACAATAAACATTGGCAAATCATAGCGTTGATAAACAGTATTCAACACATAACGCAACCCAACTTCATCGATAGGCCAGCCCCAGTCAGAGACCTCGATATACGGATTTTTGACTATTTTTGCCCTTGGAATATCTTCGGTCGCCTGTCCTTCGATCTCTTCAAGCGTTGATATCGTACCAGACATATAATAGCTAAATCCGATATAATCAACGGTTCCTTCTTTCAAAATAGCTAACTCTTCTTTACTAATGTCTATCTGATAGTTTTTTTCCGCCCAATATTTTAGTGCATAGGTTGGTACTTTTCCGCGGGCATGAATGTCATTATAGAAAAATCTGCGTTCATTTGCTTTGACTGAAGCCATCATATCCTCAGGATTACATGAGTACGGATACACAGGAACATACGCCATCATACAGCCGATTTGAAAATCAGGATTAATTTTTTTCCCTTCAATCACAGCCGCTGCACTGGCGATCAGTTCATTGATCCCCGCCTGAAAAACAAGCTCTTCTTTTTTCGTCTCATCTTCTATGATCATCGCTGAATTTGTCCAAACGTGCAGTGGATCTTGTCCATCGGCCTGATTATTGATTTCATTGAATGTCATCCAATAGGTTACTTTGTCTTTGTAGCGTTCAAAAACACAAGTAGCAAATTTTACGAATAAAGGAATGACTTCTTTGTTTGAAAAGCCACCAAACTTCTCATAAATATAGTACGGCATTTCAAAATGAGACAACGTGATCACTGGCTCGATCCCATGTTCGATCAGTGTATCAAATAAACGATCATAATATAATAATCCCGCCTCATTAGGCTCCTCTTCTACTCCTTTAGGAAAAATCCGACTCCATGCGATAGAGGTCCGAAAACATTTTAAGCCTAATTCTTTAAACAATTGAATATCCTCTTTGTAATGATGATAAAAGTCAATTGCTTCATGGTTGGGGTAATATTCCCCCTCAATGACTCCTTGCGTTATTTTTCGGGGAATCCCATTTCCACCAGCAGTCATTACATCAGCGATGCTCAGCCCTTTCCCCTCTATATTCCAAGCACCTTCTGCTTGATGAGCTGCAATCGCACCGCCCCATAAAAAATTTTCTCCTATTTTATTCGTCATGATTACGCTCCTTTAATGAAAGTATCTCTTATAACTCGATTTTTTGTGCTCGGTTCGATGCAATAACGAAAGGAAGGTAAATGACTGTAGATACAGCCAAACAGACGATCCCTACTACTACTGCAACGATATTCCCACCGGTTCCTAAGAACAGATTGATGATCCCAGGCGTCGTCCACGGCACGCCTATTGCCGGCGAAGGCATGATCTGCCAAACGACTGTCGCAAAGTAACCGATCAAAATGTTGACCATCGGAACTAAGATAAACGGGATGATCAATAATGGATTTAAAACGATCGGCAGACCAAAAATGATTGGCTCATTGATTTGGAATATACCCGGAACTAACGACATTTTGGCAATTTCTCTTTGTTCCGGACGTTTTGAAGCAATAAAGATCGCAATGATCAGTCCCATTGTCATACCAGTTCCGCCCATATTTGCGAACATATCATTTAAAATGCCCCAAGTTTCTTTATACGGTACATCCCAAAGTGATCCTCCTTGATTGACAAAATCAAGATTCGCTAAATCTTGTTCCGTAAAAATAGCAGAACGAACCGCATTCAAGGTATTTGGCCCGTGAATCCCGATCGAAAATAGCAAGGTTTGGATAAAAGCCAGTAATAAAACACCTACTACATTTCCGCCAAGATCACGCAACGGACTTTGGATTCCTTTATAAATCAATTCATTGATTCCTTCTGGTGCAATCATCAGAACTAAAAAGTTGATAATCGCAGCTACTCCAACAACGATCACAATTGGGATCATGCTTGAGAAAGAACGAGATACAGCTGGTGGAACCATTTCCGGCATCTTGATTTGCATGCGTTTGACTTTAAAAAGTTTTGGTAAAAATTCTCCGACCAAACAGCCAACGATCATTGCAACAAATAAACCTTGCGCCCCTAAATATTGTGTGCTGATCACATTCAAGTCGTCAGCGTTAAAAGGTTTTGGGTACAAGATCATAAAACAAGCAATACTTGTTAGACCAACCAAAGTCGAATCTGCTTCGAAATGCTTCGCCAAAATTTGAGCAACCAAGTACGTAATAAAAATGCTCATGATGTTGATCGTTCCATTAGCTACAGAAGATAGCACTTGCTGAGCACTTTCTAAATTTGGAAAAATACTCGATAATCGTAATAATTGCACAACAAAACTGTCGTTTGAAAATAAAATATTGTTGACTAAAATAACGAGTGACGCCGAAATCGTCAATGGAAAAATCAGCATAAAAGCATCTCTGACCGCTGCAATATGCCGTTGATTATTTAGCTTCGTCGCAACCGGCACTAGTGAGCGATCGATGATCTCATTGAATTTTTGCATAGATAAAACCCCTTTCATTTTATGAATCTATTATTACATATCCTCAATCACTAAATAAGTAAGCGCCTCCCTTTAGAAAAAAATTCCGAGAAAACAAAATAAATTCCATGCATGAAACAACCTGTTCCAGTGAGCAGAAAAACTCGCTGAAAGCTCTTTTTTATTTCAGCGCTGAATCTTACATCATCTGCAAAAAAGAATAAAGCACTGAAAGACACGTTGCTACAACCTGTTTTTCAGTGCTTTATTCTTTTCGTTTTTGTTGATCACTGATCCTTACGAAAATCCTTCAAATAACTGATAAGCGTTTCCAAAATAGCGATCGAAGGTAACTGACTCGTCAGATCTAGGTAGATATCCTTACGCTCTTCTTTGATTTCATACTCGATAGAGTAGTCACATTGTTGAGCCAGCGTACTTTTTTTATTTAAGGTAATACAATATTTTTTTACGATATTCTTATCTTCTAATCCTGCAATCACTTCGATCAATTCTTTCGTTTCACCAGAAACACTTAGAAAAATAATCACATTTTTTTGATCTCTGCGTAAAAAACTTCGAATAGGATAGGTCAAATCATCCAAAGCAATCGATAAATAGCCCAAACTTGCGAGTTTTCTTGCGCTATACTGGGCAATAGCCCCTGATGCCCCCATTCCCATGAATAAAATGCAGTCACTATCACGCAAGGCATAGGCCATATTCTTTATTTGATACTCAACATCAGGATGAAAGATGCCCATATTCAAAGAGTTCACTCGTTCTTCGATCCCAATGTGCTTTTTAGTTTCATCTTGACGGACATTCTCTAAATGAGTGCCTATATAAAAGCGAAACTCCGGAAAAGAATGAAAGCCAATTTTTTGAACAAAGCGAAAAACAGATGTTGAGGAAACATGTGCGCCATCTGCAATGTCACGAACACGCATATAAGGGATTTTCTCTAGATTATTCACAATAAATCGGTAAATTTCTTGTTCTACAGAGGATAGGTCATTTAATTTTAGGTAATCAAATATCGCCATTTCGGTCAATCTCCTTTAGTTCGATAAAAAGATTATACCATAAATTATTTAGTGACCGCTTGATGGATCTGATAGACTGCACCAATCAGTCCAGCATCATTTTCTAATTTTGCCGGAATCACGGGTGCAATCGTTTTTCCTCTCAAATAATTGATCGACGCATGTCTTGTTTCGACTTCTACTAGTGTTTTCTGAAGTTCTCTATGGAACATTTTGTTTGCACTGACACCCCCGCCAATTAAAATAGCTTCCGGATCAAAGCAGCTAATTAGATTGACTAATCCAACAGACAAGTCGACATAAAATTGCTTAGTGATCTCTATAGCAAGAGCATCTCCTTCTTCAGCTAAAGCAAAAATTTCTCTCGCATCACTGATTGGAATAACATTTTTTTTTCTTTGTTTTTGTGCTTCATTATAAAGTGGGATCAATCCGCCGACGATCGCGCTTCGTTTATTGATCGAAACCGCTTCAAGATCACCTTTTTCCGGTAACTTATCGATCATCATCCAGCCAAATTCACCAGCCATACCATGTGCTCCGCGATAAACCTTTCCATTGATCACAATTCCTCCACCAACACCCGTTCCCAACACTAAACATAAATAATTCTCCATGCCAATAGCATTTCCGATCCATTTTTCTGCGATCGCTACTGCGTTTGCATCATTTTCGACCGTTACCGGCAGACCTGTCAGCGCTGTCAATTTTTCTTTAAAATTTTCTCCATACAACGGTCTGATTGCCCCAGCTGTCAACATAAGTCCATCTTGCTGTACGATTCCCGGCGCACTCATACCGATTCCTTTAATTTGAAACCGTGTCTGTGCATCCTTGACAATCGCTAAAAGACTGGCATAAAAAGAATCAGGCTCATATTCCGTCTTGATACTTCCTTTTTCTAAAATCGTCCCATTTTCATCTAGCACACCATATTTGACCGTCGTTCCACCTATATCAAATCCTACATACATCACATAACATCCTTTATTATTTATTTTAGATGCAAAAGTTCGTTGCTCAAGCACATTGTATCACACGTGTTTATGGATTTTTTTCCTTTTTAGTATAAAAAGGAATGGTGAGTTCATCGAAAAAATAGATGCACATTTTTTCGTAGACGCTCTAAACAGACCTTCTACTCTAGCCATGGTACACTTAAGATATAGAATATAAAATTCCTAACAGTGTACTGTTTTCCGTGCATAAATCGAAGGGAGATGAATGCTTTTGAAGAGAGACCGCCAACAACTATTCTTTATCTTTTTATTGTTTGCTTTATTTGCATTGACCAATTATTTACTGCTTATTTTAGGTGAGTCCCCTCGCGGAATCTTACTAAATCTAATTTCTGGTCTAGCTTTCACCCCTGTAGAGGTCTATGCTACTGTCTTTTTTCTGGAGAATTTTTTACGAAAACGAGAAGCAAGGATCGAGGAATTAAGGGAAGATACAGACTATTTTTCAATTGCCAAAGAAGACCAACTACAGTTGATTTGGACGATCAAATATTGCTTGCTGGAAAATTTTTCCACAGAAGCTCACGAAGATGTTGATGCAGCCTTCTACAACTTATACACTCAACGAGCACGTGTCCTTTCTGCTGAATTTTGGGAAACCACCTTGCTTGCCGAATATTTGGCGCCTTCCACCAAAAAATACAATCCAGTATTTAGAGGAAAAGATACTGCCCAACTTTCTGCGCTTGAACTTTCTACCGAAATCGGGAACTATATGAGAACAGAAATCACTGATTTTTATGCCATTTATTTAAAGTTTATCCCGTTAGATATCTTCAAAGAACTTCACGGTATTTATAAATCGATCGAAATCAGTCTTTTATTTAGTGACAATGCTTATTTACTCCAAACCAAGCAAGATCTGATCGAAAAACAAAAAAAGAAAATGCTAACTTCTGAGGAATACGAGAAACTAGCTAAACTCTCACAAGCACTTTTGGCAGACATTTATCAACATATGCAAAATATTTCAGCTATGACACTAGAACATCAGACAAAATTGCAGAAAAACAGATAGAATCGCTAAGTACAGATCGTTTGGGAAAAATAAGACAAGGTAAAAATTCTGAATTTTAGCCTTGTCTTTTCGATTATATAAAAAAATTTCTGTTTATTTTTCTGGTATAATGTACGGAACGATCGGCACCGTTACCCCCATAGAACTTCCTCTAACAAATGATCGATCTTTTAATCCTGCCAAATGTTTTACTTCTCCTGTGACCATCACACCTAAAACCTCGATATCCGCCATGTCTTTCTCTTGATTATCATGAATAAATGTTGTTATTTCTTGGTTGTTCATTGCAGCAGAATAGGTTTTAAATGAATGGAAAAAATCAGCTTTATCTGCTTCCACATCAACTACGCGATTTTTTTCATCTACATTTAATTGAAAACCATATACAGGCATACCAGAAGGTCCTTGGCGCTCATCTCTTTCTTCAGAAAACAGGTATAACCATACAACATTGACATCGCTCGGGAACATTTTCTTCACTTCATTATAGGTATATGGCTGATCAAAAGAGATCGCTACCTCGGCGACAGAATCTTCCATAGCCTGAATGTCATCCAATTCATTTTTTATGCCATCATAATAATCTTCGATCTTTGGATTATAAAACGTAGCAACTTTTTGTTTTGTTTGACGATTGTACTCATATGAATTTTTTGATGAATGGTACCAAGAAGGCATCAGTTCATTGTAGTCGATCGATTGCTTGAACAAACTGTACTTACTACGTAGACTACTCCAAGGTACAATATAACCATCTATATTTTTCGATTGATTCGTGACGACTTCTCCGCCAAAAATCGAGCTGTTGGAAATCACTTGTGAATCTATTTGTGTATTCGGAGAAGCGATCGTTTGATAGGCAAACAGTGCTTTATCTAATTTATGATAATTCCTTGTTGAGACTTTATCTACAGTAATGACCAACAAAATCGACATAATCAAAAAAATGATCATTGAGATACAACTAAACATCACTAGCTGCTTTCGTTTTGCTTTTTTGATACTTTTATTTAAATCCATCCTTCTTCCTCCCAATCTGCTTTTAATTTTTTTCGAGTTCTATATAAGCGTTTTTTTACCGTTTCTACTTTCGTATCCAAGATAACAGCAATCTCCTCATAAGAGAGCTGATAGTAATATTTAAGCCATAATAGTTCTTTTTCTTCATTTTTTAAAGAATCAATAATCAACCAAAAATCTTGTGGCTCATGTATCAGATTCGATCGAAACTCACTATATTGAGCGGTATACTCCATCTCACGTTTCCTTTTTCTAAATAAATCAATATAATTATTGAACGAGACTCTAAAAAACCAGGGCCGCAAATTTTCCTGTTTGAGAGTAATAAACATAGAAAATAGCGTATCATACGTTTTAGAAACTGCGTCCTCTGCATCTTCTAATGTACTCCCCTTTTTTATTAGTACTTGGATCACTTCTTGTCCTAATGAAAATAGCGCTTCTTCAACTGTCACATCCTTCTTCATTTTTAGTTTCTCCTTTCATTTATACAACGTTTGAACTCCTAAAAAAGTGGACAAGAATAATTGTATTATCTAAATTTTCATATTTTTGATTTTAAAGTAAATAGAAGCTAAAGCGAATCATTCTTCACTTTAGCTTCTATTATAAATGATAGATCGATTGTGCATCAGCATAAAAATGAACGTCTAGCTCAATGAAGCATACTCCCAAAAAAGTGCTCTAGAAGTATTTTTTCCCTCTAACGGACAGTTTTCTTTTGCCCAGTATTCGATTCCTCCCAATAATTCTTTCACCTGATACCCTCTCGCCATTAACTTCATAGCGGCTTTAGTTGCACCATTACAGGAAGGGCCCCAGCAATAGACAACGATTTTAGCGCCTACTTCCAGCGTATCCTGAGGCAAATTCCCTCCTGGACAGGAAATAGCCTCTGGTATATGACACTCCTGAAAATCTTTTTGGCTGCGAACATCTAAAATCGTGTAATCAACCAACTGGTGGTAAAAATCAAATGCCAAATCGGCAATATCTGTTTCATACATCAATTTTTCAGAGAAACGATTCCCTTCGATCGATTTTACATTATCATTGAATACTTGAGAAATATACTTTTTCATTTTCTTCACCTTCCCTTTCTGTTAAGATTTAGTATAATCGATAAAAAGCTAAAATAGTTACTTAAAAAATAGATACTTTTGATCAAAATTATTGATAGGAGGAGCTTATGAATTTCATCTATCTTCAATCTTTTTACCATGTCGTATCAACGAATTCCTACTCAAAAACAGCCAATCAGCTGGGCTATTCTCAAAGTAATATCAGCTATCATATCCATAAATTAGAAGAGCAATATGGACAGGAATTATTATTCAAGAGAAAAGAAAAAATTGTTCTGACAAAGGCTGGCGAATTAGTCTTCACATTTGCTCAATCATTGATGAAAGAACATCATAAACTTCTCAACCAACTAGAACAAAAAAACGAAGTTCTTAGGATCGGAACGATCGAAAGCCTTTCTTCCAGCCTGATGGTCACCTATTTGTCAAAACTTCGGCAACTTTATCCTGAAATGAAATTTCGAGTGAGTGTAGAAGACGAGCAAACACTTTTTGACTTGCTAGCAAAAGATGAACTAGACTTGATTTTTATATTTGATGAGATGACAACGAATACGATGAATTACGTTCATTTATATGCTGAAGAAACCTTTGAATTGGTCACCCATAAAAAGAATGTGGTCGATCATCCAGAATCTTACGAAATGATTTTGACCGATAACAAATGCAGCTATCGCAAAGCCTTTCTTGAACAATATCGTTCTGCTATGAACATTTCGATTGTGTTGGAATTAGCGAATCCTGAGGATATAAAAAAGTTACTATCCTCTGGAAACGAGACTGCCTTTCTTCCGAAATATGCCACGAAAGATCTGAGTTCACAAAATTTCATCCATTCTCCCTTACCTTTAAATAAACCTTTCTATTTACAATGGCTATTCGCAGATGAAAAAAAGAACAGCCAACTCGATAAACTCATCTCGCTCCTTCTTGAAGATCCTCATTATGAAGTAAAAATAAAAAGATAGATTTTAATGTAGATAAAAAAAGTGCGAAGCTAAACATCGGTTTAGTTTCACACTCTAAAAGGTAATAGAGGTTTTTTACTATTTATTTGGAGTTGCTACATTTTTAATAATCTGACACAGTATAACTGTTTTTCTTTTTGGTACTTGTTTGTTAACTCTTTGACACACAAAAATAAATCAATCATCGATTAAGATGATTGATCTTCATAGATATAATATATAATGCTTTTTAAACTAAATACATTCATTACAACTGATTTACATCGATTTCCTTAATGACATGAAACTCCGTCCTTCTTTTTTCGGGCGTATTCTCGTACTTCCTATCCCAGGAATCAACCACTTTTTGCATTTCTTTTAACGTTTTTTCCATTTTTTCGAAGTGTTGATTGGCTTCTTGTTCTACTTTTAACTGATGTTCTAAACTTTTGATACGTACATTCTGTGCAAGTTCACGAATCTTTTGACGCTGTTCTTCCTTACGCTGTTCTAATTCTTGCTCCTCCACTGGAAAGTCTCCTTTTTTTCATTCAACTTAAAATTTATCTAGCATTTTTCCTTGATCCTCTAAAACTTGTGTTACTTTCTTTCCAAACTGCCCTTTTACCGTTTCCCCTAGACCGCTTGTTGCAGAAGTGATGGAACTTTTTGCACTTTCTGATTCCGTTTCTCCTGATTTTTTTGTTTTTTTCACAAGACTATCTTTTTTCTGAACAAGTGCCATTGCAGTGGCTTGAGCGCTCATTTTTTGTAAATTCTTTTTATATTCTTTTAATAGTTTTTCGATTGCTTCTAACACGTAATTATACTCCTTTTACGGCTTAGTTTGTTCTTGAAGTTTTTTGCGATAGGCTTGCTCCGCTTCATCTTCTTTTAACAAAAGGGTCTGTTTCTCTCTATCTAATTCTGAGAAAAAATCTTCTTCAAGACGTGGTAGTTCATGTCTTGCCCATTCCATAGGCTCATTTGTTTCACCAAATCGTTGTACTTGTCGTTGGATTTCAGAATAGGTTTCATTCGTTACTTGTTCCGCTTGTCGCCTAATTCTTGTCAATGCGTCAGATTCTTCTTCAAGTTGTCGTCTCGCTTGTTGATAATCCGCTAACGCTTGCTCTTCTTGATCCATACTCGTATCTCTCCCTTTTTAGGCGAGTTGTTTCGCTAATTCCTGATCTCTTTGAACTAATTCACCTATTTTTGCAGTAATATCTTTCGTTAGAGTACTAAATTTACTACTCATTTGATGCGCTAAACTTAGTTTTTCTTGAAATTCTTGTGAAGGGATCGTCACCATTGTTTGTTCCGTACAATCCATTACCTGCATAGCATCCAAAACTTCGCCATAAGACAAGTCTGGACAATTACTTTGAATCGTCGAACGTCCTTCTTGCCAGATTTCTTCTAATTCTCTAATGGCATCTTTATAGAGCTTTACGACATTCTCCATTGCCATGTCAAATTTTTAAGAGGCAAGCTTTACAATAGTTAACGCTTGGCTATCGTCTAAATAGATTTGTTCATTTCTAGATAAACCACCACCACTAGCGGTTAATTTTTTACGTAAAATATTTAATTTTGTGAAACTATCGATTTGTGTTTGAAGCCATTCATTTTCCTTTTTCAACTGTTGGTACTCTTTTTTACCACTACTTTTATGTACACCATAATGTTCTAATCTACGCATTTGCATCTTATTTTCAACGATGCTTTGCGCTAAAAGGGTTTGTTCAATCGAGATCCCACCATTCAAATCAGAATAAACGACGATATCGCCGTATTTATTGATATAGTTCCCTTTTTTATCGACTTTAAACTGATCTAATGAATGACCAGCGGTTCTCCACCATGGATTGTCGATACCTATCCTCAAAAAAGGAATTTTTTTCCGACCACCAGTCAACACACCACTTGTCACAGCGTCCGTGGTATCGAAAAGATTCACAATCGTCCCTTTGTACTGCTTAATCTGTTCATCTGATAATCCAGACCCAGCAGCACCATAAGTGAAAGCATTGTAGCCTAATAATACCGCAACATAAATCGCTTCTGCCCCACCTAATGAATGACCTGTCGTTCCGATGTTAAAGCCGTTTTCTTTTGGATATTTTCGTGCAATTTCATTAGCATAATCTAGCGCTGAAGAGAACGCCTCATTCTCATATTTCGCATTCATCCCAATTTCTACCGCATCTGTTGTCCAATCTTTCAAACTGCTTGTGCCGGCATAAACAATGGTGACGTTCTTTTTTACGACTGATTCAGGATAGCCTTTAACTTCTTTTAATTTACTATCACTGTATGGTTGATAATCATCTTTAATTTCTGCTACAGTCATGGCTTGCATACTATTTTTTCTTGGGGATTTTTCAGATTTTAAGGTGTCTTTGTTTGTATCAACGGTATCTAATACTAAATACTTATCGTCTACTAATCTTTCCCCAGTCTGAACGTTATTACTTTCCACTTGATAAGACCCTTTCGATAATTTGTTATAATCGTCTAATTCTTTTTGTGGTGGTTTTTCTATATTAGCCATAATTATTCCACCCCTTTATTGTTGTAGATAATGTTTTCTTCAGCCATTTTTTTGTCAGTGCTTTTTTCTTTTCGTTCTAAAACATACTCATTTCGGTTATTCATAAAATTGAAGCTGTACAACCATTTCCCTGTTTCTGCAGAAATGGTACTTAATGACGTATCATCTGAGTACACATCATTGATTTTAAAATTAACGACTAAATCTTTCATCGGTCCAACAGAAAATTTAGTAAATTCCACTTTTTCTATATCCGAGTAAACTCGAGTCACTTTCAGATATATTTCTCGTATAAAGTCGATAATTATTACACAAATAATTAGCTAAATCTGTTTGAATATCATGTAATTCTGCTAAATCTTTTTCTCGTTTCATATACCATGCTCCTCCGATGGCTAAAATGATTATACCTAAAATTATGAGGGTCTTTTTCTTCATTCTTTTCTCCTTAAAGTAAGAGTAAGTGAACTGTAGCATAGTATCTAACTATGTAAAATCACTATTAGTAAAAAAATTTGCAACATAAAAGTAGTTCATTGCTTTCTATCTTGCTTTTTGTAGTCTTTCCAAAAAAATATAAATGTTATTAACGATACTGGAAAAAATATAGATAACAACGAAAAAACTAGTGGTAATATAAAACAACTTAAAGCCCCTGTTTTTTCACTAGGGAAAAAGTAAGCAAGTCCCAATAGTAAAAATTAAAGTTCAGTAGTATCTGACTAACAAAAAAATTTTCATTTCAGCCTCCTATTTGTTGTTTAACTTTTAGAAAGACATAATCTCGAATATCTTTCAACTCCTGATACTAATATTTCAACTTGATTTTTTAGTTTAAAAAATAGATAAATCGTACTAACTACACCACATTTTTTTTGCTTTAAGTATAACAAAAATTTGAAAACATAGATCGTTAACTACCATAATTTATTCAGAAAGAATAGGAATAAATCGATATGTACCTCCATAACGATTATTCTAGCTATTTTAGATATCTAAACAACGTGGCGGACTCTGTTAATTAATTTGATTCTCCATCTCTTAAAATAAAAAGGAACCGTATCCGATACGATCGAATATGATTCCTTTAGTTCCGCTTTTATAAACTTACTTATGATATGGTTCTGCTTATCACAAGTGGATGGATAATATTTAGGGAATTTTATGATACTCTAAAAACAATAATACTAAAAAAAGAGCAGGTATTAAATTACCTGCTCTCAGACTGTAGACAAAGTTCTAAAAAAGGATGACGTCTACAGTTTTTTCTTTTATACTTAATGTATGAAAACGTTTTAAAGGAGCGCGTAAAAAATGATGTCAAAACACCCAATGAATGGAAGGGATCAATACATGATGATTTCCTTGGAAGAACTTGTCCCAAAAGATCACTTGATCCGAAAAATAGATAAAGCAATTGATTTTACCTTCATTTATCCAATTGTTGAATCAACTTATTCGACCTTAGGTCGACCAAGTATTGATCCTGTGGTTTTAGTCAAAATCGTCTTCATTCAATATCTCTTTGGTATCCGTTCCATGCGTCAAACGATAAAAGAAATAGACACTAATGTCGCTTATCGTTGGTTTTTAGGCTACGATTTCAATGAAACCATTCCACATTTCTCTACCTTTGGAAAAAACTATGTTCGCCGCTTTCGAGAAACTACACTCTTTGAAGATATTTTCGCCTACATACTGGAACAAGCTGCCAAGGCTCGGATGATTACGGAAGATGTTCTCTATATGGATTCTACTCATATCAAAGCTAATGCAAACAAGCATTATTTTACTAGAGAAATGACGCATATTGAAGCAAAAGCCTATCAATCAGAATTAGAGAAAGAAATTAACGAGGAACGCATCAAGGCAGGAAAGCGCCCTTTTACTTTCCCGACAGAAAGTGAGCTGAAAGAACGAAAAATAAGTAAAGTAGACCCTGAGAGCGGGTATTATGTAAAAGGAGAACGAGAGAAACAATTTGCTTATTCTGCTCATACTGGTTGTGATGAACACGGATTCATTTTAGATGTCATTGTAACGCCTGGTAACCGTCATGATAGTCAAATTGCTCCTGATCTAGTTGCCTCTATCTGTACTAAATTTCCAGCGATACATGCTGTAGCAGCTGATGCTGGGTATAAAACTGCCACTTTTATAGAATTTCTCCGACGGAGAAAACTTCACCCTGTTCTTCCTTATACACGACCTAGAGGTGATCGAACGTTACTAGCCAAAAATCAATTTGTCTATGACGAATACTACGATTGTTACCTGTGCCCTGAAAATCAACCCTTACATTTTTCTACACTTACTCGAGAGGGATACCGTGAATATAAGTCAAAATCTTACATTTGCCAGAATTGTCCGCAATTGAAGCAGTGCACAAGAAGTCAAAATCATCAAAAAGTAGTGACCCGTCATATTTGGCAAGCTGGGTTGGAGAATGCAGAACATCTTCGTCATACTTCCTTCAATCGAGAAACATACCGCAAACGTAAAGAAACTATTGAAAGAGTGTTTGCCGATGCAAAAGAGAAGCATGGGATGCGTTGGACAAAATACCGAACCTTGGAAAAAGTCGCAGTGCATACGAGACTGATTTTTGCTGCAATGAATTTAAAGAAATTAGCCCTGTGGGGCTAGAGAAAGGCGAATGCCTTTATTTTTTTGCTTTGATTTTGATACTAAGATAAAAAAATACGCTCAACACTCTATTTTCTGAATGTTGAACGTATTTGTCTACAGTCTGAGAGCAGGTATTAAATTACCTGCTCTTTGAAAAATAATCTATAATCTTTTTATACTTTGCTCTCGCTCCTCGAGTTAAGCTTGCAAATGTAAATCCTTGGCTAAAGCGAGACAACCAATCACACCAGCATTGTCCCCCAATTGAGGGGTAACGATGTAGGTCGATAAATCTGGATATTTCACATAATCATTGATGAGCTTGGCGAATTGCTCTTGGACTTTTTTTCTTAATTGTCCTTGCTTCATAACCCCGCCGCCAAAAATAATTATTTGTGGGGAAAAAAGTAAGGTCGTATTGTACGCACATTGTGCAATGTAGTATGCTTCAATATCCCATGACGCATCTTCTGGTGGTAAATCCTGCCCTTTAGTCCCCGTTCTTTTCTCGATGGCAGATCCTGCAGCCAAGCCTTCCAAACAGTCTTTGTGGTATGGACAACTACCGATAAATGTATCATCAGGATGCCGTCGAACCATTACATGGCCCATTTCGGGATGGCTAAAGCCTTCAACGAATTGCCCATCTACTAAAGCACCACCACCAACTCCTGTTCCGATAGTATAATACACTACACTTGATAACCCTTTACCACATCCCGCAACATATTCCCCATAACAAGCCGCATTTACATCCGTTGTCCAAGCAACAGAAATGTTAGCCAACTGGTCTTTTAAATATCCAACAAAATCAAAATTCTTCCATGCAAGTTTAGGCGTAGATGTAATATAGCCATACGTTTCAGACTCTCGTTTAACATCGATTGGGCCAAATGATCCGACTCCAATAGTTGAGAGTGTTTCAAATTTTTTGAAAAAATCAATCACAGAGCGCATGGTTTTTTCAGGTGTTTCTGTAGGAAACGATACACGCTCAATTATTTCTAAATTTTCGTTTCCTACTGCACAAACAAATTTCGTGCCTCCAGCCTCGATTGCACCGTATAACATATTGTTCACTCCTTTTAAGGGTTATATTGTTTGACCTTGAATTAGTTTTACCGGTAGCAGGTAATTTTTTTCAAGTTTTTTTTCTGGGTTTTGGATTCGTTTTAACAACAAATCTACTAGGATATCTGCATAATCAGCCATTGGTTGGGCAATCGTCGATAGTTGAGGAAAATAATTTTGAATGAATTTGGTTCCATCATACCCAATGATCTTGATTTGTTCAGGAACGTTTATCTTCAACTGCTGACATTGATTGTATGCTAGGATAGCCGTTAAATCATCCGTACAAAACAAACTGTCGATTTCTTCTGTTTCTAAAATATGTTTGATTTCTAAATTTTTCAACGTTGTTGATCTAGCCGTTGTTTGAATCTGAAAAATTTTAGGTTCTAATTCGTGTTTCTCTAAGAAACTCAGATACCCATTTAAGCGAAAATTTGTAGGCGAATTGGATTCTTGTGAACCAGTAAGAATCGCAATTTTTCGTGCACCTTTAACAAATAATGTTTCAGTAGCTAGATAGCCCCCTTGAAAATTATCGCTGCCAATGATCGGAATATTGTCAGCTAAATATCGGTCAAAAGAAACAATAGGCAGCTCGATATCTTCATATTCAGTGATTCCTAGGTTATGAGCACCAGCTATGATCCCATCTACTTTATTCGCAGCAAGCATATTAATATAATGACGCTCTTTTTCTTTATTATTGGCACTATCACACAAAATAACACGGTAGCCTAGATCAAATAGTTTCCCTTCGATTCTTTCAACGAGCTCACCAAAAAAAGGATTTGCAACCGTTGGAAAAATCAATCCAATCAGTTGTGTGTTTTTCCCTTGCAAGGAACGAGCTAAAGAATTTGGTTGATAATTCAGCTCTTTCATTGCCAAATTTACTTTATCAATCGTTTTTTGGCTTAAAGAACCATAATTATTAATCACACGAGAAACAGTAGTGGGAGAAACACCGGCTTTTTTTGCTACATCCGTTAGTTTGACAACCATGTTCATTCATCCTTTATTGGTTAGTTTTCCGCAGTTGCCATAATTCCCCTTGATAGCCTCCATCACAACCTAGATGGACTCCTGTCTGATATGTTTCTGGAAACACTCGCATTGTTGCTACTTGTTCACCTTCATTGATGAAAATCTCAACAATCGAAGAATCTACAAAGATTTGTAGTTCCAAGGGTTTTTGTTCAACAGAAAACGATCGAACAAATCCATATTCTTCTCCAAAAACAGCACCAGCTTGACTACGGTCTATCGTTATTTTACCATGTTGCGAGTCAAAATTAATCGTTAATCCTTTATTTTGTTCTTTATTCGTAAACAAAGTAAGCGTTCCACAGGAAAGCGGGTCAAATGATAGCATTAATTCATACTGATTTGTGTCTGTTTCAAAAAAAGAATCAGAATCTTGGTTGAACTCAATCGCTTCACCTACACGTAATTCTTTCATTTCTGCGACAGGACGTTGATATAATTTTTTATCTTTTATAAGCAGCTCTTTTACACTACTTAAACAATGGGCCCATTCTTCTTGATCCGTTGGATACTCAATTTCCGGTAAACCTACCCAACTAATAGACAATAAACGATTATCTGGTGCTTGAAAGGCTTGTGTAGCGTATACATCAAACCCTTCATCTAGATTTTTTAATGCAGTAGGCTGAATCAAACGATTCGCTTCGTTATCGTAAGAATCCCCGATCACATAAGTATTAGGATAAATATTTCCATAAGAACAAATAGCTGGTTCTAAACCTTGAGGACAAAAAATAAGTAATGTAGCATCTTTCGTTACTAATAAATTGGGGCATTCAATCATAAAGCCCATTTCTTTATCAGTAAAGTCTAGTTCTCCCTTGTACTGCCATGTAAGTAAATCAAAACTCTGATAAGTAAGGATCTTTCCTTTTTCAGCTTCATCTTGAGCACCTATGACCATCAAATATTTATCATTATAATGGAATACTTGGGGATCTCTAAATTCAGATGTGTAACCTGCAGGTGATTCAGTAATCAATGGTGCCTCAATTTTTTGAACTTTTCCAGAGCCATCCATCCAAGCACCTAATTGATAGGAATAGCGAACCCAATCTCTATCTCGAACATTTCCTGTATAAGCAAGAAACAACTGGTCCGAAACAGGCAAAGCAGACCCCGAATAAACACCATGACTATCATACAAACTATCTGGAAATACTTTCGTTCCCTCTTCTTTCCAATCCACTAAATTATCAGATGTCAGATGATACCAAGATTTTAACCCATGAACAGCTCCCATTGGGTATGATTGATAAAACACATGCCATTGATTATTAAAATATGAAAAACCATTTGGATCATTTAGTAAGCCAGTATTTGGCTGGATATGATACCCTAAACGCCATTTAGAATTAACAATTTTCTCTTTCAATAAGGCCAAATGCGTTTTATCCCATTCTTGATATGGTCGATAACGTTCTTCTTTTGTCCAAGCTTTTTTTACAGACATATGTACTCTCCTCGTAAGCGTATTCTTGCATATAGTTTAACTTTAAAGATATATAATGTCAAACGTTAATCAATTCATAATAAAAATATAGATTTCCCCCTTTTAATAATAGATTTTAATTATTGTTATACGTTTGACAATTTTATAAAAAATGGTATACTTTGGATGTGAAAAAGCGATTTCATTTCTATTTTTCATACAAAAGATGAGCACTTCTATTGAAATCGCTTAAATGACATTTAGGAGGAACGAGAATGGATTACAAAAAAGTAGCAGAGGAAATCAAGCAAGCACTCGGCGAAGACAACATTCAAGCTGCAGCGCATTGTGCGACACGACTAAGGTTAGTTTTAAAAGATTCCAGTAAGGTGGATCAAAAAGCTTTAGACAATAATGATGCTGTTAAAGGAACATTTGAAGCTAATGACCAGTTTCAAATCATTATTGGGGCTGGTGACGTCAACAACGTCTATGATGAACTGATAAAAATAACGAATGTCAAAGAAGCAACAACCGCTGATTTAAAAGAAGTTGCGGTAAACGGTAAGAAGAACAATCCAATTATGGCCTTTATTAAAGTATTATCTGATATTTTTGTTCCGATTGTTCCAGCTTTAGTCGCTGGTGGTTTATTGATGGCGTTGAACAATGTGTTAACTGCACAACATTTATTTGGCCCACAATCCGTTGTAGAAATGTTCCCTAATATAACGGATGTTGCAAGTATCATTAATTTATTAGCTTCTGCACCCTTTGCTTTCTTACCTATCTTAGTTGGATTTTCTGCAACCAAACGCTTTGGCGGTAATCCCTATCTAGGTGCGGCCATTGGAATGGCGATGGTTATGCCTGATTTAGTCAATGGTTATGGTGTTGCTAATGCGATTGCTGAAGGTAGTATGAATTATTGGCATATTTTTGGGATGAACGTTGCCCAAGCAGGTTATCAAGGTTCTGTATTGCCAGTATTAGTGGTTTCTTGGCTTTTAGCAACTTTAGAAAAATTCTTCCACAAACGCATTCCAAATGCATTTGATTTTACTTTCACCCCAATGCTAGCCATTATTATTACTGGATTTTTAACCTTTATCGTTGTGGGCCCTGTTATGAGAATCGTTTCAGATGGTTTAACTGACGGACTTGTTTGGTTGTATAATACAACAGGAGCAATTGGCTTAGGTGTATTCGGACTTTTTTATTCACCAATTGTTATTACAGGACTACATCAAAGTTTTCCAGCAATCGAGACCACCTTGTTAGCGGATGTTGCACGTACTGGCGGTTCCTTCATTTTCCCAGTTGCATCTATGGCAAATGTTGGTCAAGGTGCAGCAACACTTGCCATTATGTTATTAACTAAAAATAAAAAACAAAAAAGTTTAGCGACCTCAGCAAGTATTTCAGCGATGCTAGGAATTACGGAACCAGCAATTTTTGGGGTCAATTTAAAACTTAAATTTCCATTTATCTGCGGTATGATTGCTTCAGCAGTTGCTTGTGTATTTATTGGTGCATTTCATGTTTTATCAGTGGCAATGGGACCTGCTAGTGTGATCGGATTTATTTCAATCGCACCAAAATCAATTCCTTATTTCATGATTGGAATCGTCATCAGTATTTTAGTTGGTTTTGTTACGACATATGCTTATGGTAAACGTCATATGTCTGTATTTGCAGATGATGATACTAGTGCAGGTGAAGTTGCGGTTGAAATCAATGAAGATCCTGAAACGGAAATCATCGCTGTTCAAGATGAACTCTTAGCTGCACCTGTCAAAGGTACACCTATTTCTTTAAAAGAAGTCAACGACCCTGTCTTTGCTCAAGAAATGATGGGAAAAGGCATTGCAGTAATTCCAGAAAAAGGGATTATTTACGCACCAGCTGATGGGGAATTAACGGTCGTATACGATTCAAAACATGCTTATGGGTTAAAAACAACTCATGGTGCAGAAGTACTGATCCATATTGGAATCGATACGGTAAAATTAAATGGAGAATTCTTTGAAACGACTAAAAAATATGGAGACTTAGTGAAAAAAGGGGATGTCTTAGGAACAGTCGATTTAGACGCTGTTAAACAAGCGGGCTTTGACCCAACAGTGATGATGATCGTGACCAATACGAACGACTATGAAGCCGTTGAAGTAATTGACACATTAAGTGCCGATGGAAACCAAGATCTACTAGCATTGAGTGTGCGCTATGAAAACTAATTGGTGGAAAAAAGCAACGATCTATCAAGTCTATCCACGTAGTTTTCAAGATACGAACGCAGATGGTATTGGGGATCTTCCTGGAATTATTCAACGGTTAGATTATCTTGCTTTTCTAGGAATAGAAGCAATCTGGTTAAGTCCTGTATATCAATCGCCTAATGAAGATAATGGCTATGATATCAGTGATTATCAAGCGATCGATCCAGATTATGGAACAATGAAGGATATGGACACACTAATTGAAGAAGCGAAAAAGAGGAATATCAAGATCATCATGGACTTAGTCGTCAATCATACTTCCTCTGAACATCCGTGGTTTCAATCCGCGCTTCACGATCCAAAGAGCGAGTTTCATGATTTTTATATTTGGAGAAAGGGCGTTGGCGGAAGACCCCCGAACACTCTGCAGTCAAACTTCGGCGGTTCCGCTTGGACATTGGTTCCAGAACTTGGAGAATATTATCTTCACTTACACGCCAAAGAGCAACCTGACCTAAATTGGGATAATAAAACGATGCGCAACGAAATCTATCGTATGATGAATTACTGGATCGAAAAAGGAGTAGGCGGATTTCGTCTAGATGTTATTGATTTAATTGGAAAAGAACCCGACCAATTCATTACTAAAAATGGACCAAAACTCCATGAACTATTACAGGAAATGAATCAAAACACCTTTGGAGAATACGACTTGGTCACAGTAGGCGAGACATGGGGGGCAACACCCGAAATTGCTCAGCTTTATTCAGACAAGGACAGAGAGGAATTATCGATGGTTTTCCAATTTGAGCATATCAATTTGGATAAGCAACCAGGCAAACGAAAATGGGATCTAAAAAAACTTGATCCAAAAGAACTGCACCAGGTTTTTTCTAAATGGCAAACTGAATTGACTGGTAAAGGCTGGAACTCCCTATTTTGGAATAATCACGATTTGCCACGAATCATTTCTCGTTGGGGCAATGATCAAGAGTACAGGGTGCTTAGTGGTAAAATGTTGGCTATCTATCTTTATTTTCTTCAAGGAACACCTTATATTTACCAAGGGGAAGAAATCGGGATGATCAATCATCCAATTACATCCATCAGTGAAGTTGATGATATTGAAAGTCGTAGAATGTATGATGAACGCATCACTTTAGGCTATACAGAAGAGGAAATCATTACCTCTATCAATGCCAAAGGACGTGATAACGCACGCCATCCGATGCAGTGGGATAATTCTAAACAAGGAGGCTTTACAACTGGTATTCCTTGGTTACCTGCAGGAGATTCAAGTAAAATCAATGTAGCAGCTGCTTTAGATGATCCAAACTCTCTATTTTATACGTACAAAAAATTGATTCAGCTCCGAAAAGAAGTACCAGTGATTACAGAAGGAACATTTGAGAGTATTCAAACAGAAGATGCAGCAGTTTTAGCTTATATCCGTAAGTATGAAGGAGAAGAAATAGTAGTTGTTGTCAATTTTTCCGATAAGCCGGCTCACTTCTTATTGAATGGAACACAACAAATCAAAGAAATCCTGATTCATAATTATGAAAAAGAAATTAGTCAACCCCTTCTCCCTTATGAAGCCTATGCTGTTTTGCTAAATTAACAAAAAGATCCCCTACGGCGATTCGCTGTAAGGGATCTTTTTAATGTAGCATTTACCTAATAACAGTCCAATGAATATAGAAACAATTGAAATCCCCTTTGATCCTCGGTATAAGAATGCCGGCGTGATTTAATTCACTACCACTGTATATTTCCTCTGTGTTCATGTCCTTATAAAGAGCTGATTCCTCAAGATATTTTGTTTTTAAATACTGAACCGTTTGTGCTGGTTGTGCTAGTCCATTGGAATAGACAAGAAGCGCTTCTGTTTCATTTTTAAATAGCCAAGCAGTAGAATAAGACGCATCAAGTTCTTTTAAACGATAGAATTGACCAAACTGTAACAGTTTACGATGCTTTTTATAAAATATAATTTGCTCTTTTATCATTTCGAGTTCTTGTGGCGATTGTTTCTCGATTGCTATTTCATAGCCAAAGTTTCCACTCATCGCAATTAAAAAGCGACTTTCTAAGGGAGTATTTCGACCTACTTGATGATTAGGACTATCTGAAACATGAGCGCCCATCATAATTGGCGGATACAGATAGCTATAGCCATATTGGATTTTCGAGCGACATAACGCATCTGTGTTATCACTTGCCCAAGTTTGAGGCATATAAGCAATCATTCCTGGATCAAATCGTCCGCCACCACTAGAGCAATTTTCAAAAAGGACCTGGGGAAATCGTTCTGTTACTTCAGATAGAATACGATATAGTCCTAAGACATAACGATGGCTAACTTCTTTTTGCTGATCATTGGGTAAAAGAAAACTGCCCACTTCCGTTAAATGTCGATTCATATCCCATTTTATATAATCGATTTTATTTGATGACAGATACGCTATCAGCATTTGAATGAGGTGGTCTTGAACTTCTGGCAAACTTAAATTTAAGACTAGCTGTTGTCTCCCTTGTGTTTGAGGGTAATTTGGAACCTGTAAACTCCATTCTGGATGTCTTTCAAACAAACGACTTTTTACAGAAATCATTTCTGGCTCAAACCATAAACCAAATTTCATCTTTTGTTGGTGAATAACATCTGCTAGATGCTCGATCCCATTTGGAAGTTTTGCGTTGTTCACATACCAATCGCCTAAAGAAGTTGTATCATCTGTCCGTTGGCCAAACCATCCGTCATCTAAAACAAATAATTCAATCCCTAATGTACTCGCTAATTGAGCTTGGCGAATCAAGTCCTCTTCAGTAAAATCAAAATAATTGCCTTCCCAAGAATTAAGTAAAATGGGACGCTCCTCCTGTTGCCATTGCTTAGGAATTAGATAGGTTTGGTATAACGTATGAAACGTCTGAGAAAGTTGATTAAATCCTTTCCTACTAAAATTCAACACAACTTCTGGCGTTTGAAAAGTTGTTCCAGGTGACAATTTCCATTCAAACGTCTCTGGATTGATTCCGATTTGAATCCGTGTGCTTCCATACTGCTCTACTTCAGCTTGAGCAACAAAATTTCCACTATAAATAAAATGAAAACCATAAACATCCCCTTGATCTTCATTTGTATACCGATCAGCAAGCCCTAAGAACGGATGATGCTGCGGACTGCTCGTTCCTCTGGTCGATGCGATTTTTTGTATACCAGGATGGAGAGCTTGGCGATGGATTGTTGCTTCATTTGTATGGGCCCCGTTAAATGTTAGTAAGTCAAAGTCGCAACGGGGAAAATCTAAGAGCATCGAACCAGCATTTTCTATATAGACTATCTGTGTTCCATTGTTTGTATATGATACGCTACGTGTAATGACAGGAAGATCTTCATATATCGTATAATACAACACCATTTCAAGTGACTGGATAGAATCTACAAGATAAATTGCTAAGGTTTGTCCTTGGTCTCCCCTTAGTGAAGGGAGACCTTCTAAAGGTCGCTTGCCTTCTGAAATTTCAAAATGATCATACGCAAAATTAGTAATACAATGTCCATCTATATTCCGAAACTGATAATTACTCACTCGATAATCTAAGCTACCTTGCGTGCTCGTTTCAAGTGGTAGCGTGTTTAGCGAAAAAGTACGTTCTTCACTGATTGGATTCGTAGCAAAACCGCGATCGATCATTTGCAGCTGATTGACTTGATGATACTCTGCCAAACGAGGACCAAAATATCTATGGGTAAGATATTGTTTTTTTTCGATACCAATGATATAACTGATTTCATTATTGCTTAGGTGAAAAAAATTCTGTGATGCATCAAAATAGATTGACATTTTTATCATCCCTCTTCTTTTATTATATTCATGATATCGAGTATAATCAGAAGTAACAAGAAGAAATTATTTCACGGAGGGTAATAAATTGCAGAATTTTGTACGTCAATTTCATTACATCGATGACCGACATTTACCACTCATCCGAGGTATTGGTGTCGGACAAGGAAGTATTCATTATGATTGGGATGCACGTAATCGAAAAGAACAACTAATTGTTTTGCAAGTAACATTAAAGGGACAAGGATTTATACAAATAGGAGACAAAACTGTTAGCTTAACACAAAATAAGGGTTTTTTTGCTAAAATACCTGGAAATTATCGTTATTTCGGTGAAGATTGGCACTTTCTATTTGTAGAGTTTTCAGGAAGTATGATCCAATGGTTAGATACATCGGTTACCGTTTTTAAATTATCTGAAGCATTCATTGAACTGCTGCAAAGATTTATTCTTGATCTGAAAACCCAGGAATTAACGGTTACGCAAAATGCTAAAGCTGCATTTGCTCTTTTTTTAGATATTAAGGACGAGGTGCAAAAAGAAACCCAACAAAAAGCAGATATCATCAAGACTGTAAAAGAATATATTGATGAACACTATTTCGATGATATTAGTCTAGAGTTTTTATCTGAAAAATACAAACTCTCAAAATACAAATTGATTCGGCAATTCGAAGTAGCTTATAACTCGCCACCGATACACTATTTAAAAAAAGTGCGCATCCTTCATTCATTATCGCTATTATGGGAGGATAACGCAGTGGATGTTGTCGCAAAAAAGGTTGGTTTTTCTACAGGAAATTATTTTAGTAAAGTATTTAAAAAGGAGATGGGAATTTCGCCCAGTGAGTATAAAAATAGAAAATCACACTACTATTAACAACTAATTCGTTTTTAATGATATCAACCCTACACTTTTACAAAAAGGAATCGTACCCGATAAGATCAGATACGATTCCTTTTATTGTGATTTTCTATCCCTACTTATGGTACGGTTCCCCCCGCATAATCCGGAACCCGCGATAAATCTGCTCCACCAATACCAACCGCATCAGCTGATGTGGATAAGTCAGCTTACCAAATGACATCTGCTTTTGGCTTCTCTTCATCACCTCATCACTCAGCCCAAGTGATCCGCCGATCACAAAGGCTAATTGACTTTTTCCATCGATCCCCAACTGTTCAATTTCTTTTGAAAAGTCCTCACTGCTATACTGCTTGCCATTGATCGCTAAAACAAATACATGATCCTGATCAGAAATTTTCGCCAAGATCCGTTCGCCTTCTTTGCCTTTGACTTGTAGCATTTCTACTTCACTTAGATTCTCTGGTGCTTTCTCGTCTGCGACTTCGATGATTTCAACCTTCGCATAGCTTTGCAGTCGTTTTAAGTATTCATTGATTCCTTGAACCAGATATTTCTCTTTTAGCTTTCCTACGGTAATGATTTTTATTTTCAACAGATTCACGTCTCTTCCTATGTTTGATTCTTTCAGTTGTTAACAATTTTATCATGAATGATTTTACTCTTCCACATACTTTCCCACAAAGTTATGCACATATGCACAGACTTATCCACAGATCTAAGGTCATTTATCCTTTATTTCATGGTATTTTTAGATACAAACACATATTCCCGTTTACTTTTCCACATTATCCACATTTTGTGGATAACTTTTGCACTGGATTTTTCCTCACTTTTTTAATAGTTTTTCACAAATTCATGTGTATAAGTGTGGCACCGCAAACTTTTTTTCATTGTTTATATCTGTTTTTCTCCCTAACTTGTTCATAAAAAATTCAAAGCTGTTCGGTAGACTAAAGTTGTCTTGAAAGACTATACTAAATATAATAAATAATGATAGATAATTAGGAGGTTGCTTATATGCAAAGAAAAGATGTTACACCTGATTCAGATAAAAAACAAAATGGCGTATTCAAAAAATTTGGGATTGGTTTAGTCGGAGGATTACTTGGTGGTGCTTTGGCTTTTGGTGGAGCTTACGCAATTACAGGACAAAATAATTCTTCGAATAGTAATTCAACAACCAATACCTCTGTAAAAGATACAAAAGGAGACACTAAAGTTACTAATGTCAGCTTGGATGTCAACAGTGATGTCACTAAGGCCGTAGAAAAGGTCCAAAACTCTGTTGTCTCAGTGATCAACTTACAGAGTACTAGTCAAAATTCTGACTTTGGCAGCCTGTTTGGTGGTCAAAATGGGAATGAAGCAAACGGTGATGAATCAAATGGCAGTGACCTTGAAGCAGCTAGCGAAGGGAGCGGCGTCATCTATAAAAAAGATGGCAAAACAGCATATGTCGTTACAAATAATCACGTAGTAGACCAAGCAAAAGGGCTTGAAGTTGTCATGCATGACGGGACAAAAGTACAAGGTGAATTAGTCGGTACAGATTCATATACTGACCTTGCAGTGATCAAGATTTCTTCTGATAAAGTTGATTCAATTGCAGAATTCGGAAATTCAGATAAATTAAAAATCGGTGAACCAGCCTTAGCGATCGGTTCTCCATTAGGTTCTGCTTATGCTAACTCTGTAACACAAGGGATCATCTCTTCTGTTAACAGAAATATCCAAAATGAAAACAATGGACAAGCAATTAACATCAATGCGATCCAAACAGATGCAGCGATCAATCCAGGAAATTCCGGCGGTCCTTTAGTCAACATCGAAGGTCAAGTTATCGGAATCAACTCTGTTAAGATCGTTCAATCTGAAAGCCAAGTAAGTGTTGAAGGTATGGGCTTTGCGATTCCTAGTAACGACGTAGTCAATATCATCAATCAACTAGAAAAAGATGGCAAAGTGACTCGCCCAGCATTAGGGATCTCAATGGAAGAATTGACGAATGTCTCAACTCAGCAAAGAAAAGAAATTTTGAACTTGCCTGACGATGTTCAAACAGGTGTCCTTGTCCGTACTGTCCAAACTGCTACTCCAGCAGATAAAGCTGGGCTTGAACGATACGATGTTATCACAAAAATCGATGATGAAGATATCAGCTCAGTGACTGAATTACAAAGTGCACTGTACAAGAAAAAAGTCGGAGATAAAATGAAAGTTACATTCTACCGCGATGGGAAAGAACAAAGTGTCGATGTAGAATTGACGATCGATCAATCTGCTTTAAAAACAAACGCTCAAACAAATGAATAGCATAAAAATAGCGGGACATCATTTTTGATGATGTTCCGCTATTTTTTTATTTTCCTACAGTAAATTTTTCGCCAACTACTGCATCAAACGGTAATTCTAAGATTCCTTTTTTAGCTGGTGCATCCGGCAAACGAAGTTCACTTGCTGAACAGATCATACCAAAGCTTTCCACACCACGTAATACGCCTGGCCAAATCATCAAACCATCCGGCATCATTGCACCAGGTTTAGCAACAACGACTTTTTGACCGGCTTTGATATTTGATGCTCCACAAACGATTTGAAGAACTTCTCCATTATCTACTTCTGTTTGTGTGATCGATAAATGATCTGAGTCAGGATGTTTCTTGCATGATTTGACAAAACCAACAACGATTTTTGGTTCATGATCTACAGCTAGCGTTTCTGAAAAACCAGCCGCTGTCAGCTCTTGATTTAGCTTAGCCAATTGCTCATCAGTCAATTCAACTTGACCTGAGCCATCGATCGTCCCCAAAATCGTTGATGCTTCGAAAATATTCCACGCAACAACTTGCCCATCGGCGCTAACACGAGCAATATTTCCTTTACGTTCAACGTGATTTTCTTGTCCTTTATCATCCGCTGCGATAACGAACAATACGTCACCAACATGTTCTTTATTATATGCAAAAATCATTTTTTTCCTCCTAATTTTAAAAGCTGATCAGACTGGTCAGCCTTATCTTGAAAATAGGAAAATATGAATGAGTTGCTTTTTGACTCAATACTATTTTATCTTTTTCACGAAAGGCTAGTCTGTATAGCTAGATAGTTTTAAAAGCTGAAAGAGCTGATTTGTCTCGAATGAAAAATAGAGAAAATTGAGCGTGATGCTCCTTATCACGAGTTTTTTTCTGAGAAGTACGCTCTTTTACTACCGTCCTATCTTAACAAAAAATGACGAACGATGCCACTTTTGATCGGCAAAACAAAAATAAGTGAAACAAAACGATTGCGCTTTGCTTCACTCGTTTTTTATCTATACCGACATTTATTTTTTCTTTTTATCTGGACGAACAATCAGCACATCACAAGGCGCATTCCGAATAATGTAACTGCTGACGCTGCCGATCATAAAACGTTCGACTGCATTTAGACCCGATTGTCCCACCATGATCAAATCGATCTCGTATTTTTTCGGTAGATCATTACACATCACATCTTTAGCAGACCCATAGGTTACAACGGTTTCTACTTGAGTAAAATCAACACTCTTAGCATACGTTTCACAATCTGCCAGTAATTCTTTTGCTGTTTCTGTTTCTTGATCCAACAGATTATCATTCAAGGATGAATAGCCCATCATAGTGTATACCTGATTTTCTATGACATGAACGACGATCACGCGACTATTATTTCTTCTAGCCACCTCAACTGCCTGTTCAAAAGCTAAATTTCCTTGCTCACTGCCATCGACACCGACTAAAATATTTTTATACGTTTGTGTTAACATGATACCCATCTCCCAATCAAATTCATTTGATTCTGACACTGGATCTTTTACTGACTACTACTAACGAAGACCGTTTAAAAAGGTGGTTATTTCTTCTTTGGTCTTACGATCTTTATTGACCAAACGGCCCAGCTCTTTGCCATTATCTGTTACGACAAAACTTGGGATCCCGAAAATATTCCACTCAGAGGCCAGATCGATAAATTTGTCCCGATCAACTTCAATAAACTGAAAATCTGAGAATTCGGCTTCGATCTCAGGCATGACCGGCTTGATATATCGGCAATCGCCGCACCAATCTGCAGTGAAGAAAAAGACACTCTTATCTTTTTCTACATAACCCGCTAATTCTTCATAAGATGTTGGAATAATCATATTGACCCCTCTACTTTCCGTAAATGATCGTATTGACTGTTGTCTTGTCTAAGCCTTTTAAGACTTGGATCAGCATTTCGCGAGCTGCTTCATAGTCTTTGATATTGAACATCGTTTGATGCGTATGAATGTAACGTCCGCAAACACCGATCACTGTACTTGGAACCCCGTTATTCGTTGTATGAGCCGCACCTGCATCTGTACCGCCTTTAGAAACAAAGTATTGATATGGAATATTGTGTGTCGCTGCAGTATCCAGTAAATATTCACGGACACGAGGTAACGTGATCAAACCAGGATCATAAATACGTAATAGTGTTCCTTCACCTAAATGTCCATACGTCCCTTTTTTCGTTTGTAAATCATCGGCAGCTGAACAGTCTACTGCAAAGAATAAATCTGGTTTAAACTTGTGAACAGATGGTTTAGAACCACGCAAACCAACTTCTTCCTGAACATTCGCACCAGCGATCAATGTATGACCTAATTGTTCATTTTGCAATTCTTCCAATGCTTCTAAAACCAAAGTACAGCCGTAACGGTTATCCCAAGCTTTACTGATGATATTTTTACCATTCGCTGTTTTGATCGTTTCAGTTTGAGGTACGATCGAATCTCCTGGACGTACGCCGTAGCTTTCTGCTTCTTCTTTTGATTCAAAGCCTGCATCAAATAACACATCGGTTACTTCAAGCTGCTTTTGGCCACTTGTTCCACGCAATAAATGCGGAGGAACGGAAGAAGAAATACAAGGATAATTCCCTTTGCTTGTTTTTAAAGTAAAGCGTTGTGCTGAAACAACATATGGATTCCAGCCACCTAAAGGTACGACTTGAAATAGACCATTATCTTTGATTTGAGTCAACATAAAACCGACCTCATCCATGTGAGCCGCAACCATCACACGTGGTGCATCTTGCTCTTTTGCTCTTTTAAGACCAAAGATACCGCCTAAACCATCATATTGGATCTCATCCACTAATGGCGTCATATGCTTTTTCATATACACACGAATATCGTCTTCAAATCCGCTGGTTCCTTGCAATTCAGTCAATTCTTTGATGCGTTGAAATGTTTTTTCTTCCATCATTATATTATCTGCCAGCTACCCTTTTAAGTTTCAAGGATGAACCTTTCTTTTCTGTAAAAATAACACATCATTCAAACAGAAACGGCAGATACTCCTTTCATCTAATTTCATCATTTATTATAACGCAAATTTTTTTAATTGCCCACGTTTTTTGTTTTTCGATATTTCCTTCATGTATGGTAAAATAAAAGAAAGGTCGATTTTTTCGGCAAACATTGACTATACTCGGAGGTTATTCCCATGAATGAAGAAAATGAATTAAGCTATTTCAAAGGCGGCTTAGCGATCGGTGTGAGTCTGGGTATCATAAGTGGGATTGCTTCTACATTATGGTATCAAAAACAACGAACCGTAGATGCTGACCTAGTTTTAGAAAATGTCAAAGAAGCATTTTTAAAAGAAGGCCCGATAGAAGGATCATGGATCGAATTTGAGAAAAAGCCACTTCGGAAATTTGCGATTCATTCAAAAACCTATAATGGCGGTATTTCTCGTTTAGAAGACGGCGTTATGGTCCAATATGAATTCACAGCAGATGCGCTCACTGGTACAGTGATCGATGTCAAGAGAATCAAAGAATAAAAAGAATCAGAGAAAAACTAATGACTCGTTTTTCTCTGATTCTTTCTATTTTGGTCAAATCTTCCTCGTGCGCGTTTCCCATTACGCCCAAAAGATTCTTCCACATTTGTTTTCAAAAAATAACTAACGATCGGAACACCAATAAACAATACCAGCGCTAATGAAGGCACATACCAGCCAACGAGCATGACTGATAAGATGGCTCCATAGTATAAACGATCTCTTGCTGCATATAATTGTTTCAACTATTTTTGTCTGCTCTCTTCTTCCACTGCCAACGGAATCCCTGCTTTAAACAAACGACTAAATGTTCCATTGACAGCAATCAGTAATAAACCATAAGCAAGTGTAGGCAGCTGTTTATCCGCAGCTTCCATAGACCAGCTCGTAAAAAATGGAATCAAAACTAAAGAGAAAAGAAAACATGTATTTCTGATAACGAATGGTTCATTGATTTTTTTGATCTGCTCAAACAATTTCCGATGATCGTTCCAATAGCCCGCTACGATGAAAAAACTGATTGCAAATGTCAGCAAGCTTTCAAGAAATCCAGTATAGTCACCACTGTTGGGAATTGGTATTTCCATCATCATTCCTCCTGTTGTCACTGTACTCAGGCAACATCACTTAAGAATTGACTATTATAGATGTCCGAATAAACACCTTCAGCTTCTAATAATTCTTGATGATTCCCTGATTCTACAACATCTCCTTGATCCATCACGATGATTTTATCGGCATCATAAATCGTAGACAAACGATGAGCTACAACAAAACTGGTACGACCTACCAACAATTGTTTCATTGCTTTTTGAATCAGCATCTCTGTCCTAGTATCGACATTCGATGTCGCTTCGTCTAAAATCAAGATTTCCGGATTCGCTAAAAAGGCTCGGGCGATCGTAATCAGCTGTCTTTGTCCTTGTGAGATATTATTTGTTTCTTCATTCAAAACCGTTTCATAACCTTCCGGTAATTTTCGAACAAACTCATCCACAAAAGCCGCTTTAGCTGCAGCATAGACCTGCTCTTTCGTTGCATCAGGATTGCCGTACTTGATATTGTCGTAAATCGTTCCTGAAAAAAGCCAAGTATCCTGTAAGACCATACCGATCTTTTGATGTAGCTGTTCATGCGTAAAGTTTCGGCTATCGATTCCATCGATTTTAATACTACCGCCAGAAATTTCATAAAACCGTTGTAATAAATGAACTAAGGTTGTCTTACCTGCACCTGTGTGTCCGACAATCGCAATCGTTTCTTTGGGTGCAACCGCTAAAGAAAAGTCCTTCATCAATAATTCTTCTCCGTAGCCAAATTGAACATGATCGAAACGTACTTTAGCCGAGTCATCCAGCTGATTAGGAAATGTCTGTTCATAATGTTTTCTTTCTTCTTCATCCAATACTTCAAAGACCCGTTCCGCAGAAGCAACGATCGATAAAATCCCGCTCCATATTTGAGAGAATTGACTAATTGGTTGAGAAAATTGCGTTGAATATTGAAGGAATGCCTGTAAATTTCCGATCAAGATCGCACCTGCAGCCACTTCAACAGCACCGACAGTACAAATCACGACATAAACTAGATTTTTCAATAAAATCATCGCCGGCATCATTGAACCGCCGAAAAATTTTGATTTCCAACCGGCTTCATACATTTCTTTATTGAACGTTTCAAATTGCTGCTCAGATTTTTCTTCATAATTAAAGCTTTTGATTACCGTATGACCATTGAAAGCCTCTTCGATCTGACCATTTAAGCTGCCTTGCACGTGTAAATATTTCTTGAAATTTTCCTGTGCTTTTGGTGTAAACAGTTTCGTTATCAAAAAACTGCAGGGTAAAATCAATGCAGCGACCAAAGTCAATTTCCAACTGATCGTCAGCATCAACCAGATCACACCGATGACTAAAATCACGCTAGAAAGTAATTGAGTCAAACTTTGCTGCAGCATCGTTGCGATATTGTCCATGTCATTGATCGCGATCGACATCAGGTTTCCATTTGAATGCTTGTCAAAATAATCACTTGGTAACTCATTGATCTTTGTCTTTAACTCGTTTCGTAAGGTTTTGGTTGTATTTTGTGAAACAACTGTCATCAACCACTGTTGTACAAAGTCCGCGATTGCTTTACCAACATACATTGCTCCGACGATCCCCAATATCATGGCAAGCTTTGTGAAATCAATTCCTGTTTTTGCTTTGATTCCTGCAAAAATCAATGTCGTTGCTGATCCTAATAATTTAGGGCTTAGCACTTGAAGCAGTGTACCTGCGATTGCAATGACTGCGACTAACACGATCAGCCAAAGACTTTCTTTCATGTAGCTCATCAATCGCTTAAGTGTTCCGCTTAAATCTTTTGGTGTCGCTTTGACGCCTCTATTCATCGGTGTTCCTTTACTCATCAGGCTGCCTCCTTGTCTTCTTGTGAAAGAATGATTTCTTGATAGACCGCGTTTGTTTCGGCCAATTCCTCGTGTATTCCCCAACCAACCATTTGACCTTCATTCAATACAAGAATTTTTGCAGCATTTTTCACAGTAGTGATTCTTTGTGCCACAATAATTTTGATTGCTTGATTTAAATGAACCTTCATCTTTTTTTGGATCATTGCATCTGTTTTGAAATCAAGTGCCGAAAATGAATCATCAAAAAGATAGATCGCAGCATTTTTTACAAATGCTCTCGCCAAACAGAGTCGTTGTTTTTGACCGCCGGAAAAATTGCCGCCATTTTTTTCTACCGCGCCATCTAAACCACCTTGTGCTTGGACGAAATCTACGGCCTGCGCTAATGCTAGAGCATCCCAAAGCTCATCATCTGTCGCCCGTTGATTTCCAACCAATAAATTTTCACGGATCGTTCCAAAAAATAACTGATTTACTTGAGGTACTAAACTAACTTGTTCATGCCAATTGCTTTGAGATATCTGACTGATTTCCTGCTCATTAAAACGAATCGATCCTTTACGTGGATCATACAAGCGGTCTAGTAAATTGACTAACGTCGTTTTTCCTGAACCTGTACTTCCGATAATTGCCAAGGTTTCTCCTGATCGAACAGAAAGAGAGATTCTTTCTAAGGCGTCTTCCTCCGCACCATCATAGCTGAATGAAACTTGGTCTAGGATCAAACTATTGGTTTTAGATTCATGCTCAGCGAAATCACTTGAACCATCTTGAATCACATTTTCTGTCTCCAACACATTATTGATTCGTTTCGCAGAAATTTGTCCACGCGGAATCGAAGAAAGAACCATTGTTAAAATAGCGACGCCCATTAAAATTTGTGCTGCATAAGACACAACACCCATCATCGTTCCAATCTCCATCTGCCCTGTATCGATCAGTCCTGCACCTAGCCAAGTGATTGCGATCGTTGCTAAGCTCATCATCAACGTAATGAAAGGCATCAAGAAACTAAAGGCTGTATTTGAGCGAATCGCTAATTTGGTATACGATTCATTTTCTTTTTGGTAACGTTGATACTCTTCCTGTTCTTTATTGAACGCATGGATCACTTTTATCCCTGTCAATCCTTCTTTAAAAATTAGGTTCAGCTGATCGATCTTTCGCTGCATTTTATCAAATAAAGGATTGGTATAACGGAAAATCAACCAGCAGACGATCAAAATAATCGGTGTTACAGAAACAAATGCCATTGTTAATGATGGACTTAACCGATAGGCAAAATAGATCCCGCCGACTAGATAAAGAGGTGCTAGAATCAAAAATTTCAAGCCCATTTCAACTAGATTTTGTACTTGAGTCACATCGTTTGTATTTCTGGTAATCAATGAAGAAGAGCCAAATCGATCCATTTCTTTTTGCGAAAATGAAGTAACTTTTTTGAACAATGCTTCTCGTAATTCACCGCCTAAGCCATACGATACCTTAGCCGCAAAATAAATGTTGATCAATGCTCCACCAAAACTAATAATCGCAAACCCTAACATTAAAAATCCTTTTTGCCAAATAATCGTTTGATCATTTGGAACAACTCCTTGATTGATCAATTGAGCTGTCAACGTGGGTAAATACAAATCACTAAATGTTTGTACTAATAAAAATAAAACTGCAATTGCTGTTGTCGCCTTTGGAAGACGTTTGATTATTTTTTTCATGTATTTCCCTTCTTTCATCTACTACTTATTATTTATGCATATACAGGCATATCTCTTTTGATTTTCAATCGTTGTGTCTTACAAAAATCATAAAATAAAAATAAACAAGCAATCATCTCATCATCTCCTATGCTTTTATTCATTTAATCGATTATACAAAATTAAAACAGGTACCTTACAAAAAAGAATTATAAAGGTACCTGTTTTAAATGTCAACAAAAATATGTAGGTACCTACAAAAAAAGAGAAACCGGGACATAACTCTACGAGTTACGACCCAGTCCTCTTTAAAACCAATAAACGGTGGAAGCTTCGGGAATAAACACTTTTATCCCATTTTCTCTCTTCTTATTGCTTGATTAGTCCAACGAGTAAAATTCCCGCTGTGATCAAAAAGGCTCCTAAAATAATTTGCCTTAATTCTTTCTTTGTTTTTTGAACTCTTAAAAAGCAAAGTCCACCAAAAATTGAGACTAGTACCGCTAGCTGTGAAAAGGTAAAGCTTTTCGCAACACCGATCAATGGAATAATTAAAAATAAGCTTAGATTAGCAACACTCCATGCCAATCCCGTCGTCCAATTTTTCATGATTGCTACAGGATCGACTTTTGATTTTTCAGCCCAAGCAAGTAATAATGAACTCATAAACATCCCTACTGATTGAGGAAAAATAACAGCTGTTCCAGAGATAGAAAAAAATTGCGGCAATGTCACATACAATACTAAGGCACTTGAAGAAAACAGTAAAAAAAGAAGTCCCTGCTTAAAATCTGCTGTAAGCTTCTGTTGCTCCTGCTCTTTAGAAAATGACGTACAGACGATTCCAAAAATGACCAACAAGATACCTGTTCCTCCAATGATAAACGCTTGGATACCTTGCCACTCTCGAAAAAAGAATACCGCAACTAACGTTGTTCCTATCAATTGGGTCCCGTTAGAAATCGGCATTGCCTCAGAAACGGGCATCAATTGAAATGAGTGAAACTGTAAATACTGTCCTATCGCCCACAGACAACCTGACAAAAAGGTGACAATACACAGCGAGACAGTCAACTGCGGCTTCAAACAAAATAAGACAACGATTCCGCACAGCAACGCAACCATCGTAGTTCCTATCAACTGATTGATCGGTTTGGCTTTTGTTAAAGAAGCGATCACTGGCATCAAGCCCCAGCCAAGCGCAGGTAAAAAATAAAGTAAATACATCGATATCTCCTTCTAATTACAAAGAGAGAAAACAGCAGAGCGTTCCGCTGTTTTCTCTACTGAATTTTATTTGCTCAAAGTTTAAACACATCATCTTCGATAGAAACATGCTCTTTTCCTTTGATGATCTCCCCTTTGTCAGTCTCTGGTAATACAACGATTATCACCGGATCTTTTGCTTCGTTCTTCAGCAGTGCAAGATTCATTTCCGCTAGCTTTTGCCCACAGCTAATTGTTCCATTTTCTGCTACAAGTAATGAAAAAGGGGCTCCTTTTAGATCTACTGTATCTAATCCCATATGGATCAAGATCGTCTCTCCCGATCGACTTTCTAACGTGATCGCATGAAGTGTTGGAAAAATGTTTAAGATTTTTCCAGAGACTGGTGCATACACTTGCCCTGTATGTTCGGTGATCGCAAAGCCAGGCCCCATCATTTTCTTGGAAAAAACAGCGTCATCCACGTCTTCTAAAGGGATCAATCGACCTTCTGCTACAGCTTTTAATGACTTTTTCTTTTTAAAGAATCTCATTTTCCACCTAACCTTTATGCCAATGTTGGCCAGTACTCTTTATTTGCCTCGATCATGTCGTCTAAAACTAACTTCGCAACTCTGGCATTTGGTACTGTTTGATTTAATGTGAAGGCTTGTAGTGCTTTTTGATAAGATCCTTCAAAGTATGCATCCACTAATAATTTTTCTGCGGCAACTTGTGCTTCCATCAAGCCTTTATGGAAATCATTGATCGGTTGTCTCAAGGAAATCGGTTCAACACCTGTAGCACCCACATAAGCTGGTACTTCTACTACTGCATCTGCTCTAAGATTCGGGATCGCCCCTTGATTTGGTACGATCAACATAAAGCGACGACGTTCGTCATTCAGCAATGACGTTGCCATATCAACGATGTATTGACCGTGCTCGCCAAAATTGAAATTTAAGACGTCTTCTGTCAAACCATCACGAATTTTTTGCGCCATTTCCCGTGTATTTTTTTCTCGCCCATCCATGACCATATTTGCTCGTGTATAATTCTTATCCGCATGCTCAACGACCATATCTGGGTATAAGTAATATTCTAAATAGTTATTTGGAATGTGTGTTGGGAAATTCTTGGTGATCACAGACATCATACTGAATGCCTCTTGCCATGTCTTATCTCCAGCGTTGAAATCAGCTACTGCCATTTCCTGAGTCGTCAGTTTCTCGATGATTTCAGGCATCACATCGCGACCTAGAGATTTATCGTAGATAGAGGTATACCAGCCAAAATGATTCAATCCATAGTAGCTAGGTATCCAGTTTTTTCGATCATAGCCATAGTTGATAGCGATCGTTTCTTCAATTGAAATCGTCATATCACATGCATTGATCATTTTCGCTGTCGGATACGTCCGGCGAACGGCTTCTGAAACGATCGATTCAGGATTCGTATAATTCAAAATCCAAGCATCTGGAGCAAATTCTTGAACATACCCAACGATTTCAAGCAAACCGCCCATTGAACGCATCCCATAAGCAAAGCCACCTAAGCCACAGGTTTCTTGACCAACTAAATCATACTTCAAAGCGATCTTTTCATCTTGCTCCCGCATTTTCATTCCGCCTACACGAATTTGTGAGAAAATGAAATCACAGCCCGTAAATGCTGTTTTAGGATCTTCTGTTGATGATAGTTTCACCTCATCGTAGCCATCTTTTTTCAGCATAAAATCAATGATTAGATACATATCATCATTTCTTTTTTTATCGATATCGTATAATCGAATTTCCGCAACTGGTAAACGATCCGCATTATTTAAAACAGCTTGAATGATTCCTGGCGTATATGTGCTTCCGCCACCTGCGATTGTAATGATTTGTTTTTTTGTCATTGTCTTCACCTATCCTTGATTTTCTAATAATTTATCAAATTCAGCCATGATATACGTTACTTCCAAACCAACGATCACTTGATAATTTTTCTCTGTCGGTTTGATGATTCCGCTAACACCTAACTGCTTGATTCGTTGCTCATTCACTACAGAACTGTCCAAAACCTCTACTCTCAATCGTGTATTACAGCTATAAGCGTCCGCAATATTTTTTGCACCACCGAAAGCATCCAATAATTTTTTCGCCATATATTCATAGTTTTTACTTGCTAATGTTAGTTCTTTTTCCTCTTCTTCTATTGTTTCTGTCCCAAATTCTGTTGCCACTTCTCTTCCTAAAGTTGGGATATTACGCTTTTTGATCAGGTAATAGAATGTGAAGTAATAGAGTGCAAAGAACACTAATCCGATCGGAAGAATCAAGATCGCATTCGTTGCGATTCTAAAATTGATCAAGTAATCCACGATACAGGCACCAAAGGTAAAACCGATTCGAATATTGAATAGGTAGCAGACAAATCCTGCCAAACCTGCGAAGAATGCATGAACGACATAAAGCATTGGCGAAATGAACATAAAGCTGAATTCAACAGGTTCTGTGATATTTGCGATAAATGACGTTGCCGCACCACTCCCCATGATCCCTTTGACCATCTCTTTATTTTCTTTGAACGCTGCACGATAAATCGCTAAACAAATCGCTGGTATACCAAACATCATTACCACGAAAAATCCAGATAAGAATAATCCTGCTTGCGGATCTCCATTGATAAAGCGAGTCATCTCACCACGGAAAACTTCTCCACTTGGCGATGTATAGCTTCCTAGATCATAGTAAACATAGGTATTCAAGACATGATGAAGCCCAAATGGAATCAACAATCGATTCAGGAACATAAAAATACCGACTCCAAATGCACCCATGTCTACTAATAATTTTGCGAAACTATCGATCCCTGTTTGGATGATCGGCCAAATAACCCCAAAAACAACTGCTGTGATCGTTTGTAAAATCATGACCATCGTCAACGGAAATTTTTCGCCTGCAAAATAAGAAAATACCATTGGTAATTTTTGATTTTTGAAACGATTATAGGTCCAAGCAGCAACCAACCCAGAAATGATCCCGCCAAAAATCCCCATACTTACAGCCGGATTCATGATCTCCAACCCTTTTTTCAACGTTGCAATTGCTAGAAACCCAGTCAAAGCTGGAATCCCTTTATCCTTCGTCTTAGCAAAACCGATCGTTACACCAATGGCAAACAGAATGTCTAAATTCCCAAAAACAGCATTTCCGGCAGCACCGATCACCGGAATATTCAGCATATCATCCGCAGATAAACGCATGATCAAACCCGCCAACGGCATTGCAGCAACAGGAAGCAACATTGCTCTTCCCAATTTTTGAATATTCGCTTTAAAACTCGACATGATAACTCCTCCTTAAATTAAAAGCGGAACAAATCGTCTAATCCTGTAGAAAATTAGGAAATTGACTTTGAGACGCTTTTTGTCTCACTGGCAATTTATCTATTTTCCTAAGGATTGATTTGTGCAGCTGGATAATGATAAAAGCGGAACAGGCTCGCTCAGCCTTGACAGGAAAATAGGAAAAATCGATTGAGGTGCTTTCTGCCTCACTCTATTTTTATCTTTTTCCCGAAAGGCTAGCCTGTGCAGCTAGATAACGATAAAAGCGGAATGAACCGTTCAGTCTCGACTGAAAAATAGGAAAATATAACTGAGGTGCTTTTTTCCTCATTTATATTTTATCTTTTTTCCGAGAGACTGGCTCATGCAGCTAGATAATGATAAAAGCGGAACAGGCTCGTTTTGCTCTGACAGAAAAATAGGAAATATTGATTGAGATGCTCTTTATCTCACTCAATATTTATCTTTTTTCCGAAGAGCTAGCCTGTGTAGCTGGACAATATAAATGATCAACACTTTCTTTGAAAGTCTTGTACTGTTCAACATCAACTCAATCATTTTCGTTGTGTTTCTCAGCAAATGATCAACACTTTCTTCGAAAGTCTTGTACTGTCCATCATCAACCCAATACTTTCGTTATAATTCTCAGCAAATCTCCCGATACGTGACCAGTTCGATCTCCTTATCCTGTTTCACTGTTTTCGCAAACTCTGAATGAATCAAAAATTCGACCTGATTGATTCGTGGAAAAACAAACCCTGATCCCTGGTATAACTCTTGATCGATATAAGCTGTATGACACATGATCTCCGTTGTTTTTACCGATCTTAATTTTTCCAGCAGATCCGCTAAATATTCATCGATTCCTTTGTCTATTTGACGTTCCTTCGGCTCATCTACGCCTACATCATCAAAGAATCGCTCAAAGTAATCAACATGACGCACCTGCTCTTTTTCTTCAAAATTCCCGCGAACCGGCAAATCATATTTCTTTGCTAGAGCAACAACTACTTCCTGATTTTGTCCAAAAGTGTGTGCATGATGATGACTGTCTAAATGAGTAGGTACGATCCCTGAACGATAAACCTTTTGAATTTGACTATTCCATTCTTGGTATAGCTCATCCAAATCGATTTCAAAAGGTTGTTCATAATAAGCTAATTTCTTAAAAGAACCCTTTCCATCCATCAATGTATCAACATTTTTTAAAAGTGGTTGTCCACAAGTCAATGTCAAATGAACGCCAACACCTAAATCTGGATTTTCTTTTTTCAACTGGACTGCCTGTTCAAATCCCGGCATATTCGCCATTAGCGTGGTTGAAGTCAAAATCCCTTCACGATAAGCATCGATGATCCCATAATTCACCCCGCGGCTGTATCCAAAATCGTCTGAGTTGATAATTACTTTTCCCATTTTTCCTCTTCCTTTCTAAACAGTAAAAAAGGCGCACCCTAATAAAAGAACTCCAGTATAAAACTGAATACTCTCTCATTAGGTTACGCCTACCGAATAGTAACACCCTAATCATTGTTTTATTTAATTCTTGCCAAATGCACTGCTAAATACACTGTTTCATTTTCTTGAATAGTCATTTGGTATGTTTCTTCGATCTTAGTTGTAATGAATTTCGCCACTTTATAAGGCTGACTTTCTTGAAAAGACGGATTAAAGAATGAATAATCTTCATCAGACACCTTTTCTTGATAGATCAAACGTTTTACTAAAAATTTTATATGGATCATCAGCCGATGATACGTAAGCGATTCTTTATCTAATACACCAAAATACTCTTTTTCCAGCATCTGCAAAATAGCTGCTGTCATTTCTAAAATCTTTAAGCTGTTTAAACTATTTCGCTCCCCTAATTCCGCATTGATAATATGCATCGTGATAAATCCAACTTCATTTGCGCCTAACTCTGTCTCATAGCGTTTATTGATCAGCTTTACCACTTCAACAGCCGTTGAATATTCTTCAGGATAAAGCAACTTCATTTCCGGCAGCATGATCGCTGTCACCTGACTGTCTTCTCTTTTTCGCTGAATCGCAAAATAAATGTGATCTGTTAAAGCGATATAAATATTTGAATCTAAGGGCACTTGGATCTTTGATTGAATAAAGTGAATGATTTCTTCTGAAAACTCAATAAATTCCAGTGGAATTTGTGCTGCCATCTCGCTGAACATCTTCGTTTTTTCCTTCGAATCTAAAACAAAAATTTTATCAGCTGACGACTCATCAAATACCTCGTTTACGACTGCTGAAAAACCAATGCCCTTCCCCATAGCAATTTTTTCTACCCCATGATCATCCACCAAAACAACATTGTGATTGATCTTTTTCACGATAAGCATTTTCATTAACAATCCCTTCTCCAAAAAGGCTAAGTGACTTTTTACTACGTACTTTTGTTGATTTTTCCAATCACTCCTTTTCGTTTATTTCTAACAAACTCGAGTTAAAAACAGACAAAATAACGTAACTTTTTTACGCAAAAACGACCTAAGAAAAATGACTTTTCTTAGGTCGTGCCTAATTTAATAGTTACACCCTGTGTTTTATGGTTAAAATATACCACAGTGTGAAACCGGTGTCAAACGCTATTTTTACGTTTTTTATTGATTAGACTGAAATCTCGCTTCTACACGATAAATAGGCTGTCCTTTAGCAGAGAATTTTTCCTCATACTCGGTCATGATGTTTCCTTCGTAATTGCTTGCATGCAAATCAAGCCAAACTTGTTCTAAAATCATGCCATATTTTGAGAAGCTGCTTAGAGAATATTCAAATAATCCACGATTATCTGTTTTAAAGTGGATTTCTCCGTTTGGTTTCAAAATCGTTTCATCTGTTTCTAAAAAGGTTTTAAACGTTAATCGACGCTTTTCATGACGCGTTTTTGGCCACGGATCAGAAAAATTCAAATAAATTTGATCGATTTCATTTTCAGCAAAATACTCAGTCAGTGCACTTCCATCGACATGTAGCAATTGGAGATTAGGGAGAGCTTCTTCCAACGCCTTATCTAAAGCAATCGACAACACACTTAACTGCATATCGATCCCGATATAATTGATTTCTGGATGAGCTTTTGCCATTCCTACGATAAATTGGCCCTTGCCTGAACCGATCTCGATATGGATTGGATGATCATTGCCAAAACGTTCCTGCCAGCGTCCTTGCCATTTTTCTGGCCCTTCTACAACTAATTCAGGATGACTTGCTAACAACTCAGCAGCCCCTGCTCTTTTTCTCATGCGCATAATTTTAGTTTCCCTTTCTTTATCACAAATTTTAAGAGGGTAGGACAAAACCTGCCGATTTTGTACCGCCCTCTGTTATTTTTAAGTCACTCTTTTACATGAAGCAACGACTGGAACCTCAATTTCTTAATAGCCAAAAGCTTGTTTCAATTTTAAAATCTCTGCATTCATTTCCCGCTTTTCCCCTGACTGATAATGCCGCAGGATTTCTTGAAGGAAATTGAACAGTGCATACCACTTGATTCTGGTCAAATTTTCTTCTGTTGGATGCATACCATATGACAGAAGCCATTTATTCCAGCTCTCTTGCGGCACATAGTGCCCCAGCAGCATACCTAAATCTAAGGCTGGATCGGCAATCATCACTGAATCCCAATCAACTAAGTATAAGTAATTTTTAGAAACGATCCAGTTTCGATGATTCACATCCCCATGAACGACCATATAGTTATGAACTGAGTAAGTAGGAACCGTACGCAATAAATAGCTATAAACACGTTCGAGATACGAATTATTTCGAAGTTCTGCCGGCAGTTTTTCCTCATATGCTTGAAGCAGCATTGCAGGAGTCTGTACTTTCCCGCCGATCTTTTCCAGCATTTTCTTCAGCATATGCGAATGATGCAAATGATACAGCACATCGACCACATCATTTCTTTGCCCGATTTCCTGTGCACGCAGCACTTGTCCATCTAACCATTCTTGTGCAGTCAAAATATCTCCTGTGACTGTCCGCTTAGTCCAAACTAGCTTCGGTGCGATTCCTTCTTTAGATAAAGCGGCCAAAAGAGGAGACGTATTTCGTTTGATGAATACTCGTTCAGCCGCACGTATGCCCATGAAAGTTTGACCGGTTGCGCCTTTTATTGGCTGCAAGCGCCACTCCTTATCCAACTGAAATGCCATGGAAATTATCTCCTATCTTAACACGATTTAAATAAAAGCGGAACAAATCGCTTAATCCTGTAGAAAATTAGGAAATTGACATTGAAACGCTTTTTGTTTCACTGGCAATTTATCTATTTTCCTAAGGATTGATTTGTGCAGCTAGATAACATTTAAAAGCAGAATGAGCCCGCTTAGTCTCGACTAGAAAATAGGAAAACATGACTGAGGCGCTTTTTGCCTTATCCAGGTTTTATCTTTTTCTCGAGAGACTGGCTCATGTAGCTGGATAACAATAAAAGCAGAACAAATCGCTTAATCCTGTAGAAAATTAGGAAATTGACATTGAAATGCTTTTTGTTTCACTGGCAATTTATCTATTTTCCTAAGGATTGATTTGTGCAGCTAGATAATACAAATGATCAACACTTTCTTCGAAAGTCTTGTACTGTTCTACATCAGCTCACTTCATTCACTGTGTTTCTCAGCAAAAGCAGAATGAGCCCGCTTAGTCTCGACTAGAAAAATGATCCACACTCATATGAAAGCCCTATATCTATCGTTCATTGTTTACAGTACTTATCATTTTAGCTTCCATAGCACCTCACGTCAAGCATCTCTCTTGTTCTTTCAGCTTCTTTCTCTATTCTGCTACAGCACAAACTTGGTCTACGCTAGCAATATAGGCGTTTATCAGTTGTTGCGTGATTTTTCCTGGTTTTCCAGAACCAACGATATGCTCATTGATTTTTACGACTGGGACGATTTCTGTCACTGATCCGGAAACAAAGCATTCATCTGCCGTGAACAGTTCTTCTTCGAAAATGGCCTCTTCTTTGACAGGGATATTCAATTCTCGGGCCAATTCTAAAATTTTCCGTTTAGTGATCCCAGGTAAAATCAAATTTCCATCTGGATGAGTATAAACTGTTCCATCTTTGACCGCCCAAAAATTCGCTGCTGACGCTTCTGTGACTTTATCATCGCGAATAAGTACCGCATCATCAAAGCCTTGTCGTCTTGCTTCATCCAGGGATAAAATATTGCCCATCAAACTTAATGATTTGATATCACAATGCAGCCAGCGTGTATCCGGAACGACCGCTACCGTAATTCCTTCTTGCATTTTTTTCACTGGACGTTCACAAGCAGTAATATTCGCTGTCAACACACCTGTGACCTTTTTAGGGTCTGGCAAAGCATGGTTTCTAGGTGAATCAATTCCGCGAGTCACTTGAAAATAAAGCTTTCCTTCTGGAATTCCTTCAAGAGCCACCAGCTTTTGTAAATTTGCTGCCAGTTCATCCTTCGTAAATGGCAAAGTCATACGAATCTTTTCTGCTCCATCCCACAAACGGTTTAAATGCTCTTCTAACATAAATAAATGCCCGTTGTACACTCGAACAACTTCATAAAGTCCATCACCATATTGATAGCCACGGTCTTCGATATCGATTTTTACTTCATCACGTTCAACAATTTGATCATTCCACAAAATATGCATGTTTAAACCTCCATTTTCTTCAGACGATACGGAACATAAAACTTAGCAAATAATACAACTTCCACTACCAAGGCAGCAATAATCATTAAGCCTTCTTTCACATCTGGCAGTGCAATCAATACAAACAAGCTAAATAGTACTGCAGCAGCAAAAAGTAATAGTGACACTAGACGACTGACTGCTTGTTTTTTCTGTTCATTTGGCACAGGGTATAACTGCGTCATCACCATATAATCGAATTGCGTATAAATCGGAATCAGCTGAAAACCGATCAGATAGATGAATAGTACAGAAACACCCATAGAAATCCAAAATTCTTTAAGGAAAAATAGAATCACACCACAAACTAAAACCAGTCGGATAAATAAACCACTATACTCAGAGCCTCTTAAAAAACTACGGGCATATAAATAGATATAGGTATTTTGAGTTGTCTTCTTGATTTTAGCTAAAAATGGATCTAAGAATTTCCGACGTTTGACACTGCTGGAGATCTCCGGTACATCAGTAAACAGATGAATGAATTGATAAATCCGATGCATCCGATTTTTTTCTAATTTGATCATTTTCTCCCAGTCTAATGATACCTGTTGTTCTTTTTTACCTAATATATAATAGAAACTTAAAAATTGAACAAGCGCGATAAGTATCCCTACCAAAGGCATTATATAAAGACTAAGCCCAATGGCTAATAAACAAGTAGCCAACCATAACATAGACCATTGGTTGTATTGACTTGAAGAGATTTGATACAATTCATATTTTTGTAATCGTAAGTGACTGGCTTTCAATATTCCTAGCATAACAAAAAAATAGATGAAGGTAGAAAACGCCCAGCCTGTTGATACCACAACTAACGGCATCGACATACCGCTCATCAAACCTAAAACGACTAACGGCAGCCAAAAAGAATAACGCATCGCACGATTCAAATAACTGTTCATTTCAGGCTCTTTAGGTAATATAAAAACTTTGTCTGCCTCCTCAGCCAACGTAGCAATTCTACCGATCTGTAGTAATGATAACCAAAGAATCAAGACGATCGGTCTGCCCCAAACAAAATTTACCGGCAAGGTTTTCAGCACCTGAGAGTAATAAAAGCCTAATCCGCCTAACAAAAAGACACAAACCAAGATAAAGTGATCATTAAAAACATAACGCATATACTTCATCATTTTTTTCAAGTGGCGCGCTAAACGGATGCCAAAAAATCCAGACATACTACCCCACCTTTTCTTCTTTTGTCAATGCAATATAAATATCATCCAAAGATGAATCAGGTAAATCGAACTCTTTTCGCAACTCTTCCATTGAGCCGACTGCTCGGACTTCACCATCGTGCAACACAACAAAGCGATCACAGTAACGTTCAGCTGTCGCAAGGATATGAGTAGACATCAAAATCCCTGCTCCTTGCTTACGCATATTATCCATCAACTCCAACAACGCATGAATGGCTAATGGATCAAGTCCTAAAAATGGTTCGTCGATGATATATAGACTGGGCTGAATCAAAAATGCACATAATACCATGACTTTTTGCTTCATTCCTTTTGAAAAGTTCGCTGGAAACCAATCTAACTTATTCTCAAGTCGGAAAGTTTTCAATAATCCATCTGCCCGTTCAAACGCTTCTTCGATTGGGATATCATAGGCCATCGCAGTGATTTCAATATGTTCTCTTAAAGTCAATTCTTCATATAAAGAAGGGGTCTCTGGAATATAACCAATTTTTTTACGATAGCTTTCAGGCTGTTGTTTCAATGTTTCGCCATCGATCGAAATTTTTCCCTTCTGCGGCGTTAGCAAGCCGATCACATTTTTGATCGTTGTACTTTTACCAGCACCATTCAAACCGATCAGACCTACCATCTCACCAGACTTTACTTCAAAATTAATATCTTTTAAAACAGGGATATGTCCATATCCACCTGTTAAGTGTTCAATTACTAAACTCATGAGGTACCTCCAACTAAATTTTATCGTGAATCTATTATACCACGAACTTTTTGAAGGTTTCATGAACTTTTACTCCCAATTGAAATTCAAGATGTGGTAAAGTAAAAGAAAGAGTTTAAAGAAAGAAGGGACATCATGACAGAGTGTATTTTTTGCAAGATCATCGATCAGGAAATTCCTAGCTATAAAGTATATGAGGATGACAAAGTCTATGCCTTTTTAGATATTACCCAGGTAACTAAAGGACATACCTTGCTTGTTCCTAAAGAGCATGTGACAGATATCTTCGAGTATGAGCCCGCACTTGCTGGAGAAGTTTTTGCTCGAGTGCCGCTAGTTGCTCGTGCGCTTGAAAAAGCTTTTCCTGAGATGCAGGGATTAAACATCATCAATAATAATAAAGAACTAGCCTATCAATCTGTTTTCCATTCCCATATCCACTTGATTCCGCGTTATGAAGAAACAGATGACTTTTCGATCCACTTTGGTAATAATCAAGGAAAGTATACAGCTGAAGAAATGCAGGAAATCGCTGATAAGATCAGACAACAGGAGGAAGCATAAATGAGTAAATTTTCTAAAGGATTGTTCTTTGGCGCCATCGTCGGTGCTGCCAGCGGTTTACTTTTTGCGCCACGAAGCGGAAAAGCGACCCGTCAAAAATTTGTCGATGAATTAGATGAATGGTCAGATCTAAGAGAAGACTTTTCTGACAAACTTGATCAGTTTAAAGAATCTGCGCAAGCCTTACAGGCAACAGCAGAAATTTATATCGAGCCGTTCATTGAAGGCATCAATCAAGACATTGAGAATTTTAAATTTCAAACAGAACCACGAATCGAGCAAATTCAAGAGCAAGTGGAAAAAATTCAGGATGAATTACCTGAAATAGCTAAATAGATCATATGTTTATACGGGGATGGAAAAACGTCAGATTCATGTTTTTTCATCCTCTATTTTTTTGATTTAATCATCGTTTAAATTAAATTCATTTTCTATTTATATAATTCAACACTTTTTTACAATCACTCTTTTCGTGTATTTAAATCACTAAAATGTCCGAAATAAACCTATTTATAGAGGAAAATGTGTCTTAAATTCGAAAATTTCTTGAAACTACTAATTCAATATTTCTTTTCTGAAACATAGTGTGGTATAGTAATAAGCGTGAGAATTAATTTCTACATAATAAAAAATAAAATAAACTTAGGAGTGCTAGAAGAATGAAGAAAAAATTAATTTTAGCCGCAGCGGGCTTATTCAGTGTTTTTGCACTAGCAGCATGCTCAAGCGGATCAAAAGAAATCGCTACAATGAAAGGTGCTACAATTACTGTTGATGATTTCTACAACCAAGTGAAAACAAGCCAACAAAGTCAACAAGATGTTCGTAACATGATCATTTTCAAAGTCTTTGAAGAAAAATATGGTAAAGACGTTTCTGACAAAGAAGTACAAGCTAAATATGATGAAGCTAAGAAAAACGCTAAAGACCAAGGCGCAAGCTTAGAAGATCAATTAAAACAAGCTGGCTACACAGAAAAAAGCTATAAACAGTTAATCAAACAAAACTTAGCTTATCAAGCTGGGATCAAAGCACACATCAAAATCACTGATGAAGATTTAAAAGCGGCTTGGGAAACGTTCCACCCAGAAGTAGAAGCACAATTGATCCAAGTTGCTACTGAAGATGAAGCAAAAGATATCAAAAAACAATTAGATGACGGCGGCGACTTTGCTAAAATCGCTAAAGAAAAATCAACAGATACAACAACTAAAGAAGACGGCGGAAAAGTGAAATTTGATTCACAATCAGCAACTGTTCCAGAACAAGTAAAAGAAGCTGCCTTCAAATTAAAAGATGGTACCGTATCTGAACCGATCCAAGCGACAGATGCAACAACTTACCAATCAACTTATTATGTTGTTAAAATGGTGAAAAACAAAGAAAAAGGCAATGATATGGCTCCTTACAAAAAAGAGTTGAAGAAAATTGCTGAAACAAACAAACAAAACGACCAAGAATTCGTGCAAAAAGTGACTTCTGATGTTTTAACTGAAGCTAACGTTAAAATCAAAGATGACGCATTCAAAGATATTTTAGCTGGTTTGATCCAAACTGAAGATTCTTCTAAATCAAGCGAATCTTCTACAAAAGAGTCTAAAGCAAAAGAATCTTCTTCTAAAGAAAAAGATTCTAAATCAAGTGATTCTTCAAAAACAGAAGAATCATCAAGCAAAACTGAAGACTCTTCTAAATAATCAAAATAGAAAAGGAGCGGATAAACATCCCGCTCCTTTTTTCATTAGTCATTTTCTATACTTAAAACCTTCGTCTCGCAGTAATCCCCTTTACCGCCAACATACACCTTTTCTATTTCATTGTTACTATTCGTTTTTAACTTAACTAGTATTTCAGAAGGTAAACGTAAAGAATAGCCTTGCTCAAATACATAAACTTCTTTTCGTAAACCATGTTGCTTGTATAGATAGCACGCCAAGGCTCCATTTGAAGTTCCTGTCGCAGCTTCTTCGTTGATGTCGTATAATGGCGCAAAATTTCTACATATTATTCGATCATCATTGAATGCATATAGATGCATCCCGACAACATGGTACGACTCACTAAGTTCCTTGATCTTTTCAAAGTTTGGTTGTAGTGCATGCAATTCTCGTTCACTTCTGATAGCAATCAAAATATCTTTTAATCCCGTAGACACAATTTGAATTGGATACTCCTGATCTATTTTTTCGATATCAAAACACTCAGCGAGCTCCTCTGATGATAGAGTCTCATAAAATACTGGATTGGTTTGCTCCATAAATATAGTATCATCCTCTATAGTTACGGTAAGAACACCACTATTCGTCTCAATCGTATAATGATTTTTGAAAATTTTATTTAAATGTTTCAATAGCGCAAAAGAACCGATCGTGGCATGCCCGCATAAATCAACTTCTTCTTTTGGTGTAAAATATTCAAATTTATAATCAGCCTGTTCAGAGCTGGATATAAAGGCAGTTTCCGCATATCCCAACTGTTTGGCTATAGCCATTTTTTGATAAGTAGTCAATGGCTTTTCCATCAAGACTACTCCAGCCTTGTTTCCGCCTCTATGATCCTTACTAAACCCATTTACAACATAAACAGTTATTTCCATGAGATACCTACCTTCCTAATCTATAATCCAAGAGCAGCGGTAAACTATTCATGTTTATCTCTTATACACAACTTCAAAAAGCTCATAAACAATCAACAAGTCTTCTGAAAGCGGTAAATTACGCTCATTTAATTCCTGCTCAAAAAAGGGTCTATGAACCTTGCGCCAATAGCTCAGGTTTCGTTCGCCTTCTCCTTCCAGATACCCATGAACCTCGGTGATCTGTGAAAAAGGAAGCACATCAACGACTCTTGTACAAATGATTGCTTGTGCTTGATCATTCCCATCAAGCAACACGCTGTAATGACCAATTTCCGGCATTTGTTCTCCTTCTGGCTCCAACTCATATAATAACTTCAAAGAAGACGTTCCGGTCTTTTTTCCTTGAATGACAAGTGCCAACAATTCATCTGCCATCTGAGGAGAATTGCCAAATGCCCAAACATCGTAATGATCATGCGAAATCCCTTGATCTTGCTTAAATTGTGTCCACAACTCAAGTGCCGATTGATTCATTCCTCTCACTCACTTTATCTATATATTTTTTGGTACATAGAAACTACGGTTATCTAAACCAAAAATACGATCTGTATATTCCCCAGGTTCTGTTTGACGAATCGATCCTAACATCATTTGAATCGATGCATCAATATTGTCGATTTGATGCAGGACTTCCGCTTCCATGATTCGCGGTCTAACTGGTGAACCATACTCTAATAAGCCATGATGTGCTAAAACCATATGACGTAACACGATCACATCTTCATCATTTTCATCGATCTTCAGTGCAATACATGCCTTTGTGATTTCTTCATCAACCAAAACCAAATGTCCGATCAAATTGCCGGCAATCGTGTATTCAGTCGTCATCGCACCAGATAATTCTTTTACTTTGCCAAGGTCATGTAAGATGATCCCAGAATAAAGTAAAGCGGCATTCAATTCGTTATACTCCTTACAAATCGCTTTTCCTAATCGCAGCATAGAGACTGTGTGATAAGCCAAACCATTGGCAAATGCATGATGGTTTCGTTTGGCAGCTGGAAAATCAAAAAATTCTTTTTGATATTGTGTTAACAAATAACGAACGATTCGCTGCCAATGGGCATTAGTGATTTCAAAAATCGTCTGATTGATCTCCTCTACCATATCTTCACGCTTTAAAGGAGCTCTTTCCATATATAAAGTCGGCTCATTTGGTTCTTCCGGACGCGCTAAGCGCATATGAATAATTTTGACTTGAGGATTGCCCTGATAAACCTCTCTTTTACCGTTCAAAAGAACAACATGACCAGCAGTATAGCGACTGATTTCTTCCTCAGAAGCATCCCAATATTTTCCATCGATCGTACCTGAGGTATCTTGGAAGGTAAACGCAATAAATTTTTTGCCATTCTTAGCTACACGGACATCTGCATTTTTGATCAGCAGAAATAATTCAAATGTTTCATCTACAGTTAATTCGCGAATTTTTTTCATACTTACACTCCTTTTAATTCAATAATCGGTTGTTTTAGCTCTTGGTAATAGCTTACCATTTCTTTATCGGAAGAAAAACAGATGACCTGCTGCTGTTCAGAAAAAAGTGCAAAAAGTTCCGCCAACTGTTTTTTCCGTTGACTATCGTAATGCAGCCAGCCGTCATCGATCATGATCGGGCATAAATTCCGATGCTTTTGTAAGTATAAGAAAGCAAAGCGAACAGCCATGATCACTTGATCCTTTGTTCCTGTCGATAATTCATGGAGCAAAAACCGTTGATGATCTTGGCGAATCACAATCAACTGCTCAGCTTCTAACTGAATCGACTGGTATGACTGCTCCGTCAAAAGCTGAAAATACTCTGTAGCTTTTTTCAGTAAATTCGGTAATTGTTTCTCTGATAATTCCGTGAGCAGATCCATCAACAATTGACCAGCTAATTGATAGCCTGACCATTCTAATGCTAGTTCTTCAACTTCTGCTTTCAAAGCAGCTTGTTCTTGATACAATTCGTCTAACGTACCATCTGACAGCATTTGTTTTTGTTGATAAAGTAATTTTTGTTCTGTTTTTTGTGAGTGCAAAAGTTGCTCTTCTGCTTCTTTTAACTTTTCAGCTAAATGTTGTCTTTTTGCCGGAAGTTCTTCTATCATCGTTGTGTCGTTATATATCCCAGCCAACATCGATTGCAGCTCTTGTTTTCTTTTTTTGCTTGCCGTTGTATTTTGGTAACTCTTTAACTTATTTGGTATTTCATTGATCGAATCAATTTGAAAACGATGCACTAGTGGTGAAAGCTGCTCATCAACTTGATGCTGTTTTTCTTTGACCTCACGGATGGTCTGCCTTGTATATGCATCTGCTTGATACTCTTGTTCAAAACGAATTTTTTCCATTTGATCAACAAATTGACTGATGATTTGGATACGCTCTGCTAAAGGCAAACCTGAAATCGGCAGCCTTGCCGTAAATCGTTCTGTTTGTTGGGTGATCTCTGCCATACGCTTTTGATCATCCAATAATTGTTGTTCCAGTTCTTGATTTGTATTGATCAAAATCAAGTACCTAGTAATATCTCCCCGATGATTCAGCCAAAATTCTACCTGATCCATTCGGCCTAAATGGTTTTCCTGAACTTTTTCCGCGACAAAACGAGCTACTTCTCGTTCTTCATCATGTATTTTTTTAATATCAGCTTTGATTTTTAAAAGCTGATCATTTAAATAATCTAGTTGAGAAAGCTTCTCTTGCCATTGGCGCTTTTCATTCGCATAAGGCTCTTTCGCCTGATAAAAAAGAGGTGATACGCCAATAAGTACAGCTATGATGCTAATTCCTACACCTATATATCTAATTGGTGCAGAGAAAAAGAAACTGAGAATCAGAATGACTGCCGCAAGAATACAAAAAACAAGATTAACGCTTTTTTCTTTATTTTGCCTACCTTTACGGAACATATCTTTATTGATTGCTTCAAACGTGCTTAGATTTTCTTCCCGCGTAGCAATTTCTTCTTCTAATAAGTGTAGATCAGTTTGAGCGGTCTGCAGCTTGACTGTTCGTTCAACGATGGATTCCCGCAATTCATTGACTTCCTGTTCATCCATCGCAAACTGAGGGGGATTTTGTTTAGACCAGCCCCATTGCTTTTCTAACGGCTGCATTTCTTTCTGGTTTTGCTCCAGATTTTGACTCATCCACTGGATTTCAGAAAGCAGTTTATCAATGGCATAACGTTGATTCAATAGCTGCTTGATATTTTCTTCTTCTTCAAGATAAAACTGATACTCTTCCTGCCGATCCCCATGTTCACTTTGAACTGCTAGGCTTTGATTTAAACGAATCAATTCTTCATTTAAGAAGCGATGCTGCTGATAAAGTGACAACAGCTTGTCTTGATCTTCTTTCTTAATAACAGGTGCTTCACTTAGCTGATCGATCGATTGTAATTCTTCATACAGTGGTAAGTTCATGACCTGTTTTTCCACTAGGGACAGCTGATTTTTTATTTGCTGAATCAGTGCATACTGTTCTGAAATTTGCTTTTCTGTATTGGCTAACGATATGCCTATTTCTTGAAACGGTCGTTCCTGCTGTTCTTTATCATTGATTTTTTGCTGCAGCTCTTGATATTGTGCAAGCTTTTGATTCAATGGCGGTTGGCTGCCTTTTCCTTTATAGATCGTTTGAGCTGCTTTAAAATATTCTTCTCGGCGAACGAGAAGTTGCTGGCTACCTGATAAGCCTAAAGACAGCAATGACGTCTGCAGCTCTTCTTCTGTCAGTTTATCTAATTGACCTAACTGCTCTTGCTGAATAGAAAAAACAGATTGGAATAATTCTTTCGTCAGCGGGTGGAGCATGTTTTTTAAAGTTGCTTCGTCTCCGATTTGATCATTAAAGTAGACCTTCGCCTGTCCTTTATTTTGCCCTTTAAAACGTTCGACCTGTACTTCTCCATGAACTGGATGAGACAGCCATAAGCGACCACCATATGCTGCACCATTTTTAGGCTGATAATCCTTTTTGCGCTTGCCTTTAGGCGGAAAACCAAACAGCATTGCTTGAATAAATTGATAGATCGTTGACTTGCCTGCTTCATTTGCACCAAATAGCAGCTGATTATTGGGTAAAAACTCAATTTTTTGCTGCTGCCATTTGCCAAAGCCGACTATTTCTATTGCAATGAGTTTCATGACTGATCCTCCTGAATGACAAAATCTTCTTTTATCCGCTGATCGGCTTGTTCAACGCTACGTTCACGCCATTCATTATCAATTGCAACAACCGATGTGAAGGCTGGATTTTGAAGTAGTTCTTGTAGGGTATTTGAAAATATATCCGCTTGAAAATATGTTTTTTCGAGTTGCTCCAACAGCTCTGGATCCGCTGTGATCAATGTTTTTTGCTCTCCAATACTTGCGCTGAGCGTGATTTGAAATAGAAATATTTCCTGATCGGTTTGGCTCATTACTGTCGTTTGAAGATAAGAGAGCAATTCACCCGTTTCGTAAGAACGCTGAAATTCATCTCCTAAATGCTCGGTATCTGTCAATCGAAGCTCTTTCAACAGTAGCTGTCCATGTTCTTTTTTACTGCTTATAAGGTGATTTGTGAGAACACTCAACGCTTCTTGTAGACTTGATACCTGCTTTAAGGAATAAGATTCTACTTGCCAAATCACCTGTGCAACAGGTTCAAAACGGACGGTCGCATGCCCTGAAGCAATCGAAACGATCGCAACTCCTTGTAAGTTACGCTCTTTTTTCGTATGTCCTTGTGGTGTTCCAGGGTAAACGATCAACGGATCGGCACTGACTACCTGCGGTTGATGGATATGGCCTAATGCCCAGTAATCATACCCTTTGGCTTTCATTTCACTAAATGAAAAGGGAGCATAATTCTGTTGTCCGTTGCTTTGTATATCGCCATGATAAATACCGATATGAAGATCAGCATTTATATCTTTCATAGGAAATTCAGGTAATTTTGGGTCATTGATCCATGAGTGTTCATAACTAAAACCAGAAATCGCAACTTTTTCTTGATTTTTCGTCATTACATAATGAGTCTCTACTTGCTCTTTCTGAAAAAGAAACATATTCTCTGGAAAATCAAACCAGTAGCGTTCAGGAACGTAATGATCATGATTGCCGAATGACAGAACCACAGGGATCTGTGCCTGCTCTAACCGCTTCATTTCGTCTATAAAAAAAGCCTGTGTCCGAATCGATGTCCGACTTTGATGAAATGTATCACCGGCAAAAATCACTAAATCGACTTGATTTTTGATTGCTATATCGATGATCGCTGTCACAGCCTTCTGATTTGCCTGCTGTAAGCTTTCTGCGAGTGCTCTAGGTATATTTCTTAATCCTTCAAAGGACCGATCCAGATGCAAATCTGCAGCATGTAAGACTTTCATTTGCTCCTCCTCCTTCATCTAGAATCATTTCTTCCATCATATCATTTTATCAAGGTTCGGTCAGTAAAAACATACGAAAATTTGTTCGTTTTCTATTTTTTGTATAGAAATTAAAAAGAGTTAAAAATGCTCTTCGAGTCCTCCCTTAATCACCTTAAACCTCTAATATCACCACTTTAATTAACGCTCGAATCCATATGCAATAATTTTTATCTGCTTAGAAAAGGTTGTTACGTAAGCTTGAGGTGTCAAAAAATCGACACGCTCGACTTGATCACTAAAAATGGACCAGCTTTTCCTTCGTTGCCCGTTCTTTCATTTTCCGCTCCACAGAATCTATATACTAGAAATCGTATGATCAATAAACCAAATATCCTGTACTAAAAAGAATAGATTCTCTCCAGAGATTCAAAAACAGTTCCTCACTTTCTGAACAAAGGAAAACCATCTTCCGAAAAGTATAACTCGTAACCTACAAGTTCCAGCAGTTCAAAAATCATTTGTCCTTTATCGAGAAAGAATAGGAACACATAAGATTTATATTATCGAATCTTTTTTACGTACTTAGGACATTCTAAAACACTTATACAACAGAAAATTTTTCCGAATATACAAAAAAACTTTAAAGAAAACGTGTTTACGCCTCTTTAAAGTCTTATTTTTATTAATCGTTATACAAATCGCGAATCGGTGTCATGATGATGCGGTTCAAATCATTTACGATCAAGCTGAAAGCTTGTTCTTTTTGCATCAATTCATTGATCACTTCAGCTTTTTGTACTTCTGTTGCTAACGCTTGGGCTTTTTCTGCATCTTCGTCTGTGAATTCTTCTCCACGCATTTGCTTTTCTTGTAATCCTTGTTGGAAAGTTTGGAATTCTTTGAATAGCTTATAGGCTTCCTCATCTGCTTTTACTGCATCATAGGCTCCTTCTAATGCTTTAAATTCTGCTAATTCACGGATTTCGCGTTCTACTTGGTTGGCTGTATCATAAATATTGCTCATGTACGTTCCCTCATTTCTACAAAATTCTTCCCTTTGATTGTACCATTGTTTGATTCGTTTTGAAACCGATTATTCTCCTGTCAAACCGCCAAATAAATCTTTTAAGCCAGTCTTCGCTTTTTCCCAGCCTTCTTTGATTTTGCCGCCGACATCTTTGGCTCCTTCTTTGACCTGACCACCGATTTCTTTCATGCTGTCCTGCCAATCATCTTGATTTACAGCTGGGACTTCTCCTGCTGCCTGCATGACTCCGCCAGTTGCATATGCATCCGCGATAGTAAAAGGTGTTTGTGCTGTATAAGGCAAGATGCCCTGTGCCTGACTACTAAATACTGTCGAAGCGTGAGTGGCACTGCTGCCTTCTAGATAGTGATTTTCACTCGTTTGCTCAAAGCCTAGCCATGTTGCAAGAACAACATCCGGTGTGTAGCCGACAACCCATTGGTCATTGGTTTTATTCGTATCGAAGTTTGTTTCAGTCGTTCCTGTTTTTCCTGCCATTACGTAGCCTGATGGATCGGCATTGATCCCTGTTCCAGAGCTAAATACACCTAAAAGCATGCTCGTCATTTGATTCGCGATATCTTTTGTGATGATTTGTTTTGATTTCGTACTTGTGTTGTCTACGATCACTGCACCCGTAGAATCAATGATTTTGGTAATCAAGTGGGCTTCATGCTGAACGCCTTCATTTGCAAAAGCACTATACGCATTAGCCATCGTCAGTGGTGATACTCCTGTTTTCAACCCGCCTAATGCTAATCCGTAATACTTATCTTCTTTAGCTAAAGGAATCCCAAATTTTTCTGTTTTTTCATATCCTTTATCTAACCCGATTTTATGCAGTGTCCAAACAGCAGGTAAGTTCAAACTCTCTCCTAAAGCTTGATACATCGGTACTTCACCGCTAAATGTCCGACTGTAGTTTTCTGCTGGATAATAATCTTGTGGCTTATCCTCTAAAATCGCATTCGGCTTCATTCCAGACTCTAGTGCTGGTGTATACACTGAAATAGGTTTCAATGAAGATCCTGGTGAACGTTTTGTTTGAGTGGCAAAGTTGAATCCGCGATAGACATGCTCACCGCGTCCGCCAACAACGCCCTGTACGCCGCCTGTTTTTGGATCTAATGCCACTGATCCGCTTTGAACCATTGCGCCATCCTCTGCATTTGGCGGAAATAATGCATCATTTTCATACGTTTGCTGCATCGCTGTTTGATAGTTTTGATCCAGCGCTGTGTAGATTTGGTAGCCCCTATTCAACAGATCTTCTTCTTTTAGTCCATACTTATTAACGGCTTCGTCAATGACCGCATCAAAATAGTACGGATAACGATAGTCTGAATTTACATCAGAATAATTATCAGCCAATGCAATTTCCGTATTTTCCTGTGCATCTGCTTCACCTTGGGATAATTTGCCGTTATCGACCATCAATTGTAAAACAGTGTTACGACGATTGACAGCATTTTCCATATAGTCGATTGGATTGTAGATCCCCGGTCCCTTCAGCATTCCAACAAGTGTTGCTGCTTGACCAACACTCAATTCACTGGCGCTGACACCAAAATATCGATGAGAAGCATCTTCGATTCCCCATACCCCGTTTCCGAAGTAAGAATTGTTCAGATACATTTCTAAAATTTGCTGTTTATCATATTTTTTCTCGATTTCGATCGCTAAGAATAGTTCTCTTGCTTTACGAGTCATCGTTTGCTCTTGGGTCAGGTAAGCATTTTTGGCTAATTGCTGGGTGATGGTACTTCCTCCGCCGCCTCCGCCGATTTTCCCAAAGCTTAATTTTCCTACGACCGCCCGCAAAAGTCCTTTGATGTCATAGCCATGGTGCGTTTCAAAATTACGGTCCTCTGTTGAGATCAAGGCATCCTTGACGTAAGGAGAAATTTGATCGATCGTGACAAAGGTTCCTTTTTGACCGAAAAGCTTACCGGCTTCGTCATTATTCTTATCATAAATAACGGTGGATTCTTCCAACCCTTTTTTCAAGGCTCCGACATTCGCTGATTTGGCTAGAGTAAACAAATAAATACTAGTCACTAATACAACGACCAGACCTAACAATAAAATAATTTTATTGATCTGGTATTTTTTCCAAATTCGTTTACGCCAATGATGAAAACGACTGAGGTACGGTTTGATCCATATCCAGAAACGTTTGAACCCTGCCGCAATTTTTGCCATAATTGTTTTAAAATCCATATTACTCCCTCTTTATATAAAAGTTTCTAAGCCATTTTAACATAGAAAGATACATTTATTCATACGGCTTTAGCATGAATAAAGGCATACAAATTTTGTTCTGCCTATTTTAACATGCTTTTCTTTTGAATTTATGTAGAAAAGCTTAAGAATACCTCAAGAAATCCCTATTTAAGTTCATTTACGCGTCTTTCTATCGTTTATCATGAAAAGTTCTCATTTTTAGAACACGTTAGGCCATAAAAATTCACATTTCTCATCTATTATATAAGTATACCAACAAACAACCCTAACAAACACTTTTTTCATTTTTAACTCCTTTTCCTGCCTTCCCCAAAGGCAGGTCTTTTTTGTATTTTTTTAAAAGTCCTATCCTAAATGAAAATACTTGCTAGCTCACTTATTTTAAACCATCCTGCTGTAGTATCTTTACTGTTTATGCTACAATTTTTTTGTATTAAAGTGCTAAAAAAAGAAAGCGCTTACTAACAAAAGAAAGAGGAGATGTCTTTATGTCTAAATCATTCAAGGTTTTATTTGTTGCTACGTTGCTCTTATTAGGGTCTAATTTACTTCCCGATTCAGCTAATGCACAGGCACAACCTGATCCTATCATGATGGCTTATTACCGCACATGGCGAGACGTAACTATGCCGCATGATGCAAATTCTAATTTACCCGATGAAAATGTCACTGCCATGACGGACATTCCTGAAGGTGTCGATATTGTGTCCGTTTTTCATTATGTCAATCCTGGAACAGATCAGCAAAAATTTTGGGACACACTAAAGGACACATATGTCCCTACACTTCATGCTAGAGGGACGCGCGTCATACGCACGATCGATATTCGAGAGTTATGGAATGTTCCTCATACAGGAACCAAACCAACGCTCGCTGAATATGATTCTTATGCACAGCAATTGATCGATACCTATCTTACGCCTTGGGATTTGGATGGATTGGATATCGATATGGAATCGACTTTGACTGCTACGCAAGAAGAAATGGCGGCTGGGACATTCAAAGCTCTTTCAAACAAATTAGGGCCCTTATCAAACACTGGAAAACTATTGATTTATGATACGAATAAAGATAACCATTCTTTATTCAAAAAAGTAGCTCCTTATTGTGATTATCTATTTCTTCAAGCCTATGGTCGTTCAACTACTTCTTTAGACCGTACTTGGGATACGTATAAGATATCCATCAACACAAAACAATTTCTGCCTGGCATTTCTTTCCCAGAGGAACAAGACCGAAACCGCTGGAATGATACGATCGATCCTTACGAAACGAGCCGTGCTTATTCTTATGCTGTTTGGAACCCTAAGGATGGTCAAAAAGGCGGAATGTTTGTATATGCTATCGACCGTGATGGCAAACTATTCGGCGATGATACTATCACAAAAACTGATTTTAGCTGGACCAAACGTTTGATCAATACGATGAAAAACTAATTCTGTTCAACATTTAAAGACTACTTTAGAAAAAGTTTACAGTTTTAAATAATTTAGCACACAAAAAATTCATATTTGCTTTGTATTATATACACATACCAACAAACAACCCTAACAAAACACTTTTTCATTTTTAACTCCTTTCCCGTCCTTCCCCAAAGGGCGGGTTCTTTTTTTCTTTAAAATCTCCTTATCGATTGATTCTGTTCCAACTTTCGCTACCTACTGAGTTGAATTAACTTTGCCCATTCACCCAAAAATAAGAGAATCGCTTGAACTTCTGCCTGCATTTGTTAAACTAGGATTGACTCTAGTGAAAAGGCGGAAAAATTATGGAATTATCCATCCTATTACCTGAAACATTCAAAGAACAGACCATCAGAGAACTACTTGAACAAGAATGGCTAGTTCCTCGCAAAGTGCGCCATTTTCTACGTATCAGAAAAAATGTGTCGATCAATGACGAGCCGGCATTATTTCATTTTACAGCCAAAGCAGGTGACAAGATCACGCTGAACTTCGAAGCAGATGACTATCCCATGCCAAAATTACGACTCGGCAATCCGGCTAACGTACATGTCCTTTTTGAAGATGAGCACCTGATTATTTTAAATAAGCCCGCCGGCATGAAAACTCATCCTAATCAGCCAGATGAACAAGAGACGCTTTTAAATCATTTAGCAGCTTATCTAGCGCCCAAAAATCAAGTGCCATATGTTGTTCATCGTTTAGATAAAGAAACCAGCGGGGCAATTCTCTTTGCAAAAAACCCATTTGTACTGCCTATCTTAGGACGGCTACTGGAAAAAAAAGAGATTTACCGTCGCTATCAAGCAATCGTTTCTGGTGCTCTTAAAGAAACATCCTTCACTATTCGTAAAAAAATTGGGCGAAATCGACACGATCGACGCAAACGAGTGATCGATGAACATAAAGGAGATGTAGCGATCACTCATGTAGAAGCTGTTTCCTACTCAAAAGAAAAAAATCAAACGTTGATTTATTGTGTGTTAGAAACCGGTCGAACACATCAAATCAGAGTTCATTTACAGAGTATTGGGCATCCTATCATTGGCGATCCACTCTATCATCCAAAGCCGAAAGGCCGCTTGATGCTTCATGCTTATGAGCTTCATCTTGTCCATCCGTTTAGTGGTGAAACAATAGTTGCTACAGCTGAACCTGGTATCGAGTAATCTTTACTTAAACTTTACCTGCCCCCTTCTCTTCTTTGTGTTACACTAAAGGTTGCAAAAGGAGAGGGGTAGAAATATGAGCGATCTTTTATTTATTTTGGCAGCGGTCGTTGGTCTTGGCTTAGGTTATGTTTACAGGAAGAAAAAAGAGAACACAAAATAATTTTTTTAACTACGTTTATTTAAAAATAGTCGGAAAAAGAGGCTGCTCTTTTCCCGACTATTTATTATTCTCCCAAAAACTGAGTAAGTTTTGTTAAATCCAATTCAGTATATTTTCCAAAGAATTCATTTAGTGTCTCTAGTACTTTTTGATTCTTGTCTTTTTCGTCATTTTCGACTTGAAGCACTAATAAAGGCTCGTGTAAACTCATTCGCAATAATAACCAGCCTGAGCCATAATCATCAAATACATTGACACGGATGCCTTCTTCATTTTCTGGGTCTATGGTCATTCCCGCATGACTAGTCACAAAAGACTCCAACTCTTGAATCACTTGATTCCCGTATCCTTTTACATCGTCTGCCATTATTTCAAAACGCAGCTCTTGTGTTTCAAGAGGCTGTTTTAATGATTCGATCAATTCACCCAATGTTTCATTTTGAGTTTTTAATTTAGGCAAAAGCATCAAGATTTTGGCAATGACATAGGCACCATCATCAAGAAAATAATTTTCCTTGAACGCCGCATGACCACTCGTCTCTATCGCCAATGGTGTTTCAATCCCTTTATTATTCAGTTCAATCATTTTATTGATCACATTTCGATAGCCTGAAATATAACGAACTTGCTTTCCACCCTTTGCTTCAATAAAATCTTTTAAATGACTAGAGGTAGGTGAATTAGTGACAATACTGCTTCCTGGGTATTCATCCAATACAATGGTTGCCAAAACAGCAATCAAATTATTTCGATTGATCACCTCACCAGTGGCATCTACTAACGCTGAACGATCGACATCTGTATCAAAAATCACGCCTAGGTCAGCTTTATTTTGAAGTACTGCTTGCTGAATACTTGCCATTGCTTCTTTATTATCAGGATTTGGGATGTGATTTGGAAACATGCCGTCCGGTTCTAGAAATTGTGAACCTGTCGTATCCGCTCCCAGCACTTGAAGTACTTTTTCCGCAAAGAAACCTCCTGCTCCATTTCCAGCATCTACAATGATACGAAAACCAGTCAATGGTTTCTCAGCCTCTGTTTTCATTCCCTTACGAATCTTCTCAGTTAAATCTGCAGAATAATCATCGATGATGTCCGCGCTCATCACATTTCCTTTTCCGGTCGTCTCTAAAGGGGCAGTGTGTGAAAGGATATACGCTATATCCGTTTTTTCGGCTCCACCTGATTTTGTAAACAACTTTAATCCATTGAAATAATAAGGTAGATGGCTTGCTGTAATCATGATAGAAGCATCGCAATCATACTGAGGAAATTGTGTCGTCATAAACATTGCTGGTGTCGTCGCTAAAACAAAGTCCAAAACATCCACCTGCTGGTTTACAAAACTATCGATCAGTGCCTGCTTCAAGCTATCTGCTGAAATTCGACTATCATGGCCGATCCCGATTTTTAAATCTCCTGCTTGATGCTTTTCAGCTAATTGCTTCTCTTCACATAGCCATCGAACGATTCCAACAGCGATTTCCCCAACCTGTTCAGGTGTCAAATTCGCTTTCTTATCCTCATGATCGACAGCAATCCCTCTAATGTCCGAACCATTTTGTAACGCTTTCAATCCCATGTAACCAAATCTCCCTTCATTTTTCATTGGTCAATATTAATTCATCATGCTTTCAAAACGTTCAACTACTGCTTTAGCATCTGCTTCTGAACGTGCAATAATAATAATCGTATCTACACCTGCGACTGTTCCTGCAATCTCATCATACTTTACTTCGTCAAGAAAATTAGTGACAACATCCGCCGCGCCCATGTCCGTGTGAACAATGACCATAAACTGTACACGCTCCATACGGATCACAGAGTCTTTGACCGATTCCTTTAGTTTTTCTTCGCTACTGGATGGCTGGCTTTGAGAAAAAATCGCATATTTCACACGGCCATCTGAGCCATGCGTTTTTACGATACTCATTTCACGAACATCTCTTGAAACGGTCGCCTGAGTTGCTTTAACTCCTGATTGTTCAAGAAGTGCGATCAACTCATCCTGAGTTTCTATTTCTTTTTCAGTGATCAATTGTTTGATCAAGCGTTGACGATCTGCTTTTTTCATGTTTACACTTCCTGTTTTTATTGTTTTCTTTATTATAGCGAAAGTCTGGAAAAAATGCATTTCTTTTTGGTAGAAAGTACTTTATTATGAGAAAAACGTAGATGAATCCTAAACAAACTTCAAGTGCTCGATGATACAAGAACTTGAAGTTTCGATTTTATTCATTTAGTTTTCTTGCATTTCGATTCCTAACTCATTTTTTAGATAATCACCTAAATCCTGTTCCTCACCAGAAGCAGCATTTTTAATTTTCCATGTTTTTCCGATCTGATTTGGAAGCGAACGAGTTCTTGAAATTGGTTGTTCGTCATCTTCTAGTAGCAAAGCCCCATATTGATAGCCTTCTAAAACATATGCATCTCTTTCTTCATTATATGTTGCAAAAAATAAATATACTTCACCTGCTTGAAGTTCAATATCACCAGCTTCTCTGACTTCAACCCAATCGTGACTTTGAGTGATTGGCGGACGTCCAGCTTCAGTTCTTAAGCGGTTATGTTTGTCCACCTCTTCTTTTTCTGCATTTCTGAAACGATCTTTTTCTTTGATAATACCACCTGATCTGATAAAAGATACTTGATCAAGTGTAGTGCCTTCGATTTGTTTCAATACTTCTAACCTTCCATAAGTGTCAGGTAAAATACTATTGCTATCTGTTTCAGGAATATTGGCATCAACTTCTGCTTTATCTATAGCGATGACATGCGCTAGAAATATATTATTGGTATTATCCTGAAGACTTTTTGGATTAGTATTATCGTACATCAAAAATGATTCGACTGTTGATGATTGTACATTCGTACGATCAACGTTGTCGAGATAAGAGTAGTAGTCTTCTTTTTTGACCTCTGATACTTGCTCTTTAGTTGTTGATGTTGAATTACTTTTTTCTGTAGGTATTTCTTTGACTTTAGCGGTTTTAGAAGAAGTATTGCTACAACCGTTTAAGAAAATACTGACGCACAGAATAGTTATTATTGTTAGTTTTTTCATTCTTATCACCATCCGTAAATATCTGTAATTTTATTGCTTGCATCTCTATCCACTTTACGAGGACCACCTTCTACACTTGGATGCATGATACTCGTCTTATCATTTATATGAGCTAAACCTAAGGCATGGCCCATTTCATGTTTTGGAATTCGATCTCTCATATAACTATTATTTTTATAATGCATATTGAAACGAATGATTGCGTAGAAGTAGTTTCTATTTGGTGCATTTCCTCCAGTGGCAATCGCTCTATCAGTATTATCGTAAAACTCTACATATCCTCCAGTTTTGCTACCAGAACTTGTGTAACCGTGGGCGTCAATATTGGATAACCAATTATGATTTTGCTTAATACATATAGATTGGATTTGCCCAACCAGTATACATCCAATTATGTTTAGCATTGTCAATGTGCCCCGCTACTCCGGATGCACTAGGGGCAATATAATACTTGATGTTCCTAACACCTTGAGATAAAACTCCTTTAAATCTAGGTGGTTTTGCAGCTTCCGACTTTATAGTAAAACTAAGTAACAACAACAGACCAAACAACATATAAAAAATTTTCTTTTTCATTTCGCTCCTCCATATTAAATTATAAAAATAACCAACAAACCCGAACAACAAAAAATTATCTTCAAAAAGTACAAATAAAATAATAACATTAAATATTTATGCTTTAAAGTTTTCTAAAATAACCTTAAAGAAATAAATAATTACAATGTGGATTTTATGTAGTTTTTGATACATAAAAACTGAACAAACTCATTTAATCCTTAAGTAAATTGACATTCGTTCGCGGTGCTAGACAAAAAAAGGCCACTATCTTACCTACTAAAGTAAGATAGTGGCGATATAATACACTTTCGAGCTTTTTTTGTAATTGTACTTACAGGTGATTACTTTCTCATTTCTTATACCTTATAAAGTAAGCAAAAGACAACTGATAATCGTCGTCTTTTCTCCTGCTATCCTTTATTCTTCCAACAGCTTATGCTTCACTAAATAATCATGAGCCACCGCCGCCGGATCTTTTTGTTCCACATTGACTTGATAATTCATATCACTCATTTCTTCTTCAGTGATTTTTCCTACTAGAGGTTCTAATAAGTCTTTCAGTTCCGGATATTTTTTCAGTGTTTCTGCTTTCAATAATGGTGCGCCCTGATACGGTGGGAATAGTTGCTTATTGTCTTTCAGAATAACAAGATCATATTGTTTAAGCTCACTATCTGTAGAATAAGCATCTACAACATTCACATCACCGTTATTGATTGCCTGGTAGCGTAAAGACGGTTCCATTGATTTGACCTCTACATTGAGTCCATATAATTTTTGTAAGCCTCTGTAGCCATCATCACGATCGATAAATTCAAGCGTAAATCCAGCTTTTAGCTGACCTTCGACCTTTTTCAAATCTTCGATGGTTTTCAGTCCGTTTTCTTCTGCAAAGGAACGTTTGACTGCTACTGCATAGGTATTTTGATAACGCATCGGCTCTAAATAATCCATATTTTCCTGCTGCTTGATTTGGTCACGCGCATATTCGTAAACTTTCCGCGGATCGTTAGATGTGTTCTTATTATCTTTTAGGAATGTTTCAAGAACTGTCCCTGTAAATTCTGGATAAACATCGATTTCACCTGATTTTAAAGCATTAAATAAGAAGCTGGTTTTTCCAAAATTTGTTTTTAAATTTACATGGATGTCACTGTTGTTTTCAATCAATTCCTTATACATATTGATAATGATATCTGGTTCAGCACCTAATTTTCCCGCAATCGTGATTTCTTTTTGCTCTGCTTCTTGATGTGTATAAACAAATGACCCAATCAATAATGCTAGTAATACCATAAAGGCTGTAACGATTCGTTTGACTGTCGCTTTTTCCAATAGATGGATCCCGTAATTAAACAGCACAGCCAGTACAGCAGAGGAAATTGCACCAATCAAAATCAAATAGACATTATTTCGATCGATCCCAAGCAGGATAAATGAACCTAATCCGCCTGCACCGATCAAAGCAGCTAAGGTTGCCGTACCGATGATCATCACCGTTGCCGTACGAATACCAGAAATAATATATGGCAACGCTAATTGTAACTCAAATTTGATCAGCTTTTCTCTTTTGGACATTCCAAAAGCTTCAGCTGCCTCTTCTAATGAGGGGTCGATTTCCGTCAGTCCAGTATACGTATTTTGCAAGATCGGAAATAACGCATAAATCACTAACGCTACAACTGCCGGTGGTGTCCCGATTCCGATGATCGGTATCAGTAAACCTAATAAAGCTAATGAAGGGATCGTTTGAAAAATCCCTGTGATTTGCAATACTGCTTCTGCTGCTTTTTTATAATTTGTAAGTAAAATCGCCAGTGGAATCGCCAAAAGAATCGCAATCAGCAAAGATAACAATGATAATTGGATATGCTCAACCACTGCCTGAATAAACTCTTCTTTTCGTGCAGCTAATGTTTCTATCAGTTTCCCCATATTATTGATCACCTTTTTCCATCTTCGTCTCTAAGAATCTTAGGATTGCCCGATCTGTGATTTCTCCATGAACTATTTCTTCTTCGACCAATGTGACACGCTTTCCTTCTATAAGCGCACGAATGATCACTGGTAATGTCGTATCCAGTGCTACGTTCACTTCTCCTGTTATTTTAGCAGGAGCTAATGAATCTATTTTTAGTAAATCTTCTGCACAATAATTTTCCAAGTTCGAATGATCTTGTTGGAAAAACTGCGCTACGAACTCATTAGCCGGATGGCTGCGGATTTCTTCTGGAGTATCCGTCTGTATGATTCTTCCCTCTTTCATCACACAAATTCGATCGCCCAATAGTAATGCTTCGTTCATATCATGCGTGACGAATACGACTGTACTCGCCATTTCTTTATGCAAATCTTTGATCAATAATTGCAGCTGACCTCTTGAAATCGGATCTAATGCACTAAATGGTTCATCCATCAAAATGATATCCGGTTTTGCTGCGATCGCTCTTAAAATACCGATACGCTGCTGTTCACCACCTGATAATTCTGCCGGTTTACGATGTAAATACTCCTCTGGCGGTAAATTGACTTTTCGTAATAGCTCCTCCGTTCTTTCTCTTCGCTGCGTTTTGTTCCAGCGTTTCATTTCTGGAATCAATTCGATATTTTCAGCCACAGTCAGATTAGGAAAGAGAGCAATTTGTTGAAGAACATAACCGATCGTTAGTCGAAGCTCTTTTAAGTCATATTCAATCAAACGTTGATCATTAAAATAGATATCCCCATATGTCGGCTCGATCAATCGATTGATCATTTTCAGTGTTGTCGTTTTTCCACTGCCGCTGGGTCCGACCAATACAAAAAACTCACCATCTTCGATCGCTATATCAAAATCTTCTAAAACTGCCTGATCATTATATTTTTTGGAAACCTGTTGAAACCGAATCATGTATTCACCTCATTTTTATTTAAAGCTGGGAAGATATGTTATTAAGTATACTGGAAATTGTCATTTGTTTCTAACGACTTGTTTTCATTATACAAAAATAAACCTGACAACTGTCTGTCAGGTTTATTGAGATGATCTTTATTTTTATTTCGCTAAACGATAAATCGCATCCGCATAAATAGCTGTTGCACGGAATAAATCATCCAATGCCATAAATTCATTCGCTTGATGCATTGTATCTGTATAGCCTGGGAACATTGCGCCATACGCTACGCCACGTTTTAATAAACGTCCGTAAGTTCCGCCACCAATGATTTGTTCGTGACCTTTTTGTCCAGTGTGATCTTCATACACTTGCAGTAATGTTTCTACCAATGGATCATCTGCTGGTACATAATGCGGTTCTTGATTGCGACCGCCTTGAACGATCTCTGCACCGATCTTACCAGCCGTTGCTTTAGCACCTGCTTCTAATTGTTCTGCCGATGTTCCTTTAGGGTAGCGGAAGTTCAAGCTCATAAAATTACCTTCTTCTTGCCCTTTCTCGAATACAAACAGACCCGCATTCATTGTTAGTTTGCCCATTTTAGCATCTTCAAAAGCTACGCCTAATTTTTCACCGTAGAAATCTTCATGCACTAATGTTGCAGCCACTTCGATAAATTCTTTTGCCGCGCCGCCAAAGCTATAGCTATTTAGGAAAACAGCCAAGAATGTCGCTGCATTGATCCCTGATTGCGGGCTAGCACCGTGAGCCCCTTTTCCGACAACTTTGATCGTAACAGTTGTTCCATTTGCCTCCAAAGTACCAGAAATTGGTTCTTCACCGACAAATACACTAAATGCACCTTGCATTTTTTCAGCAGCTTCTTCAGAAGGGACAGTGACCACCGCTGTTGCTGTACCAGGAACCATATTTTCACGTAAACCAGCATTGAAGCTCTCTAAGCCATATTCACCTTCACTTGAACCGCTGAAGCGTGCATATAATGAAACATTCCCCTTCTCCCCATTGATGATCGGGAATTCAGCATCTGGAGAAAAACCAAAATCAGGTGTTTCTTCATGTTTGAAGTAATACTCCATATCGCCCCAGCCGCTCTCTTCGTCACTGCCGACTACAAAACGAACTTTCTTAGATAATGGTACACCTAGATCTTTGATGATTTTCAATGCATAATAAGCAGCCATACTTGGTCCTTTATCATCGCTTGAGCCGCGGGCGAAAATTTTCCCGTCTTTGATCACTGGTTCATATGGATCAGTGTCCCAGCCATCACCTGCAGGAACTACGTCCATATGGCCGAAGATACCTAATGTTTCATCACCTTCACCATATTCGATATGTCCTGCATAGTTATCCACATTCTTTACGACAAAGCCATCACGTTCACCGTAAGAAAGCATATGTTTCAAACCAGCCACAGGTCCTGGGCCAAAAGGCGCTTCTGGTGTTGCTTTTGCATCATCACGCTCACTATTGATGCGTAATAAATTCTGTAAATCTTCTAATAGTGCCTCTTTGCGGGCATCTACTTCTTTTTGCCAATCAATTGTCATTTTTTAGTCACTCCAATTCATTATTCTACCTTCTCATCATACCACTAACTCGGCTAAAAGAAAAAGGCGGGACAAGTTTTTTCTGTAATATTTTGCCCTTCGTCTTAAACAGCTTTATACTAATAGTAAGAGTGAAAGGAGTGCCTTCAAATGAACGAATTGTCCGAAGAACTACTACATAGCGTGATCAAAAAACGCCCTGAGCTTTCCCACAAAGGGACTTTCGGGCGAGTCGTATTGATTGGCGGCAATGAAAGATATGGCGGTGCGATCATTATGAGTGCTGAAGCTGCTGTCAACTCTGGCGCTGGGTTAGTTACTGTCGTTACAGCAGAAAAAAATCACGCTCCGCTGCATGCTCGCTTGCCTGAAGTAATGGTCATCGATTGGCTTCAGATACAAGATATTCAAGCTGTTTTAGCAGAGTCTGATGTTATTTTGATCGGTCCCGGACTTGGTTTGAGCGAACATAGTCATACGTTATTACAATTAGTGATCCAGGAACAGCAGGCAAAACACTGGCTAGTTATTGACGGTTCAGGCATTACTTTGTTTGCTCAATATCACTATCAGCTAGCTTATCCTCAGCAAGCTGTTTTTACCCCTCATCAAATGGAATGGCAGCGTTTAAGCGGTCTGACCATTCCAAACCAAACAATAAAAAATAATCAAACTGCTCAAAAAATATTAGGCAGCAATTTAGTGTTGAAAAGTCATCGTACAACTATTTATACTTTGAACGACTATTTTGTCAATCCTCTTGGAAATCCAGCCATGGCGACTGGCGGAATGGGAGACACACTTGCTGGAATGATCGCTGGTTTTTTAGCTCAATTTGATGCTAAAAAAGACGCCCTGTGCGCTGCTGTTTACCTTCATAGCTTGATTGGCGATGTTCTCGGACAAGATCATTATGTCGTCTTACCAACAGAAATCAGCAAGCAAATTCCTTATTATATGAAACGTTTTGAACAATGAGGGAAACGGTTCGGATTTAAAATTTTGAATGATCGCTTTTGTCTCGCCCCCCTTGGAAAATTGCTGAAAAATCTGACTTTCGACCATCGCTTATTACATTTTAAAATGAGAGCGAGACAAAACTCTGCGAGTCAAATCCCTGACACCTGAAATCCGGATAAACGGCGAGAGCGGAAGTGATCCCTTCAGAAACAAGCCAGAATTCACAAAAATTTGAAAAACAATTTTCGTGAATTCTTTCTTATTTCTCGGGATTAAACACTTCTGTCCCAACCTCATTCATTGTTCTAAAAAACCAGCCTGCAGAATGTTCATATAGCTTTGTGAACGTTCAACTAAAAATTGCATTTGATGAATCTCTGTTACCTGTTGGTTTTCTTCTAAAAAAGTCAAACTCTCTAAATAAATCTGATTGAAAACACCTAGTACTAAACGAACCACATCTTCTCTAGAGATGTTTTTTTTGAGCGGAAGCTTGTTGATGATCTTCGTTAGAAGCTGCTGTGCAATAGCCATATTTTCAGCCATATAGTGATCCAATTTTACTTGTATTTTATCAGGAAGCATTTTTTTCTGTGCATACGAGGCAATCAGCAAATGGATATGGTCAGGAAAAGTCCGCTCTAAATTTAACTTATGCTGTGTCGAAGCGACTACCACTTCAACTAGATCAGCATACTCTTTTTCAAACAATTCTTTTGACTGTTCATTTAAACAGTCGATCACATAGCTGATCGTGCGTTCATACAACTTTTGCTTATTTCCAAAATAATGAAAAACCAATCCTTTTGAAACACCCGCTGCTATAGCAATATCTTCTGTGTTTGCGCGTTGATAGCCCTGTTTAGCAAATTGCTTCAAGGCAGCTTGTATTATCCGTTCATATTTTTTTGGATCGATGTTGATTTCAGCCACTAAATCTTCAGATCCTTTCGTTGGTAAAGCACATAAGTTCCAGCTAAAAACAATATGATCAACACTACTAGAAATCCTGTGTGACTAGCTGATAATCCTTTATCTAATAAATTGCTTGGAATGCCCATATGAGTCGGCGATATATTTTTTGCCCAACTAAACGAGTCATTTAAATCAGCAAAAATACCGATCAAGTAGAAAGCAAATACGACACCTAATGATATACTGGTGCTTTGTTTACTTGATTTTAAAAAGGTCGAGATCAAAAATCCCAGTGTTAGGAAAAATAAAAGAATCAAACTTTCTTGAATAAAAATCTTACTGATTTCCTTTACGATCGTCGCTGTTGAATCTGTTGATTGACGATAAAGCATTGTCGATCCTAAAGAAACACCATAGGAGATCAACCAAAAAATACCCAAAACAAGCATATTACTTACGAATTTACTCGTCACGATTCCTTTGCGGGTCACTGGTTGCGCATAAAGAAATTCTATTGTCCCATCTGTCTCTTCCTTGATCAAGGACTGACTGCCTAGCATCATCGCATAAATAGAGGAAGCTAAAAACATATATTGAAAATAGTAAGCAAAAAAACCTGTTGCTACTAAGAAGCTGGCTTGTCCTTCTACACTGATATTGAACGTTTTGAGTAGGGAAGGAGACAGCCCTGTCAACTTGGCATCCAGCAGATCTTTCATCGCAGAGCTATGCATTTGCGGATAAACAGCACTGAATCCAAAAATGATGACCGAAAATAAGATGATCCAGATCAGCATCCCTTTGACCAATGAACGCGTTTCGATTTTTGCTGTGATCATTTTGTTTCCCCTCCTTCGTACAATGCCATAAATTGATCTTCAAGTTCTGGATTCGTGATAGTAAAATCCTGGATCGATGGATCGCTCAATAATGGCAATACTTCTTGCAAATTTCCTTCATAGAATAAACGCGTTTCATTTCCTTGATGTTTTAAGATCGCTGCACCGATTTTTTCAAATAAAGATAGCGGAATATGATCCCCGATCAAGGTAATGACTTTCCCTAATGATTTTTCTTTAGAAATATCCTGCACCGTAATAATCTCACCTTGACGAATAAATGCCGCTCGATGTGCATGCTGTTGGATTTCATTTAGATCATGGCTAGATAAAAAAATAGTCATGCCATTTTTATTATATTTTTCCAGTTCTTCAAATAAGCGATGCTGCATCAGTGGGTCTAAACCATTCGTAGGCTCATCTAAAATCAACAATTCTGGATTTGGCAAAATTCCAGCGATGATTGCAATTTTCTTTTTATTTCCCAACGACAGTTCAGACATTTTTTTCTTCCCGTCGATATCGAATCGCTCCATAAAATAATCGATCTGTTCTTTACTGTTTTTAAGTTGGTGAAACTCTGCTACATATTTTAGAATATCTAATGTTGACATGGCTGGATAAAAACGCACATCACTTGAGACATACCCTGTACGTTTACGAATCTCCTTGGCATTTTTGACACTGTCCAAGCCAAGAATCGTCGCAGTCCCGTGATCTGGATAAATAAAATTCAGCATTGATTTGATCGTCGTTGATTTCCCAGAACCATTTGGCCCAATAAAGCCATAAATTTCTCCTTTTTCTACAGTTAGATCTACTTGATTGATTGCAGGTTTCTTTTTATACAGCTTGGTTAATCCCTCTAGCTCAATGGCCTTCATTTCACCATTCCTCCTTATTGACTCATCAGTCAATTGAAGTATATACCTAAGGCAACAGTTCGTCAAAAAAAGAGAATAAAACAGCCATGATCAAAGCCTAGTTGTTTTATCCTCTACATAGTAATCCTAGCTATCCTACAGCTCTTGAAGCTCCGTCTCTGTCAACGGGCGATAGGCTCCCAAAGGCAGCTGCTCATCCAATACTAAACTGCCCATGCGTAAACGTTTTAGATAAACAACTCTTTTATCGACCGCTTCAAACATTCGTTTCACTTGATGAAACTTTCCCTCTTGAATGACTAACCGGATCTTTGATGTTTGATTGGCTTCATTTATCTCGTCGATCAGCAGCTTGCTCGGTTTTACCTGTTCATCGTTCGTTAGAGCAAAGCCAGAAGCGAAGATCTGCACATCTTCTTCTGTGACTAGCCCTTCGATTTCAGCAAAGTATTCTTTATCCACATGCTTTTTAGGTGACAATAATCGATGTGCCAATTGACCATCATTCGTTAAGAGTAATAATCCTTCTGTATCCTTGTCCAAACGACCAACAGGAAACAAATCAGTACGATAATCTTCCTCTTTCAGTAAATCGATCACCGTTTGATCCCTTGCATCTTCCGTTGCGGACACAACTCCTTGCGGTTTATGTAATAGATAATAATAAAATTTTTGATAGATCACTCGTTCTCCTGCAAATAAAACGATGTCCTGATATTCATCGATATGCAGCTTACCATCTTTTACAGGCTGTTCGTTTACCGTTACGAGATTTTTTTTCAGCAACAGTTTGACTTCTTTTCTACTGCCAACACCTGCTTCGGCAAGAAATTTATCTAAACGCATTCAATCGAATCTCCTTTTATAAGAAAATAAGTGTGAGCAAAAGTATCCCTACTCCTGCTGCACACTCTAAATTTAAATCCATCATGAGCGAATGCTCTTATCTTATTTTTAATTTGCGGCGAATTTTATTCACGCTGCTCCCTAATAATTTATCTGCCAGTCTTAGTTTCAACGTAATATAACCATATACGGCTCCGCCAAAAGCTGCAACAAGCATAATGATGATAAATGACTGGAACTTACGTGTTGGGTCTAAGAATAAATATAAGAACTGACGCATGATAACAGTCGCAACGACCATCACTAACGTGATCAAAAAGATCAATAATCCGCGGCGCAAGGTCAAGCTAAAATTAAAACGGCTGACTTTTTTGATTTTTCTCAAAATCAAGGTACATGCAAAAGCAAAACCGATCATCGTAGCAATCGCTGGCCCATAGACTTCAAATAATCGAATAGCTGGATATTGAACGATCAGCTTCAGCGCAAGTCCTAAACCAAAGTACTTGATGGCTGCTTTATTTTCATACATCCCCATCAACATCGTCGATGACAACATGTATAGGCCCATGAACAGCCCGGCAAAGCAAGCTTGAACTAAAACCGATACACCTAAATGATCCGGCGAATAAAACATCGTATATAGCGGCTTCGCTAATACGATCATCCCGAATGTGGCCGGTAGCATCACAAACATAAATAACTGCAGGTTATTGCTGATCAGCTTTGAAAGATCACGGTAATTTTTCAAGGTGATCGCTTCTGTGATCAATGGCAACCCTGTTGCAGAAATCGATGTTGCTAAAGCAATGACGACCATCGTCAATTTATCAGGATTCGCATTAAAAATAGCGAAAAATGTACGCAGCTGACTACCTGAATATGTGGTAAAAGTATTCATGAAATTTGAGAATGTAAATTGATCGACCAATTTGAATACAGTAACACCTGAACCTACAATGATAAATGGAATTGCTTCTTTTAACGTTTCTGTCAGTAAATCACGAGTAGATGCTTCGTGCTCGTTCGCACTATGTGCTTCCAAGTAATCGAACATCGGCTTTTGTTTACGAATATAGAAAAATAGTACAACAAAGCTAGCTAACATTCCGATCGCTGCTGCCAAGGTAGATTGTGTCACTGCATCTACATAATTTCCATCGAAAACTTTCATGATAATGAACGCTGTCAGTAACATATAGAAGACACGGGCAACTTGTTCAACGATCTGTGATAACGCATACGGCATCATATCCTGATTTCCTTGGAAGTAGCCACGAACCACACTCATACAAGGGAAGATCAAGACTGCCAAACTCAGTGACCGCATCGTTGGGATCAAATCTTCACCGCCGCCTGACCACTCAGCCAATAAAGGCGAAGCCAGATACATGACGATGGCAAAAATCGCCCCTAAAATAGCCATCAACTGAAGAGCTTTATAAAAGAGCTGTCTGCTCACTTTATACTCATTAAGAGAATTATAATATGAGGTTTGTTTAGCGATCGCTGCAGGAATCCCTGCTGTAGAAATTAATAAAAAAAGTGCGTAAACAGTATAACCCATTGAAGACAAACTATTCGCTTCATTGGCGTGTTCACCCATCCATGCATACCAAGGAATGATATATACTGCACCCAACAACCGAGAAATTATATTACTAGCTGTCATCCAGGCCGAACCTTTGACCATTTTTTCCTGGTTCGTCAAGACTGGTTGATCAGCAGGATTTGATTGATTGATCATTTAACTCCTCCAACTTTCTTCAAACATGCTTTCTTTATTTTAATTGTTAAATCAAGTATATGCAACGAATTTCTCGAATAATTTCACTTATTTATCGTTTCCCTACATAAATCATTGAAAAACACTTAAAAAGCTATTTTCATAATCATCGATCAAATTATCACTTCTTCAACTTTTATATAAATTAATCTAAAATAACTGAAATAAAGAGTAGAAAAACATCGTTTTTTTATCCAAAATTAACCAATTATTCTTCTTACTTGCAACCAAATTTCCTAATACCATTTATAAAAAAATTCACACGACTATTTATTCTGCTTATATAATAAAATAGCACACATCTTGAAGTTTTACTGTTTAAATTGTATGATGAAATCCTAAACTAGTATAGCTATACCGATAAAACCTGACATTCAGATTTTAACCGGTGCTTGGAGGCCGAATAATGACTATTTCTTTAGAAAAAATCCGGGAATGTTTACTTAAAGAACACCTTTTAAAAGAATTTACTTCAGCTGAAGGCTGGAGCTTAACATCACCAATTTCACTAGAAAATAAACAATTCGATGCTCTTTCTTACGATTCCCGCACCGTAAATAGCGACACACTTTTTTTCTGTAAAGGCTTGAATTTCAAAGAAGACTATTTAACAACGGCCATTACAGCTGGACTTGAAGTTTATGTGGCAGAACAGCCTTATGAGGTTGAAGCGGCTCTAGGAATCATCGTCACGGATATCAAAAAAGCGATGGCTGTTTTGAGCATGGCGTTCTATGATTATCCACAGAATAAACTGAAATTAGTCGGCTTTACAGGTACAAAAGGAAAGACAACTGCCGCTTATTTCACAAAATTCATTTTAGATCATGCTACAAACAATAAAACAGCGATGCTGTCTACTATGAACTCGACATTGGATGGACAAACTTTTTTCAAATCACAGCTGACAACACCTGAATCATTAGATCTTTATCGTATGATGGCAGAAGCAGTCGATAACCAGATGACCCATTTTATCATGGAGGTCTCTTCACAAGCTTATAAGACGAATCGAGTATATGGTTTATTCTTTGATGTAGGGATCTTTCTAAATATCACACCTGACCACATCAGTCCGATCGAGCATCCGACATTCGATGATTATTTTTATTGTAAAAGACAATTGATCTCACATTCTAAGACAGTTATTTTAAACCACGACTCTGACTATTTCCAATTATTGAAGGAAACAGCAGAGCTTCATCACACACCATACATCATTTATGGCAGTCAGCAGACAGATACAGATTATGCTTATCAAACCGATCCAGAAGATTCCTTAGCCTTTTCTGTTACAGCCAAAAAGGACACACTTGGACTTGCTGGTGACTATCATTTACGCTTAGGCGGCGACTTTAATAAAGGAAATGCACTCAGTGCAATGATTGCTGCTTCTTTGGTCGGTGCTACTCACGATTCATGTGTCCAAGGAATTCAAGAAGCAACAGTTCCTGGACGAATGGAGCTTTTAACAAACACAAATGGGGCAAAAGTTTATGTTGATTATGCCCATAATTATGATAGCTTGAAAAACCTTCTGACTTTTATAAAAGAAGAACATCCAGAAGGCCGTTTGATTGTAGTGATCGGCAGCACGGGCAACAAAGCGATTTCCCGACGTAAAGATTTCGGCAGGGTGTTAACTGAACTTGCAGATATCGCGATTTTAACCACAGATGACCCTGCTGATGAAGATCCTGCTGCCATTTGTAAAGAGATCGCAGAATATATAACTGCACCGATCCAAGTCGAAACGATTATCGATCGCAGTGCCGCAATAGAAAAAGCACTCTCCTTGAGCAATCCAAAAGATGCTGTTGTTTTGGCAGGTAAAGGAGCAGATTTATATCAAAAGATCCATGGGATAGATACTCCCTATGAAGGTGACTTTGCTATTGCAGAGCGTTTGATCGACCGTTAGAATATACAACTAAAACAAGAGTCCTGAACAAAACTAGAAAACAGTTTTGCTCTGGACTCTACTTCTTAATAAACCGTGGTCAAATATCCTCTTATTTCTTGGGATCAAACACTTCTATCCCAGCCTATATTTACTTTTGATGATAGGTCAGTGCTCGTTGGATACAAAAAGCTAATTCTTCTAGAGGTAATTCCTTTGCAGGATCAAGAACAATGGCGCGATTCTTAGAGAATTCCAGTTCCTTGGAAAACAACGCCCGAAATTCTTCGATCACGGTCGTTTGACAATGGAAAAAAAGGGCGATCTTGGCTTCCCCAAAGCAATCAAGTCGAATAGGTGTCCCAGATTTTGTTTGAATAGTAGAATAAGTTGGTTGATGCCATTTTAAGCTTTCTTCGATTTCACCAACTTCAGAAGTTGCTTCGCCAACCTCAAAGATCAACGCCCTAAGCTCCAGCAATGATAAGCGAATAACCTCTGGATATTGTTCAAAAACAGCGGCAACCTGTTCATTTTTGATTTCTTTCATTTTAACTCACCTCATTTTTTGAGCGGAATCCATAGCTCACAACGATACTCATCAGACATCATGTCCCCTATAGGATAATATTCTATTCGCGGCAGCTGCTGATTTTCTTCTAATGACTCAGCTATCCATGGAGCAGTCAATTGATTTTTTAATTGCATCAAATGATTCGGTTTGTTTGCGTCAAAAGTAGAAACAGCATTTGCGATCGCTCCTTGACAAGTGAAGACTGCCCAAGACGTTTTGACCACTTGGATACTCGTCAATTCTTCAGCGATTTCTTTTTCTCCCTGAGCACTTACACTGATCATGTAATTAAACGTTTCTGCCACCTGTCGATTGCTGTCAGAGACGCCATAGAACCCACCTGCCTTTTCTTTAGTTTCAGATAATAGCTGATTGATCTTGGCCTCTGTTAAATCAGCCCAAAATGCTGATATTCCTTGATAATCCTCAAAGTGATCAATTATATCTAGTGTTTTTTGATAGCCGACCAGATTAAATTTCGGCTTTTTTTGAATGTGAAAATCCATCGTATCATCTCCTCTATCATTTGCTATTACTTTAGCATCTAATAGATGACAACAGTTTGTCATATTTTACCAAAAATCATACCATCCAGACCATCACCAGCGTCATCAGTAATAAACTGATCAAAATACTCATGGAGGAAGTAAAACCAACCGTCTCTTCTTTTACTCCAGCCTTCACACTATTGATCACAGAAAATGTCGGCATCGGTGCTAAACTCAACACCACTAATACGATTCTCAATAATGGCTCCAACGGAATAATGAAGGCAAATATCAATGCAAAGACTAGCCCGCACACGTATCGCCAAAACAGCACTTCTCTCACTAGTTTCAGTGCTTGTTTAGGCAAACGTAATTCAAGATATAATCCAATCATGAACATCGATAAAAAGCCATTTGCTTTTGCAACTAGCTCTAGTATTTGAATCAATTCCACTGGCAAGCCAACTTGAACTGCACGCAACAGCAGCATGATCATGTAGGCCGTAAAAGGAACAGACTTAAACAATGTCGATAGAATTTCTTTTAACGTCGTTTCTTCTTTAGAACCAACTATTTTATCGATCAACAGCGTACTACCGCCTGTCAGCATGACACTATTCCCTATATCAAACATCAGTAAAAACGGAATCGCTAACGGATAAAATCCCTGAATAAACGGCAATGTAAAATTGCCAATATTATAGCCTGACATCGAATACATTTGAAATGTCCGTTCCAATGTCGAACGCTTTTTGGACAACAATCCTCCTGCTAAAATCACGATCAAATTTAATAAAATCCCCATTGCTAATAAAAAGAACAATGTACTTGAAACAACCACATTTGCCAAACTAACAATAACTGTTGCTGGTAATGTAATATTGACTATGATCACAGATAAAGTCCCGCCATCTGCTTTACTCAATAAACCAAAGCGTTTCATCAAATACCCCAAAATGATGACAAAACAAAAACTAACCGCCTGTAACAAAATCTCTTTCAACCACTTCACCCTCGTCTCTTTACTTGACTATCTTAAACAAAGTATAACAAAAAAAGGGAGGAGCAACTCACTTAAATCAATTGTCTGCCTGTTTATATGTGCTACAATTAGGGAAAAGCACGAGGAAGGTTCTTCTTTATGACAAAAAAACTCTTGTTGCTCACTAACTTATTTATCGGTTTCGGTGGTATAGCAGGTGGCGTGATGGCTTTATCCAGCAATGCGCATTCAAGTCTTGGGCTATCAGAAGACATGTTGCGATACTCACCGTTTACAACTTTTTTGATTCCCGGATTATTTTTGTTAGTAATGATCGGTTGCGGGAACCTTGCTATCGGCTGGGCTAACTTAAGACAAACACACACATTTCCTTACTTGGAGTGTTTGATTGGTCTTGTTCTATGTATCTGGATCATGATCCAATGTCTGATGCTATGGTCTATCGTTGCACTTCATCTCATTTTCTTTCTCCTAGGATTACTCCAATTTCTAGGTGGATATCTCATCATCAAGCAAAGACAGCTGCCTTTTCCTTTCTCAGCAACTCAACATTAAAAAAAGAGGATGGGACAGAAGTGTCAAGCTCCGAGAAATAAGCTGGAATTCACGAAAATTTCTCTTCAATTTTTGTGAATTTCAGCTTATTTCCGAAGGAGTTGCTTCTGTTTCCACCGTTTATTAAGATTTAGAGTGCGAAACAAAACTGATTTTTAGTTTTGTCCCGCACTCTTTTTTATACTCTTCTAATGTAAATTCTTCTGATACAAAAACCTACGCACAAAAACCAACATAGACAGTCCGATCACAAGAAAATATATCGGCATCACTACCAGTGCCCCATTATGAATCACGCTCATACCATAGGTAAACAAGCTGACCAATAAGTAATACCCTAGGCTAAAAAGCGCTCCAGCTGATCCTATCACCTCTTGATACTCAACTAAAGCTAGACTTAAGCAGTTAGGCAGCGCCATTCCTGTCCCCGTCAAGACAACAAAAACACCGAGCAAAATAAGCCACATCTGTAGTGTATTCGGTAAAAATACAGACAATACTGTCAACAAAAGACAGGAACTACCCAGCAGCAAACAGCAAATACCCATATAAATGATTTTTTCCGGGCAATAAACCGGTAATAAGCGTTTAGACAACAACGAGCCTAAAATCGAAGCACCTGCTACTCCAATGCCTAAAAAACCATAAACTGCTGTAGACAAATGAAAATGTTCGATAAAGATAAACGGAGCTTCCGCATAATAACTGAATAGTATCCCATTGATCGCACCGATCAAGAAGCCATAGGTCATCACCTTGGGATCAGTCAATAATCGCTTGATCAAAGGTAACAGCTTTACTTGCACTCGTTTTTCCACTTGATACGTTTCAGGTAGGCATAAAAATGCATAGCAGAAAATGACGATACTCATACAAACTAATACAAGAAAAACGGCTCTAAAGCCTAAATACTGATCAACAAGCCCGCCGATCAAAGGTCCTATCGCCGGCGTAAATGCCAAAGCTGCTGAAATTTGAGCAAACAGCGCATGCCGACGATTGCCTGCATAACTTTCTCTTAAAATCGTTTGTGTCACAACAGAACCTGTACTAGCACCGAACGCTTGAATAAAGCGGGCAAAGAGCAGACCATTGATCGAGTAGGCCCTGAAACATAGAAAACTGCCGATACCATAGACAAACAAGCCGTAAAGCATTGCTTTTCGACGACCACTTAGATCTGACAGCCAGCCCCAAAAAAAGACTCCGAGCGCAAATGACAGAAAATAGATGCTCAATGTTAGCTGAACTGTCGCCATCGACGCTTGCAAGTCCGTCGCAATATCTGGTAATGATGGGGTGAAAATCGTTTCACTGATTTGCGGAAATCCTACCAAAACGATCAATAATAATAAAGATGGTGTTTGAGTTTTGATGCTTTTTTTCAAAAAAATTCCTCCTGAATCTATAACAGAACAGGTCGATCCAGCTTGTTACAAGAATGACCTGTTAAGCTAGAAAATTAGTTTAAAGGGATGAAAAAAAACATCTTTCTCCGGGAAGCGGCGGGAGCATGATCAATATTAATTTATAGGTATCCATTTACTCGCTCACATCCTTTACTATCTTTCATTCAACTTAATGATTGCACAACCATAGTAGCATAGATTCTTGTTTTTTCCAATGTACACTACGAACCCAGAAAAAGGAAAATAAAGGGGAAACTCATTCAGCGATGATTTTCCCCTCCACCCTTATTATATTTTCTATTTTTTCAAAGCCGATGGTTTAAATCCTTTCAAACGTAAGGCATTCAGCAACACTGAAACCGAGCTAAAACTCATCGCAGCTCCTGCAATCATCGGATTCAATAGCGGTCCGCCAAATAGATACAAGACACCCATCGCCACTGGAATCCCTAACGTATTATAGGCAAACGCCCAAAATAGGTTTTCTTTGATGTTCTTGATCGTTGCCTTGCTTAATTCTACTGCCGTTGGTACATCCATCAGATCACTTCTCATTAAAACGATATCTGCTGATTCCATTGCAACGTCTGTACCAGAACCGATCGCAATGCCGATATCTGCTTGAGCTAAGGCAGGAGCATCATTGATTCCGTCACCGACCATGGCAACTTTCTTACCTTCTTTTTGAAGCTTTTGGACTTCATTCGCTTTATCTTCTGGTAAAACTTCACTTAATACACGATCGATTCCAACTTGTTTCGCGATCGCTTGTGCCGTTCGTTGGTTATCCCCTGTGATCATGGCTACTTCGATGCCCATTTGATGCAGCTTTTTGATTGCCGGAATACTGGTTTCTTTGATCGTGTCTGCTACAGCGATGATTCCTGCAATCAAATCATCTTTCGCAATATACATCGGTGTTTTCCCTTGTTCTGCTAATTGATCAGAGATCGTACCTAAATTCTCTAATGAAATATGACGATCATCCATCAATTTTTTGTTCCCTAATAAAAAGCGGCTGCCTTCGATCGTCACTTCGATCCCATGTCCAGGAATAGCTGTAAAATTTTCTGTTTGGGCAAAAGTAAGATTCTTCTCCACTGCATCATTGACGATCGCTTCACCTAGAGGGTGTTCAGAGCCTTTCTCAGCTGATGCTGCTAAACGCAGTAGGTCATTTTCAGCTAAATCATTTGCTGTAACGATATCTGTCACTTTAGGTTTTCCCTCTGTTATCGTACCCGTTTTATCAAAAACGATCGTTTGGATTTTATGCGTTGTTTCCAGTGCGTCACCGCTTTTGATCAGCACACCATTTTCAGCACCTTTTCCTGTACCGACCATGATCGCAGTCGGTGTCGCCAACCCTAAAGCACATGGACAAGCAATCACTAAAACAGAGATCGTGATCGTCAAGGCAAAAATCCAAGATTCCTGTCCCAAGAAATACCAAGCCAAACCAGATAACACTGCTAAAACAATGACGATCGGTACAAATACACCTGAAATTTTGTCTGCCATTTTAGCGATCGGTGCTTTTGATCCTTGCGCATCTTCGACTAATTTAATGATTTGCGAAAGAGCAGTATCTTTTCCAACCTTTGTCGCTTTAAATCGGAAGCTGCCGTTTTTGTTGATACTTGCACCAATCACATTATCACCAGCTTTTTTCTCAACAGGTATACTTTCACCAGTCAGCATCGATTCATCGACTGCACTTGACCCTTCAACAACAAGTCCGTCAACAGGAATTTTTTCTCCTGGTCGAACGACAATGATATCATCCAATTGTACTGCATCTACTGGAATTTCCATTTCCTCATCATTACGTAAAACACGTGCATTTTTGGGTGCTAAACCCATCAATTTTTTGATCGCTTCTGAGGTTTTTCCTTTTGAAACAGCTTCAAAATATTTTCCTAGTGTAATCAAGGTCAAAATCACGCCAGCAGATTCATAGTAAAGCGCCATTGCAAAATGAGTGTCACCCGTATAAATCATGATCGTGCCATATAAGCTGTAAGCTACAGCCGCACTCGTTCCCAATGCTACAAGAGAATCCATATTAGGATGACCTTTGAACAATGCTTTGAATCCAATGATGAAAAAGCTTCGTCCAAAATACAGCACAGGGATCGTCAAAAGCAGCTGGACCGTCGCAAAAGTTGTCGCATGCATCATCGGATCTAAGAATCCTGGTAATGGCAAACCAACCATGTGTCCCATTGCAATGTAAAATAGAGGTACCGTGAAAACAGCAGACAACCAAAAGCGTTGCCACATCTCTTTGATGTGTTTCTGTTTTTTCTCACGGTCTTTATCTACCGTATCCGCTGAATCGATTTGTTCAACAGCTCCATAGCCTGCATCAACAACTGTTTTCGTGATATCTGACACATTCAGAACTGCTGGATCAAAATCAACTGTCATTTTTTCTGTCGCTAGATTTACGGCAGCGATCTGCACACCATTTAGTTTATTGACCGCCTTTTCGATCACTTGTGCACAAGATGCACACGTCATTCCTTCTATATCAAATGTGCGTTGCTGAGTATTGCTCAATGCTTCATAGCCTGCATCAGCAACTGCTTGTTGAATATCTTTTTCCGATAATGCTGTTTCGTCATATTCCACATTCAATTTTTCAGTTGCCAAGTTGACCGTTGCTTTTGATACACCCGCTAGTTTGGCCGTCGCCTTTTCAACAGTCTGTGCACAAGATGCACACGTCATCCCTTCTATATCAAATGTTTTAGCTTCCACTTTTCCCGCTCCTTCTTTCTGTATGTACTTTTTTATATTTTAAAAAACGACTATAAATGTAGTCGAGCCATTTCTTCTTTATATTAAGACAGTAAAATATATTTGTCAACCCATTTATCACTTTTTATCAATCCATAAATACACAATCGAGTTCCATACAAAAAAAACTGCGAACAAACATCTAAAAATGTTCATTCGCAGTTTATATTATATGCCATTCAAATCAAGCACCGTCTCCCGCTTGATCAACTGATGAGGGATCACTAATCGTACTCCTGTCGGTTCTTTTTGCTGCAGTGTATCGATCAGCTTTTGCATACCCATTTTGCCTAGCTCAGCAATATCGATATCGATACTCGTTAGATAAGGATGGACCAATGTCGAATAAATCGAGTTATTGAAACTGATCACGGAAAAGTCATCCGGGACGCGATATCCATACATCTGAGCCAACTGGATCATCCGCATTGCAAAAATATCATCGATCACAACTGCGGCTGTTGCTTTCGTTTCTTTTAGCAAGTCCTCAAATGCAACATACGCTTCCGGACTTTCCATATCCACCGAAGGAAACATTGTCAAACCTGCAACCATCATTGCTTTTTGATAACCAAAGTAACGTTCATAATAAATATTTTCGTGCGTTGTATTAGTGATAAACAGAATATTCTTATGTCCATTTTCGATCAAAAAATCCGTTGCATGTTTTCCTAAAAGCTGATTATCATTATCTACATAAATAACTTTCTCTTCGTTTGTGTACGGTTGTCCGATCAAAGAGAATGGCACGTGATTTTCAACTAAGTAATCGATCACTGGATCATCCTTATCTGAATAGAGCAAGATAAATCCGTCTACCTGCTTTTGACGATGCATCAGCTGAACATTTTCTAACAAGGTATCAAAAGACTGAGCCGTTGCAATCGCCGTCGTCATATCATGTTTACGGGCTTCAGCGTTGATCGATTCAATGATTTCTAGATAAAATGGATTGCCCATCCGTTCACGCGAATCTAAGGGTGGCAAAATCACACCTACTGCACCCGAAGATCTTTTACCAAGATTACGTGCAGCAATATTCGGAACATATCCCATTTCTTCCATCACTTTAAAGACCTTTTTCTTGGTCGCGTCAGAAATACTGGGGTGATCATTGATTACCCTTGATACAGTGGAAGTTGCTACTCCAGCTTTCTTCGCAACATCTTTCACAGTAATCGTCATCGGCTTCACTCCTTTCCAGGTTCATGTTTTTAAGAACAAATCATGCCATCGTAGAAAATAATACCACATATCAGCAGCTCGTTGCTATCGTCATTTTAAGACTGTACAAATTCCTTGACCTAAGGACTTACTTCTCTTTTCTTTCTGTCTGCCAAACACTTGTCAAATACGCCAGCGTCAACCCTTCCGTTGAAGAAACTAATGCAATATCCTGTCCTAAATCTTCTTCACGACCTATCCCAACAGGTACCGCACCGCTTGCCACGATCGCTTGGATCCCCGCTTTAGCATCTTCGATTCCAAGGCATTCTTGTGCAGTTAAGCCAACTTCACTTGCAGCCAGTTGAAAAATCTCGGGGTCCGGCTTTCCTTTTTTTACTTTAGCCGGATCAGCGATCCCATCAAAATAAGGAAGTAAGGCCATTTTTTCTAGCAAGAAGGGGCCATTTTTACTAGCAGAAGCCAAAGAAATTTTAAAATTTTGCTCCTTCAATTGTTTCAATAACTCTAAAATGCCTGGATAAACATCTGTCGGACTCACATTTTGAATCATTTCTACATAGTATTCATTTTTCCGCTGCGCCAGTTCAGCAAACTGCTCTGGAGTATACACATCACTCCGTCCGCCGTGAGCCAGCATCAATTTTAAAGAATCTTCTCGACTGACACCTTTTAACTCCTCATTGAACGCGCGGTCAATAGTAATACCGATCTCTTTGCCCAACTGTTTCCAAGCTTGATAATGATACTCCGCTGTATCTGTCAACACTCCATCTAAATCAAACAACACACCTTTAAACATGTTCTGCCACCTTTTCCACCTTAACAACTACTTCATCTTCTAAACTTACTTGGTTTCCGTATAGTTTAAGTGATAATTTATCTCCGGAAACTAATGTTAAACGAACCTCATTTTGATCAACTGCTACATATAACAAGCGTCCGCGATAATTCACATGAAACGCATAGCTTGTCCAACTCTGTGGTAAAAACGGCGCGAAACTCAATGCCTCATTCGCTGTTTTCATTTGAGCAAACCCTTGAACGATTGCCAACCAGCTACCTGTCATGGACGTAATGTGCAAACCATCTTCTGTATCATTATTATAATTATCTAAATCTAAGCGTGCTGTTCGCTGATACATTTCCACCGCTTTTTCTTCCATCCCAAGCTCTGCTGCCAAAACAGCATGAATACTTGGTGACAATGATGATTCATGAACAGTCATCGGCTCATAGAATAAGAAATTACGTTCCTTCTCAGCTTGGGTAAAGCGTTCGCCAAAGAAATAGATGCCTTGCAATACATCTGCTTGCTTAATGAAGCAAGAACGTAAAATTCGATCCCAAGACCATTTTTGATTTAACGGCAGATTTTCTGGTGAAAGATCGCTGCTTGGCATCAAATCCTTATCTAAAAATGTATCATGCTGGACAAAAACACCCAATTCTTCATCAAACGGATAATACATATGCTCAATGATATCCTGCCATGAAGCTTGTTCTTCAGCTGATATTTCTACGGTTGTTTCTGTTTGATAGTTAAGATAATTTTCTAAAGTATACTGCAATACCCAAGTTGCGATAGTATTTGTATACCAATTATTGTTGACGTTATTTTCATATTCATTTGGTCCTGTGACACCATGAATCATGTATTTCCCTTTACGTTTTGAGTAATGTACACGATCTGCCCAGAAACGTGCGATTTCTGTTAAAACTTGTAAGCCTTCATTTTTTAGATAGTCACTATCACCTGTATAGTTCACATAATTGTAAATAGCATAGGCGATCGCACCATTTCTGTGAATCTCTTCAAATGTGATTTCCCACTCGTTATGACACTCTACTCCAGTAAAAGTCACCATTGGATATAAAGCACCTGCCAACCCTTGTTGGCGAGCATTATGCTTGGCTTGTTCTAATTGATTATAGCGGTATTTCAACAGATTTTTTGTTACTTCTGGTTTTGCCAATGCAAGGTATAATGGTACAGCATAAGCTTCCGTATCCCAATAAGTAGCACCGCCATATTTTTCTCCCGTAAAGCCTTTTGGTCCAATATTCAAGCGTTCATCTTCACCATAATATGTCGTAAATAACTGGAATAAATTAAACCGAATGCCTTGTTGTGCAGCTTCATCTCCTTCGATCGTCACATCCGCTAAAGCCCAACGCTCTTGCCATGCTTCATTTTGTTCTTGAAGAAGCTCCTCAAATCGTTTTGAACTTTCTTGTAATAACTGAACTGCTTTTTCTTGTTGTTGTTCTTCTGGAATATCACGACTTGTCAGGACAATGACTTGTTTTTCCAGCACAAGTGATTCGCTTTCTGATAGCTGCTTTTGGAAAATCTGTTGTATTTTCAACGCTTCTGCTTCTGAACCATCAGTATTCATCGTTGTGTTATGCTTCATAGCACCTGTCACAGCAAACTGTTCAATGCCAAAAGCATTAGGAATCGTGCGCGTTGTCAAAAAACCGATTTCATCAGTGAATCCAGTGCCACGAGCTTCCCAAAACATTTCATCATAGTTGCTATCTTCATTACGAACATCACCATCGATTTTTGAAAGGATTTGAATATCTGCACTTCCTTTAAGAACCTCAGCCGTTACTCGAATAACAGCTAATTCTTGTTGAACGATACTTAAAAAGCGCTCAAAACGGAATTTCACTGTTGCCTTGTCACTTTCTAAAATAAATGTTCTTGTCAATAAACCATTATGCATATCTAATTCTAGGTAAAAATCCTTAGGTTCTTGTACACCTAAATCTATAGCTTCCCCATTTACAAAAATATCCAGTGCGATAAAATCCATTGCATTGATCACTTTACCAAAGTAATCTGGATAGCCATTTTTCCACCAGCCGACTCTCGTTTTATCTGGATACCAAACACCAGCTAGATAGGTTCCTTGATGATAATCACCCGTATAGCGCTCTTCAAAATTCCCACGCATCCCCATATAACCGTTTCCTATAGATGTAAGAGACTCCTGCAAACGGCGTTCGTCACGTTCTAATTGGTGTGTTGAAATTTTCCATGGATCTATTTCAAATAGATGATTCATTTTGATTTCCTCCTAAACTCGTTTCATTTCTTAACACCATAATAAACGCAACCGATTGCATTGTCAATTATTTATTCATAAACTTATCTACTTTTCTCCTTACTATGCTCTTTTTATTGATTTATACTGATTATAACTTGTTCATAGAATTTAGATTCCACTTCGGGGTTTACAAAAATAAAAAACTATTTTATACTGATATCAACGAAAACGATTGCGTAAAAATTGCAAAGGGGAGAAAAAGAATGAAAAAGTTACTAAGTTTTGAGTTTTGGCAAAAATTCGGGAAAGCGCTGATGGTCGTTATTGCTGTGATGCCCGCCGCCGGTTTGATGATCAGTATCGGTAAAACAATCCCGCTGATCAATCCTGACTGGACTGCTTTAGCAACAACAGGAGGCGTGATCGAAAATATCGGTTGGGCTGTTATCGGCAATCTTCATTTACTGTTCGCATTAGCGATCGGCGGAAGTTGGGCAAAAGAACGGGCTGGCGGAGCATTTGCTGCCGGGCTTTCGTTCATCTTGATCAATCGGATCACTGGTTCGATTTTCGGTGTCACAAGTGAGATGCTAGCGGACGATAAAGCATTCACTCATACTTTATTTGGTACTAAGATCATGGTCAAAGGGTTCTTCACCAGTGTCTTAGAGGCACCTGCTTTGAATATGGGAGTGTTCGTCGGGATCATTGCTGGTTTTGTTGGTGCTATGGCCTTTAATAAATACTACAACTTCCGGAAATTGCCTGATGCTTTGTCATTTTTCAACGGAAAACGCTTTGTCCCATTCGTTGTTATCCTATGGTCAACGATCGTTTCCATCCTTTTAGCAATTATTTGGCCATCTATCCAGGCTGGAATCAATAACTTTGGTTTATGGATCGCACAATCACAAGATACCGCTCCGATCCTAGCACCGTTCTTATACGGAACACTAGAGCGTCTTCTTTTACCATTTGGACTTCATCACATGTTGACGATCCCGATCAACTATACACAATTAGGTGGAACATATGAAATCCTTTCCGGTGCACAAGCAGGAACGCAAGTATTTGGACAAGATCCATTATGGCTAGCTTGGGCAACTGATTTGGTCAACTTGAAAGGCGCCGGCGATATGTCTCAATATGATTTCGTTCTAAACAACTGGACTCCTGCCCGCTTCAAAGTAGGACAAATGATCGGTGCTTCAGGTATCTTAATGGGCATGACTGTCGCAATGTATCGTAATGTCGATCCTGACAAGCGCTCAAATTACAAATCAATGTACCTTTCTGCAGCATTGGCTGTCTTTTTAACAGGGGTAACTGAGCCATTAGAATTTATGTTTATGTTCGCTGCCGTACCACTTTATGTTGTATATGCAGTTATTCAAGGGGCTGCTTTCGCGATGGCAGATATTGTTTCGCTACGTGTTCACTCTTTTGGAAATATCGAACTATTGACACGAACACCACTTGCACTCAAAGCTGGCCTCGGAATGGATTTACTTAATTTCGTTCTTTGCACGATCGGATTTGGTGTATTGACCTATTTCATCGCAAACTTTATGATCAAAAAATTCAATTTTGCTACTCCTGGCAGAAACGGAAACTATGATAGTAACGATACTTCAAGCGATTCAGCAGCTACAAGCGGAGCAACAACGATCGATGGAATCGACCCTCAAATCATCGAGGTGATCCATCTACTCGGCGGAAAAGAAAACATCGTCGATGTCGATGCTTGTATGACTCGCTTACGGGTCAGCGTACACGATAAAGACAAGGTCGGAAATGAAGAGTCATGGAAAAAAGCGGGAGCTATGGGATTGATCGTCAAAGATAACGGTGTACAGGCAGTTTACGGACCTAAAGCGGATGTGCTAAAATCAGATATCCAAGACTTACTAGATTCCGGTGCTGTGATTCCTTCAATTCAACAAACACAAACCGAAACATCAACGGATGCTGCAGATACTACAAATTATCTTGGTATCACCAAAACACTGGTTCCAGTCGCTGACGGAACTGTGATCGCAATTGACGAAGTAGATGATCCTGTTTTCTCACAAAAAATGATGGGCGACGGCTTTGCTGTCATCCCGGAAAATAGCACGATCTATGCACCGATAGATGGTGTGATCAGCAGTATTTTCCCATCAAAACATGCTTTAGGGATCCAAACAAACGAAGGGATCGAAGTTCTTGTCCACATGGGATTAGATACAGTGGAAATGAAGGATTCTGCCTTTACGATTTCTGTCACAGAAGGACAAAAAGTAACTGCAGGAGATGTTATCGCTACTGCTGATTTAGCCAAAATCGAAGCAGCCGGCAAACAAACGACGATGATCGTTGTCTTCACGAACGGCGAAAAAATCAAACAATTCACATTAGACAAAAAAGGAAAACAAGCACCTGGAACACCCATTGGAAAATTAGCGATCTAACGACATCACCAAGAGGTTGGACCAGAAGTGTTCAACTCCTAGAAATAAGAAGAAATTACTTCTGTTTCCACCGTTTATTCGTTTTTAAAGGGACTGGATCGTAACTCGTAGAGTTATGTCTCAGTCTCTTTCTATAGAAAGAGGTAGACAATGAAAGTATTGACGTTAAACACACACAGCTGGATGGAAGAACGCCCTCTAGAAAAATTACAACAACTCGTAAAGCAAATTTTAGAAGACGACTATGATTTGATCGCTTTGCAGGAAGTCAACCAACGGATCGACAGCCAACAGGTTATCGATCCCCCTAATTTCCACCCTACGAATGATCAATTTGCTGTCCACGAAGATAATTTTGCTTATCTACTGGTTCAACAATTAGCAGAACAACATGCCACCTACCATTGGAGCTGGGCTTACAACCATATCGGTTACGATCTCTACCATGAAGGCGTTGCACTATTATCAAAGCAGCCGATCAAACCAGAGGCAGCACTTGTCTCAAAAGAACAAAATCCAGCCGATTACCGAAGAAGAGTTGTGCTGCTCGGTCAGACATCCGTTGGCGAACTGCCGGTCACCGCAGCAAGCTGCCACTATTCTTGGTGGACAGAAACAGGCGGCTTCGCGTATGAATGGCAGCAAACAGAAGCCATTTTAAAGCACTGTCCTTCACCATTGATAATCATGGGCGACTTCAACAATCCTGCTTCTGCCGCAGAAACTGGTTATGAACTTGTATGCAATAGTAGTTTACACTTACAGGATAGCTTTTTATCCGCCAAAAAAAGAACAGGTGAATTTACCGTAGAAAAAGCAATCGACGGCTGGGGCGAAAACCAAGAAAAACTTAGAATCGACTACATTTTCACTTCACCAGAATTGTCGATCGACCATTATCAAATTTTATTCGATGGTAAACAAACGCCGATCATCAGCGATCACTTTGGCGTAGCTGTTACAGTCGATCAAAAGAATTAAAAACATCTGTATCCAGTATTTTGAAGTTAGCATAAAACAAAAATATCGTTTTATGCTGATCTCTTTTTTTGTATAAAAATGCGTTCATACGTTACACTTGTGAAAAGAAGAAAGCAGTGATTTTAATGAATATCGTTATTTTCGGCGGCAGCGGCTTCATCGGAACCGCATTATGCAAAAAACTCATCCAACACAAGCATACTGTAACGAGCATTTCCCGTCATGGACGCCCCGACACCCTTACAGAGGAATGGACGAATTATGTACATTGGATACATTCCGATATTTTAAACGACACTGCGTGGCAATCAGCGCTCATCCATGCAGACTGGGTGATCGATGCTATCGGCATACTTACGGAAAAACCAAATAAAGGTATTACTTACGAGCGCTTTATCGTTGAACCCGTTCAGCGAATGTCAACTTTTTTAACTGCGCAACTACAACCAGCGAAATTTTTATTCCTATCTGCTAATGCTGCACCATTTCCACTAAAAAAATATATGTCAGCAAAACGTAAGGCAGAACAGGTGATTCACGAGCAGCATTTTCCATATACGATTGTTTATCCTAGCCTGATCATGGATAAACAACGCCCAACTTCTGTCATTGGCGGTAAAGCCATCTTATGCTTCAAGAAGTTGCCTATCTTTAAGCACTTCGTAAGAGACTATGATCCCATCACTAGAGAACAATTAGCGATGGAAATCACTAATATAGTTGAAGGCAGACAATCTTTTTTAACAGAACGACGGTAACAAAATAAGAGCGGGACAAAACTAAAAATTAGTTTTGTTTCGCTCTCTAAAACCGAATAAACGGCGAGAAAAAAGCACTTACTACGCTACGCTTCGATCACATCAACTTCTAAGCACTAAAGCACTAAGAGTTGAAGGCTTCGGAAATAAGCTGAAATTGCTGTAAAACACAACGAGAAACGAGTTGATGTGGTACAGTATCTACTTGGTTCTCTGAGCTAAACACTTTTGTCTCAGCCTCTCTCACTACCCTTTTACAGAACCACTTGTTATCCCCTCTACATAGTACTTTTGCATAAAGATAAACAGTAACGTGATCGGTACAGCGATCAACACACAGCCGGCAGTAAAAGTCATAAAGTATTGATCGATCTTGTCTCTCGTTTGCATCGTAAACAAGCCGATCGCAACAGTATACTTATTAACATTATCACCCAAAATGATTTTTGCAAAAATGAAATCCATCCATGGTGCCATAAATGCCATCAACGCTGTATAAACAATGATCGGTTTACTTAGCGGAAGTGTGATCTTAGTAAAAATCTCAAACTTACTCGCCCCATCGATCATCGCCGATTCATCCAACGCCATTGGAATCGTATCAAAGAACCCTTTCGCTATATAAAAGCTCAATGCCGCACCAGAGGAATAGACTAAAATCAACGCCAATAAACTTCCAGTCAAATTCATCGCTTTTAAAATATAGTAGACAGCGATCATACTCATAAATCCTGGAAACATATTCAAAACAAGCGCTAGCTTCAAAAACGGTTTTCTCGCTTTAAATCTCAGACGACTAAGCGAATACGCCATCGCAATCGTGATCAGCGTAGACAAAATACAACTGCAAACTGCAACAAACAGCGTATTTAAAAACCATTGTACAAATGGATACGTCGAGCTCGTCAGAAGCATCTTATAATTTTCAAAGGTAAATTGCTTTGGAATAAAGTACGTTACAAATGCCCCACCTTCACTACGAAAGCTTGTCAACACGATCCAAACGATCGGAAAAATCCAGACAATCGATAGTATCGTCAACAATGTGTAGTGAACGATCAACGTTTTTCTTTTTTTCGATTTCATATGCGTTACGCCCCTTCTGTTTTAAATGAGCTGCTTCGTGTATAAGCGATCAAGGAGAAGACCGCTGATAGAACGAAGATGATGATCCCAATAACCGAAGCTAAATTATAATCCGCTGCGGTGACTGTCAGTTTATACAACCACGTAACCAGCAAATCTGTTTCCCCCGCTGAATGATAATTGCTATTAGCAGGTTGTCCGCCAGTCAGCAGGAAAATCACATTGAAGTTATTGATATTTCCAATAAACTGCTGGATCAAGCTTGGTGCCATCACAAATAAAATTTGAGGAAACGTAATGTTTTTAAAAATCTGGAATTTATTAGCTCCATCAATTTCAGCAGCTTCGATTTGGTCATCAGGCAAATTAGTGATGATCCCTGTCGCAACTAGCATCGTTACTGGAATCCCAACCCACATATTTACAAAAATGACAGTGACTTTCGCTAATAGCCCGTCTGTTAGAAACGGAATCGGCTGATCGATCAACCCCCAGTTTTGCAACAGCGCATTGACCGGTCCTGATCCATTGAATAGATTAGCCATCAGTAACAAACTCACAAACTGAGGCACAGCCATCGTGATCACAAAAATCGTCCGCCAAACTTTTTTCCCTTTAACTCCTTTAGCGTTGATCAAAAGAGCTAATAAAATCCCGAAGAAAAAAGTCGTAGCTGTAGCCAGTACCGCCCAAATCAACGTCCAGCTCAGAACCGGGAAGAAGGTACTCGCAATATCTCCTGTGATCACATTCCCGAAGTTCGCAAAACCGACCCAGCTAAAAAGGTTTTTCGGTGGCAAATGATTATGATCATAGCTTGTAAATGCGATCGAAATCATATAAAGCAAGGGTAAAATCGTGAATGCCAACACACCTAACAATGGAATACTCATCAATGTCACATAAAATTTTTCATTCAGCAAACTACTTAAATCTTCTTTTAACGTCGGCAACGGCTTATTTGCTTCTTTTAGCACAAATATTTTACGGGCACTTCTAAGATTGACAAAATAAAGAAAAATAAAAAGGACAATAAGAATAATAGCTGCAATCCCAAACAACAGAAGCAGCATCGAGTTATCACCTGGTTGCTGCACTTCGATCCCCAATGTCTCATCCATGACCCAGCCTTGAGATTTTGTCCCCAAGGTTTGAAGCATTGAGAGCGCATGAAATCCATTCAGCACCAACCAAGCGATAAAACCAAGCTGTAACGCTAAAAAAAGGAGCCCTTTGACTATTTGACCATTCAGCAAGTTGGCCATTCCCATGAAAATAAAAGAGAATTTGATCGATTTATCCCCTTTTTTGAATAACTGTCTAAAACTAATCTGATCATCCTCTTTCGGTTTTAACTTCATCGTGATTCACATCCTGTTCTTTTTCACTAAACTTGGGCTAAAAAGAGGAGGAGTATGAAGCGAACATTTGCATATTCGGTCCATACTCTAAACCTCAATTATCGTTTTTATTTATCTGATTTACTTGTATCTTTCACAAGCTTGTCTAACTTAGGTAAATATTGGTCTTCAGAAATTTTGTCATTATACGTATCATTGATGACCGCTTCAACTGGTCCCCAGAACGAAACCATCGCAGGCAGTTTAGGCATCACAACCGAATGATCAGCGTCACTCATCATCATAACTGCGTTTGCTACATCATCTGCTTTTACTTTTTCATCTTCCTGTGCATCTTTATTCGCCGGCACAGTTCCATTTTTTTCAAATACTGTTAATTGATTTTCTTTACTTGTTAAGAAATCAGCTAAAGCCATTGCTGCAACGGGGCTCTTAGTTGACGCATTCACACCGAATAATTTAACACCTAAGAAGGCTTTTTGTTGCACATCGCCATTCCCTAAATCAACAGTTGGGTAAGGCGCAACAGCAAAATTATCGCCTAAAGCTTTTTCTACATCATTTTTAGACCATGGACCTGACAAGAATGCATCTGTTTTTCCATTACCGATATTTGATAATGCATCTGCATTTGATTGAACAACTCCCGGATTATCTTTTTGTGCACGAATCCATTTTAAGACCTGCACACCTTTATCATTGTTGAAATTCGTTCCATTGATGTCTTCACCATTCGCACCATACAATTCATCTCCGTTTGACATAAACAGCGGTGTGAAAATGTAGTTCGCTCCAGCTTCACCAAAGTTGGTTCCTAACTTCCCTTTAGAAGTCAGCGTTTCCCAGCTTTTCACATCATCTTCAGTCAATTTCGCTTTGTTATAATATAAAATTTGTGATTCTACACCATATGGATATCCGTATAATTTACCATCATAGGTTGCAGCTTCTACTGCACTTTCAGTACTATTTTCTTTCACGCTATCTTCATATTTTGTATTCGCATAAATAATTCCAGCGTCTACCATTTGTCCAAGTTGGTCATGAGGCATCATAAATACGTCAGCTGCAGCACTAGGATCTTTTTTCAAGTTTTCTTGCGCCGATGCAGATTCGCTTGGTTTGATCGTCACTTTCCAGTCTTTATGTTCTTTTTCAAATTCTTCAACTAAAGGTTTATACGTATCAACAAACGCTACATCCACCCACAACTTTATAGAAGCGTTTTCATTTTCTGCAGAAGTTTTTTTATCAGACGAACCTCCGCCACATGCTGCCAACATCACCGCAGCCGCTGCCATTGTCACACCTAATGCTAAAAGCTTTTTCGTATTTCTTTTCATCTTTTTGTTCCTCCCAGGAATTATTTAAATGATTGATCTATTCGCATTATGCAATCGTTTGCGTAAAAAGTCAAGTATAAATGTGCAAAAATTCGAAAAAACAATTTATAAGATACGAAATGCTTTTTAATAAGCTAGCTTAAAATCAGTTTAAAATGCTTTTTCTAACTAAAATCACCGAAATCAGGCTCTTCTCTTTGGTTAGTCTAATTTAAAAGAATAAAATGCAATCGTTTGCGAAAAATATATTGAAAACGTTTTTCTTATATGGCATAATATGGGTGATTTTTGAAAAATGTATTTTGTTAACTGTAGGAGGGAACAACTAAAATGAATACTGCCGCAATCCATCATCAACCCGAAAGTGAATTTGCCTATCTATATACCTTAGATAAAATGCACATCCGTTTAAAAACTGGTCGTGAAGATGTTAAAAACGTCTCCTTGATCAACGGAGACCCTTATCAGTTGGACCATCATGAGTGGTTCAACCAAACGATCCCGATGGAAAAATACTTATCAACAACAACACACGATTATTGGATCGTCGAAACATCTGCTTTACACCGTAGACTTAGCTACGCATTTAAAATCGAGGGAATGGATGGAAGCATTCTGTTTTACGGCGATCATGGTTTTTTCCCTTATCAAGAAGCAACATTAAAAACAGCAAATAACTATTTTAAACTACCTTATTTTCATGAAGCCGATCGTTTCAAAGCACCTCAATGGGTCAAGGAAACCATTTGGTATCAAATTTTTCCAGAGCGTTTTGCTAACGGCGATCTCAGCAATGATCCACAGGGGACACTGCCATGGGATAGTTCTATTTCTCCTAGTAGAGATGATTTTTTTGGCGGAGATCTGCAAGGTGTTTTAGATCATTTAGACCATTTTGTTGATCTTGGGATCAACGGGCTTTATTTTTGCCCGATTTTTCAAGCAAGCAGCAATCATAAATACGATACGATCGATTATTTTGAAATCGATTCCGCTTTTGGTGACAAAAAATTATTCAAAACACTGGTAGAAGAGTGCCATAAAAGAGGTATTCGTGTGATGCTGGATGCAGTGTTCAATCATATGGGCGATTTTTCACCGCAATGGCAAGATGTGATCAAAAATGGCGAGGATTCACCTTACGCACAATGGTTCCATATCCATAAGTTCCCTGTGACATATACACCGACTGCTGATTTTGAATTTTCTGATGATATTACTTACGACACATTCGCCTTCACACCACATATGCCAAAATTAAATACAGCAAACAAAGATGTACAAGACTATTTATTGAAAATCGCTCGTTACTGGATCGAAGAATTCGATATCGATGCCTGGCGTTTAGATGTCGCCAACGAAGTAGATCATCGTTTCTGGAGAAAATTCCACGATGTTTGTACTGAAGCGAAAGAAGATATTTATATTTTAGGAGAAATTTGGCATTCCTCTCAGCGCTGGCTGCAAGGAGATGAATTCCACGCTGTGATGAATTATGCCTTTACTGATGCTATTCTCTCTTATTTTGTTTACCAAACGATCCCTCTAAGCAAGCTTGTGTCAGAGTTGAATCATCAATTGATGCTATATAGAGAACAGACAAATCAAATCATGTTCAATGTATTAGACTCACACGACACTCCCCGCTTATTGACGATCGCTCAACACAATAAGAACTTGATGAAACAAGTCATGGCATTCACTTATCTACAAAAAGGAGTTCCTTGTTTATATTACGGAGACGAATATGCAATGGACGGTGGAGCCGATCCCGATTGTCGAAAATGTATGGTCTGGGAACCAGAGCAACAAGATCAGGAGATGTACAGCTTCGTAAAACATTTGATTGCATTTAGAAAAGAACACCAAACCTTACTATCTGAAGGCAAGCTTCGCTGGTTTGAGGTCGACGAACAAACAGGAACGATCGACTTCGCTTACGAATATGAAGGAACACGTTTACGCAGCATTTTCAATACTGGTGAACAACCTGTTTATGTAAAAAAATCAGATATTTTATTTTACAACCGAACACAACGGCTAGACCAAGATACTATCGAACTTGCACCATTCGGTTTTGCCTCATCACTTGAAATAGTAGAAAGGAATGAAAAAAATGGGACACATCAAAACAAACGCTCCTTGGTGGCAGGAAACAGTGGTTTATCAGGTTTATCCTCGCAGCTTCCAAGATAGTAACGGTGACGGGATCGGTGATCTACAAGGATTGATCCAACGCTTAGATTATTTAGAAAAGCTTGGGATCGGCGCCATCTGGCTTAGCCCAGTATACCAATCACCAAACGATGATAATGGCTACGACATCAGTGATTATGAGCAAATCATGGCAGAGTTTGGAACAATGGCAGATATGGAACAACTGATCAAGGAAGCAGACAAACGAGGAATAAAAATCATTATGGATCTCGTTGTCAATCACACGAGCGATGAACATCCATGGTTTATCGAATCTCGTTCTTCTAAGGACAATCCTTACCGCGATTTTTATATCTGGCGAGAAGGGATCGATGGACAGGCGCCAAATGATCTGGAGTCGACTTTTTTAGGCTCCGCTTGGCAATTAGATACACACACTGGCGATTATTATTTACACCTTTTCAGCAAAAAACAGCCGGATCTAAACTGGGAAAACGCCGCTGTCCGCAAAGCAGTTTATGATATGATGAATTTTTGGATCGACAAAGGAATCGGTGGTTTCCGCATGGATGTCATCGATTTGGTCGGAAAAATCCCTGATCAAAAAATCACAGGAAATGGTCCTAAACTACATGACTACCTCCAAGAAATGAATGCCGCAACCTTCGGCGGAAAGGACTTGTTGACTGTCGGAGAAACTTGGGGGGCAACACCCGAAATCGCTAAGCTTTATTCTGATCCTAAACGACATGAACTCTCGATGGTTTTCCAGTTTGAGCATGTCGCTTTAGATGAACAGCCCGGCAAAAGCAAATGGGATTTACGTCCGCTTGTCATCTCAGAATTAAAAAATGTGTTCAGCAAATGGCAAACCGAGCTCGGCAACCAGGGATGGAACTCTTTGTTTTGGAATAACCACGATCTCCCTCGTATCGTTTCCAGATGGGGCAATGATCGAGACTATCGCGTTCAAAGCGGCAAAATGCTGGCGATTCTACTCCATATGCTGAAAGGGACACCTTATATTTATCAGGGAGAAGAAATCGGCATGACCAATCGTGTGATCACGGACATTTCAGAAGCAGCAGATATCGAAAGTAAAAATATGTATGCGGATCGATTGGAAAAAGGCTACGCAAAAGAAGACATTCTATTATCCATCAATGCTAAGGGACGAGATAATGCTCGTACTCCGATGCAGTGGGATTCAAGTAAACATGCCGGTTTCACTACTGGAACCCCTTGGCTTGCAGTCAACCAAAATTATCCTGAAATCAATGTAGCACAGGCTTTAGAAGATACGAACTCTCTTTTTTATACCTATCAGCAATTGATCACTTTGAGAAAAAAATATCCGTTGATCGTGTGGGGAACATTTGAATTGCTCACAGATACAACGGAAGAGATTTTTGCTTATTATCGTCATTACAAAGAAGAAAGTTGGCTGATCGTCTGCAATTTTTCTGATCAAGAGCAACCATTTTCACTGGATATAAATGCAGAACAAACCATTATCGCAAATACAGACAAAGAGTATCACAGTCTTTTAAACAGAACGCTTGATCCTTATGAAGCATTTGTCGTCACGCTCGGAGGAAACCTAGATGCCTAACACAGCGATCGATATTCAGCGTCAACTACTGACTGAGAAAAGCACTTGGTGGAAAAACTCCGTCGGCTATCAAATTTATCCCCGTAGTTTCAAAGACAGTAATCACGATGGGATCGGTGATTTGAACGGTATTCACCAAAAATTACCTTATTTAAAAGAGCTTGGGATCGATTTTATCTGGATCAATCCAATCTACGCTTCCCCAAATGCAGATAATGGCTATGATATTTCAGATTATCAAGCTATTCATAAAGATTTCGGTACTATGGAAGATTTTCAATCGTTAGTAAAAGAAGCACATGAGTTAGACATAAAAATCATCATGGATCTCGTTGTCAACCATACGAGTGATCAGCATCCATGGTTTCTTGAATCAAAAAAATCACTGGATAATCCGTATCGCGATTACTACCACTGGGTCGATGCAACGCCGGAACAGCTGCCGAATGACTGGCAATCCTTTTTTGGCGGTTCGACTTGGACATATGATGAGACAACTAAACAAGCATACTTTCATGTATTTGCGAAAGAACAGCCGGACCTAAACTGGACAAATCCTAAAGTTCGTCACGAAATCTACCAAATGATTCGCTGGTGGTTGGAGCTTGGGATCGATGGCTTTAGAATCGATGCCATCAGCCACATCCAAAAAGAAGCTTGGGACTTTAAGATTACCGATAACCAGTGGGCGCCATTTATGAATGTTGCTGGTATCGAAAACTATTTAGCTGAGCTTAGAGCGATTTTCAATGAGTACAACGTGATGACTGTTGGTGAAGCTAGCGGAGTGCCCCATTCTGAAGCTTCAGAATGGACAGGAGATCATGGCTATTTCAATATGATTTTTGAATTGGAGCACTGTCAGCGCGTAGGTGAATTGGGCAGTCAAAAAGGTTCGATTTTTCATTTGAAGCATTCGCTGAATCAATGGCAAACAAGTTTAGCAGATGATGGTTGGAATGCATTGTATTTAGAAAATCATGACACACCTCGCAGTGTTTCCGTTTATGGAGATGATTCACCAGAAGCTGCGAAGGCACTGGCGACTGTTTTACTGCTGCTAAAGGGAACACCGTTCATCTACCAAGGACAGGAACTAGGAATGACGAATTTCCCTTTCAGCTCTATCGAAGAAATCGATGCAGCTGATACGATCCATTTTTATCAGACGTTGCTGACGGAAGGAAAGACGACAAAAGAAGCACTGAATATCGCAATCAATTGGTCAAGAGATCATAGCCGTACACCTTTCCAGTGGGATGAGTCACTATTTGGCGGCTTTTCTACGGTGACACCTTGGCTGAAGGTAAACCAAAACCACCAACTGATCAATGCAACGCAAAAAGATGTAGAAACAAACAGTGTATTCCACTATTATCAACAATTGATCCGTTTACGGAAAAGCACAGAGGCACTTATCTACGGCGTATTTACTTTACTGTTGCCTGAACATCCAACTGTTTTTAGCTATACTCGTACGACAGAAACGGAAAGCTGGTTGATTTTAGTTCAACTGGACCAAAACCAAATAACAGTCACATTTCCTGATTCTTGGGAAACTGCTGGTTGGGAGGAAGTATTGACGAATACAGAGTATAAACCACTTGCTCATAAGATGATTCTGTCGGATTATGAAGCTCATGTTTACCGGAAAGTATAAAATAAAAATAAACAGCTTGAGAGCTTCACTAGCTCTCAAGCTGTTTATTTTTATTCTTGTAATTTATCGTCTATCAAGTAAAGAACATCAGGTTTATTTACGATGAAAAACGATGCTATTACTTAATTCATCAGTCTCTGGTGAATAAGTATAAATAAAGGGCTGTGGATTACCTGGGTTTGCCACACTATCAATATCCCAATAAATGGTATATGTATTTCCACTCTGAGAGAAATCAGTGACAGCATACGTTTGACCATTTGAAATAATCGTGTTCTCTGTTATCGTGAATTCAATATCTACTTCATCATTGTTCCCCATCCAAGTTCCTCTTAGCGGTGCAGGTGTTACCGCATTCACATCCACACTTTCATTTACCTCAGAACTATCAATAGTAACACTTTCACTTGAATCATTGGCCACAGCTGAATCAGAATGCTGATCTAAAGGCAGGGCCTCATTCATTTGTGACGATATACTCGATGATTTCGATGATTTTTCCTCTATCTTTTTTTGTTGTGTAGTTTGCGAACTTTGTACGCTAGAAGAGCTAGCTTCTGTTTCCTCTTGCTTTTCTCCAGAACAACCTACTAAAAATAATACTGATAAACCAACGATCCATGTTTTTTTCATACTAAACACTCCTTTTCATCCGCAACCAAATTGTAACACAAAAGAAATGTTTATGTAACAATGTTTTTTTAAGTTTCTTATAAGATCCTATATTTGCATTTATATCTATTCGTTTATTCCTCTAAAAAATACCGCAAAACAGTTTTCATTTTTTCTGGTGCTGATTTTCTTGGATCAGATAAATAGATTTCCCGATGATCCAGTCTTCTTTTTTTCAGCTGATGCTCCTCGCAATACTTCGCCATGATCTCAAAGGTTTTTGCTTCATCATCGTAAGGCCCGACATGCAGCATTTGCAAGGCTCTGCCATCTTCGATCGTTTCAAATTTTACGTGTCGATTATTCGGATTCGGTTTCTTCTCAGAGATTTCCGTCAGGTTTTTTAATGCCAGTTCTTCTGTAACAAATTCCGGTTGACGGATCATGATCTTATAAACTAGATCTGCTTTGTCAAAATTTCTCCCTTCTGCGATAGCTTCATCTGACATCGTCCAAATCCCTTCCAGCGGGTATACTGTGTATTCAAAATAACCTTCCGGTGTGACTCCTCTTTTCGGCATCATGCGGATACCGTAAGACATTGCATAAAGCGCTGCTGTTTCTTCACTGAATCGCTCACTATTCGGGTCACCTTTGCCTGTGATCGTATAAAAATTTTGTTTTGGCACTGTGATTTCTGTTGGTTTTGCTTTCGGTAAATAAAGTTCTTTTTCTTGTTTACGCCATTCATATTTCATTGATTCTCTCCTTTGTTCTTTTGATTATAGTATAAACGTTTTGACTTATATAAACCAATCATCCTTAAAAAATACACTCTCTCTTTTTTGGGCAGAGAAAGTGAGGTAAACTAAAGCTAGAATCGTTAGACTAAAGGTAGGAGTTGATTAGATATGGAATGGGTTACTCGACTGGAACAAACATTGACGTATATTGAAGATCATTTGACAGAGGAAATAGATGTAGCTAAGTTAGGAAAAATCGCGTATTGCTCTTCTTATCATTACCAACGCGTATTTTCTTACATGGTAGGCGTACCTTTAGCAGTCTATATTCGGCGGCGAAAATTATCATTGGCTGGTGTAGAATTGCAGCAAGGAGCAAAAGTGATCGATGTGGCCATTAAATATGGCTACGAGTCACCGAATTCATTTACCCGAGCTTTCAAAAAACAGCATGGCATCACACCTTCTGAGGCACAGCAAGAAGGCAGTCGCTTGACTTCTTTTCCTAGAATCAAATTCCAGATTACGATCAAAGGAGATGTAGAGATGGAATATCGGATCGAAACAAAAGAGGCCTTTCGTGTAATCGGCGCACAAAAAGAATTATCTGCAAACATAGAGGAAAATTTTGCTGAAGTACCGAAGTTTTGGCAGCAAATCAGTATGGATGGCACACTCAATTCAATGCTGCCTATGATGAATCAAGAACCTAAGGGGGTTTTAGGAATCAGTGCAGGTTTTGATGGAGATATGAGTGTAGACAGTGATCTAAAAGGAAGTAAAGGAATGTCATACTACATTGCTGTTGCGAGCGATCAGGCAATTTCCGGCAAGCTCGTTGAATACATTGTCCCATCATTTACTTGGGCGATTTTTACTGGACAAGGAGCTATGCCGCATGCCATTCAGGAGTTGGAGAAACGGATCGTGACTGACTGGCTGCCAAGCTCTGGATATGAGTATGCAAATGGTCCTGATATCGAGCTTTATCTGGATTCTAATCCAAATAATGCAACGTTTGAGGTATGGCTTCCAGTGACGAAAAAAGAGTAGCCGCACGAAAATAAGGATGAGACAAAGGTCGTTTAGATTTGGGTAATACAAAAACCAAACAATACTCTTTTGTACCACTTGGCTTTTGCGAAATCGCCGAAGAAACTGACTTTTGGCCACCGTTTATTAAGAAGTAGAGTCCAGAACAAAACTAGAAAATAGTTTTGTTCTGGACTCTTTTAAGTTAATTATGCTCAATGATTTAGATTATACAAGTTCCCACACAGAAGACGCTCCTGGTTGGTCACCTTTTGTCCAATGTTTCGCTTGATACGTTTTCCCTTGGAAGGTTACTTTTGAACCGCCATCATAAGCTTTATTTACATTCCATTCTGCAACTTGGTTCGGAAGGAGTTTCCACACATCTGATTGATCAGGCTGATTTCCTTTCGTCCACCATTTTGCTTCATATTCTAAGCCTTCATAAAACACGCGATCTCCAGTATCATAGATTTTATCTGCTTCCCATGTCGTGATTTGGCCACTAGCCTCTTTAGTTGTTACAGAAAATGCTGCACTTTCTTCTGACACATTCCCGCCAAGACTGATTGCTTTAACTGTATATGTGTATGTTGTTTCAGCTTTCAACCCTGTATCTTTGAAACGAGTTGCTGTTGTTGTCGCTACTTTTTTGCCATCACGATATACATCATATTCTTTAACACCCAAAAAGTGTGCAGATTTTGTCCACATCAAATCGACTGAATTTGCCGTTGTTCCCATTGAATGAAGATTTGTCGGTGCCGTTGGTTTTTCCTTATCTTCTATTGTTGATGATTGCGTAGTTACTTTCACTGCTGTACTTTTCTCAGAGACTTTTCCATTTGTACCTACAGCTTCCACTTGATACGAGTACGTTGTGTCCTCCGCTAAATTTGAATCATTAAATTGTGTGCCGCCGACTGTACCAACTTTTTTACCATCACGGTAAACATTGTACTCTTTTACATTGGATACAGCACCCCACGTTAGCTTCACAGTGGAAACTGTCACTTCTGATGTTTTTATATTCGTTGGCTTCGCAGGTGCTTCTTCTATAGGTGGCGTCGTTCCCTCTGAGCTCAAGTTTAAATCGATCACATTATAAAATGCATTAGGAGTATCCGCTACATCCCAAACAGCTAATACAACGTGGTATCCTGTATGATCGCTTGGAATCGTCACTTGATGAGATCTGTTATTGGTTGCAGTCGATCCATCATGCTTGATTTCGCCGATCAACTCCATATTTTCTCTCGCTAATGGTTTTTCTGGGTTCCAACCGTTTTTAGTGATATAGTAATGCCACTTTGATGTAGAATGTGGTGCTGTATATGTCCAAGTAAATGTATTTACACCTGTTTTTGCTTCTTGTTTTTTCCAACGATCGACACCAGTACTATCTAGCACATAATCTCCTATCTGACCAAGTCCTCCATCCGCTGATGCTATACGTCCATCAGCAGGTCCTTGTTGCGGAAATCCTTTAAGCGCTTCTAATGATTGTGGATTAGTGATCACGTTCCCGTACTTATTAAACGCTTCAGTCCATCCCAATGTATTACGATCTAACACCCCCTGATAACCTCGACTTACCGGGCTTTCAACATATCCATGTGCATCTGCCTCAGCAGCAAACAACACACTCGCCCCACCTAAAGCAACCGCTGCTATCATTGTCCATCCTGTTAACTTGTTCATAATTTTCCTCCATTCATTTTTTTGCCATCAATTGGCTCATTCCTAGTGTAAAGACTCTGAGCCAAACAAAAAGATCATTTAAGGGAAAAAAAACGACAGATTTGACCTTTTTTTAGTTTTTTATATCCAAGTAAGGCTTTCCATACAGATTGGAAATTAAATAACGTTTTTTATTTAAAAAAAGGATCATATTTTTCTCTTCAAAATAAAAAATTGAACCGATATTTTAATAACCATTTCAATAATAAGTTGTTTAAACCCAAATACTATCTAGACAAATTGGTATATTTAGAGTTAAAATAATATTATAATGAAATTTAGTTCAAAGCATGATGAACAATTATAAAAAAACAAAGAATAAGAAAGTGATGATATCATGAAGGCTATTTTCTCCTCTCGAACCAGACGCCAATTAGAACTATTAGAACTCCTAGCAGATGCGGATTGGATCACTTTTCCAAGAGCCTCCGAAATCTTGAATGTTCCTGTAAAAACCCTCAAATCAGATATTATTGAACTAGAAGCGCTCTTAACACCAACAACCATTGAAACCTCAAAAAAATACGGATTACGTCTAGCAACAAATCTTGACTTCTGTATATCAAGTATTTATCAGAAATTCTTAAAAAACAGTATTGAATTTCAGCTGATCGAAAAAATCTTTTTACATAATTTTTCCACTATTATCGATTTGGCTGACGACCTGTACATCAGTATTTCGACGATCAAACGAATTGTTCAACGAGTCAACCAGCAGCTTCAATTAGAAGGCTTTACGATCAATTTGAAGAAAATGCAGTTAATTGGCGACCCACATAGTATTTGTAACTTTATGCACTGTTACTTTCAAGAACGATACGGTGTAGCAGAAAAACTTTTGACAGCTGCTCAGCTTGCTTCTTTAGACCAAGTTGGTTTACAAATCGTTAAACAAGCTCTTCCTGGCCGTAAATCTTACAGGATGTATTTCTCTTTGTTGAATCGTTTGCGGCTTTATACATATACAGTAATCAATCTTTTAAAATACAATAACGAAAATCAGTTCTATGACGTTCCTAAAAAGGTGTTTTCGATCCTCGAGGATACACATGCCTGTAATGAATTTTTTGCCCAGTTTCAATTATCCCTAACCCCTAAAACTCTGAACACATTTTTCTTCTTGTTCTTTAGTAATGACTATGTGGATTCTCTTGAATCTGCAAAGAAGTTGATCAAAAGCGATCATCAAGAACGGCTTAAATATCAAAAAATCATCCATTTAATTCGTGAAATCGAACGCAGGATGGACTGTGAGTGTCATAATTTCGAAGCTATTTTTTTACAACTTTATAATTTGGATTGCATGACTCATGGACGGACATATATCCTATACGATCGTAATAAGGAGTTCTTTCTAGGCGTTAAAAATCTATATGGACATTTACCGACAGAAATTATCCATTCACTGCAAGCAATCTTCTATTCAAATCCTTATAAAGAATACATAGTTTATGAATCTATTTCGATGCTATTTACTTATTGGCCAAATTTGTTAGATCGACTAGAAGCCTCGACACCAACATTAAATGCCTGCCTTTTATTTGATATCAGTATGGAGTATATGCAGATGCTGTCCGAGCGGATCACCTATTATTTAAGAGGCCGTTTCTCCTGCACACCAATTCGTGTGACGACACTTGCAGATGTTGAAAAATCTTTATCCGACTATGATTGTGTCATTACAAACATTCCTGAAATTCAAACTGATACCGTACCGATAGTGATGATTCCTTTGATTCCTGACGCCCAAAGTTTTGATAAACTAATGCTGGTCTATGAGGAACATTTCAAAGAAAGCTAATCTCTTTTATCTATCTTTTCAGTGCTTTTTATATATGTATTTTATTGTAAAAGCACATATTCTACGGTACTATAGATTGAGATCGATGATACAAGTTCTTCGTTTGGAACTTGTATCATTAAACATGTATATGGCAGGTGTGTATTTTGACAGAAACAAAATCTAGAAATTATGATGTCTTACCTATTTTAGCGGCTTGTCTTTTGATTATCTTACAGCGGGTGTTGCTCTCTGCAGTTGAGATACCTCAATATGCAACAAATCCTGGACGTTTTTATATTTATTCATTTATGAAAGTCATTGCAGGAGCAGGCTTAAATCTGATCCCTTTATATATGGGGTATCATTACCAAAAAATTTACCGAAAGAATGTATTTAGCTATTTAAGCCGATTCTTTCTACTCTATCTCTTTATCGGATTATGCAGCAATGTCTTTTTTTATATTCGTTCTTCTGCATTGAACTTGCATGATTACTGGTTAGGATTCTTTCCGATCAGCCAAAACTATTTTATCTATGCTGTTTCTTGTGTACTATTGTTTTGTAGCACCCCATGGTTGGTCAAATGGCTGGAACAAGTTTCACCTAAGTTATTGAAGAACCTCTTTTTTGCTTTAACATTGCTGTTCGTCATTTTCCCAACCTTATTCAGTAAAGATTTATGGGGATTTCAAGAGGGGCAAAATATTATCTGGATTTTCTACCTATTCTTTTTAGGTTATATAATCAAACAGTTCAACTGGATCAATAAATTGAAATTCAGCTTTTTGCATCTTGCTTTTAGTGTAGTAATCCTTGGTGGGTTGATTCTACTGATGACTCAAATTTCCTTGATCGTCAGAGGTGATGCCTCTACTGCTAATCGTTTTTCTGTACCCTATTCTTTATTTTCTATGTACTATACGCTTAGCCTGTTCATCTTCTTGCAATGGCTGTCACAAAAAATGGCTTTACGAGTAAAAGGACCTATTCTTTCCACAAGTTTGATTACTACGATCGTTCTTGCCTATTGGCCATTGATCAGCTATCGAGTAACCACTTACGAAAAGAAATCATTCCCAACTTCCGGCAAAGCTTGGCTTTTGAATATTTTTGAGTTTGTAGGAATCTATATACTCGCAGCTATTCTATTTACTTTAGTATGTCTCTTGCTGCAAAAAACATGGCCTTTCAAAAAAATAAATAATTATTTAGCCTTTAATTCCTTGTCTGAACTATCTCAAAAGCTCCGTGCTGTAAAAGAATGGCTCTATAAAAAAAGAGCAATTTTCTATGTCGGTATTTTCTTTTACTTCTTTACCTTCATACAAATCTTCTTATTAGAAAAAAAAGAGGGCTGGAAGCAAACCATCCAAGTTGCGCTTAAGGTATTTACTCAGCGTCAGTCTATTTTAGTTTTGACTACATTTATTATTATGGCTTTCTTTTTATTATTGTTATTACTTACAAACCGTTTTTGGTATGTTTTTTCGATTACATTGGTTATCGATTTACTACTCACCGTTTCCAGCGTACTGAAAGTCACACTTAGAGAAGAACCTGTTTTTCCTTCTGACTTAAAAATGCTGAATAGTATTTCTGAATTATTGGCGATGGTCAGCCCAATATTGATAGTAGCTGGGATTATTATCGTGATTTTCTTAACCATTTCCAGCATTATTATCCAACGGAAATTACAACATCGCTATGCCCTTAAATTTAATTGGAAGAAAAGAGTCGTTGGAATTCTGACGTTGCTTGTTTTACTTTCTGGTGTCTTTTTTATTAATCACAAAAATTCACCTTCTTATCTTCTTTTCAACCTGTTTAGAGTGAATAAGACATTCTTTAACCAAGGAGATGCTGTAAGAGAAAACGGACCGATCATTCAGTTTTTGAACAATATAGATATTGAGATCATGCCAGAGCCAGAAGGGTATTCTAAAGAAAAAATCGAAGAGATCATGAAGAAATATGATGAAGAAGCAGAAAATATCAACAAAACAAGACATGACTGGCTAAACAACCAAACACTGATTTTGAATTTGAGCGAGAGCTTCAGTGATCCTTCACGATTACCTAATGTCACTGTTTCAGGTAATCCGATTCCTGAAATTTCACAGATCAAAAAGGACACTACGAGTGGTCTGATGCTGTCGTCTGGCTACGGCGGCGGTACAGCAAATATCGAATGGCAAGGCTTGACCGGTTTGGATATAAGCAGTTTATCGCCAACATTAGTTACACCTTATACTCAGCTTGTCGATAGCCAACAGATCAGTCCAAATATCACAAATCTATTCGATGAAAAAATCGCGATCCACCCTTTTACCGCTTCTTTATATAAACGAAAAGAAGTATTTGAAAAATTTGGTTTTGAACAATTTTACTACGTTGACAGTCCTGACAAATTGACTTATACAGATAAAATCGCTAGAAATAGATATATTTCAGATGAGTCTGCTTATAAAGAAACACTCAAAGCATTACAAAGTAATACTGAAACCACTCAGTTTATTCAGCTTTCAACAATGCAAAATCATATGCCTTATGGTGATTTTTACGATCAAAATGACTTCAGCTTTGAGGGAACTGCTGTAATTGACAGTAAAAAACACGAATTAGTAACATTCATGCAGGGTCTGAATTACACAGATAAAGCTGTCAAAGAATTTATAGAGGAACTAGATAAAATTCAAAAACCAATCACATTTGTCTTTTATGGCGATCATTTGCCTCCTCTATACAGTGGAAATGACATGAAAAAATATGGTTTGGAGCATCATGAAACAGATTACTTTATCTACAGTAATGCTTATAGTCGTGAACAGATGCAGAAGCTAAATAAAAAAGTTGTTTCTCCAAATAATTTCTCTGCTTTAGCATTCGAACAAGCAAATATCAAAGTCACACCGTTTTATGCGTTACTAACACAAGTTGCAAACGATCTTCCCGCAGCAACGATCGATCCTGTATCAAGTGTTTCAAACCGTTATAATGGTAAACAGATTTTCGTCACTGATAAAAATAAGATGATTTCTGAAAATGAATTGACTAAAGCCCAGAAAGAGATTTTAGCTGATTATAATTATATCCAATATGACCTAACTGCTGGTGAACAATATTCAGCAAAATGGGCCGAACAAAAAATCGAGTCTTAGATAAAAAGGCAGCCCCCAGCGGAGTTTTTCCACTGGGGGCTGCCTTTTTATCAAACACTGACAATCTTGATCTTCATCACATTCTTATGGATTGATATATCTTCGATCATATCCATATATGTCAAAGCAATCGGCAACTCAACTGTATAAACATTGTTATAAATACGAAGATCATTTTGAAATTCAACGCTGAACTCCACATCTTTGATCGTAATCTGTTTTTCCTCAAAATAATTATTCAAAAATTCTTTTGTTTGCAGTTTATGCACAAACTTTACTTCTACTTTTTTTTCACTTGGCACTTTGATGATCCGCTTCATCCAGGTCAAACCGATCATGATCGCTGCTGCACCAATGATCGCAATTGGATAATATCCCATACCGATAGCAATGCCCAAACAGGCCACCGCCCAAATAGTAGCAGCTGTTGTTAAGCCTAGAATCGACCGTTGTGTAACAACGATCGTCCCCGCTCCAAGAAAACCAACACCACTGACAACTTGTGCGATCAATCTTGCTTGATCTGACCGAATCACACCGCTTAAAGCAGGATCAGCTTGAGCCATGGCTAATGCATCGATCGAAATTTGATCTTGAATCAATGCAATAACTGTTGCACCAACACAGACTAAAATATGCGTACGAATCCCTGCTGGACGATTTTTATGTTCCCGCTCGATCCCAATACAACCAGAAATAATGATCGATAAGACAAGCCTAAACGTAATATCTACAAAAGACATCTTATAATTGTCCTTGCTTTTCTAGCCAAACTTTACGATACTCAGCTACCAATGCCGGCCAATCTGTCTGGATCACATTCGCCCCTTTAGCTAAGATCACACCCCAGCCACTTTCTTCCCCTTCAAGAATCGAACGGTTGTCATCGTAACCTGCAAATAATCTTTTCTGATCATCCATGGTCAAAGCATTAACCCAAACAAAAAGCTGCTGCTCCTTGATTTTTTGAATATTCTCTTCTTTGAAAAAATCATCCGTTTCTTCGACTACCTTTATTTCAACGCCAACAATATTGATTTCTTCCAATGCTGTAATTTGCTCTAATTCACTTATTGTTGAGACTTTCGGCATGAACATATATTTCACTGGACTTGCTTGTAAAAAAGTAACTACCTCTTCAGTAAGCGGTCCTTTCAGTAAAATTTGGTCAGCTGTTTGTGTTTTTTCTATCAATGCACAGATTTCCGGAAAGAAATTCCATCCTCGATCGATGTTGATCAAACATTTTCCCTTAAAATAATTCAAAGTTGTCTCTAGTTTTTCAACAGGATAACTTGTTTCTTCTAAGTTATCATTGATGTAAACAAGCTGATTGATCTCTGATGAGGTATATGCTTGAATATCGATATTCTGTTGAAAATTTTTAGGTTCCATCCCGCTATGAAAATGATAGATTTTTTTATCCTTCGATAAAACAACATCTGCTTCTAGAATATCTCCACCCATTTTAAGAGAGGCCAGATAAGCAGGGATCGTATTTTCAATGATATTACCTGCTGCGCTACCGCGATGGACAGCCAATAGTACTTTCTTTTCTTCCAGTAAGTGATTTAAACGCTGATTAATTGAGCGATAATTTTCTTTGCCGATCACTTAGACCGCCTCCTGTGTTTTGATAAAATGTGCAATCGCATCACTAAATCTTGGCACGACGAATGTTGCAGTTTTTTTAACATAATCAGGTGCATGCTCCATACAATACGAGACTTGCGCCTTTTGAAACATTGAAATATCATTCTCAGAATCACCAATTGCGATCGTTTTCGATGGATCCTCTGCGATTTTCAGTAAGGCTTCTCCTTTTGATGTATTATCTGCTGAGATTTCAATACGACGCTGTCCGACTTGGAAAATCGATAAATCAGAAAAACGCCTTTTCAACTCTTTCGTGATACGGCTCGCATTGTCTAGTGTGTCCGGTCGTAAATTTATTTTATAAACGTTTTTGTTGCGAACTGTTTCATATGGTGATTCTAAATAGTAGTACTCTAAGCCCAGCAACTGATTTTTAGCTTCATGCTTAAAATTACCCAATCTAGATTCACCATCCAGTGCATCAAAAATCAACTGTTGTTCCTCTAAATAATCGACTAATGCTAACAATGTCTGTTTAGCGATCGGTTTGTTGTACAAGACGTCATTTTTCTGATCAACGATCAATGCACCATTGAAACCAATTCGATAATCTAGTGTTATATCATTTTCTTTTTCGATATAAGCAATCTCGTCTACAGAACGTCCTGTAGCGATCCCCATATAACAATATTTTTCTGCTTCTTTAAAAGCATTAAGATCTTCTTTTGATACTTCAGATGAATCATATACAAATGTTCCATCGATATCGATCAGCATCACATTCTTTTTGATATTATCCATCCCCTTTTATTTTTCATCATCTTCTTCAAATATTTTCAGAATTTCATTCTTCAACACATTAGCATGTCCGCCGTAGATCGACTGCATTTGCATATCCGATTCAACAAAACCCATCGCTTGTAGTTTGCCTTTGATCACTTCCGGCTGAACTAAACTTTTATCTTTTACTGTAACACGTAAACGAGTAATACACGCATCCACATCAACAATATTGCTTCTTGTTCCATGAGCCTCAACTAATGCTAATGCTTGTTCTCTCAAAGCCGCATCTCCATTGTTTTTCCCTTTTTTCCTTCCTCCATCATATTTAGATTCCACGTCTTTTCGGCTGGAAAGCTTGATATCTGCTTCCGCACCACGACCTGGTGTAGCAAAATCAAATTTCAAGATCAAAAATCTAAAGACAAAGAAATAGATGATCGCACATGGAATTCCAGCAAGTAAAATCATATACCAATGAGTTTTAGTTCCTTGGATCACACCGTAAATCGTGAAGTTGATCAAACCATGTCCCATCGGCGCCATGACTGCTGCTCCTAGATATTGTGCCAAGACGGATGTTGCTCCGGCTAAAATCGCATGCACCCCATAAAGCATCGGTGCTGCAAATAAAAATGTAAATTCCAATGGCTCTGTAATTCCGGTAATGAATGATGTCGCAGCTGCTGCAAACAATAATGAACCAACAGCTTTCCGATTTTCCGGCTTACATGTTTTGTACATCGCATAAGCTGCCGCTGGTAAGCCAAACATAAAGTACACAAATTTTCCAGCATTGAATCGTGTAATGGTCGGATCAATCGCTGTAATGCTTGGATCAGACAGTGAAGCCATATATGCATTGATCGTTCCCCCGATCCGTTCACCGCCAATCACCCAAGAACCACCTAAATCAGTTGTCATTACTGGTAAATTCAACCCATGATGCAGTCCAAATGGCAATAGCGCCCGTTCCAGTACTGCATATAAGAAAGTCCCGCTATAACCAGATTTTACGATCAAGCCTGAGAAAGCAATGATTCCCTGCTGAACGAATGGCCAAACTAAGAATAAAATCGATGCCACAATCGCCATTACAGGAATCACCACCATCGGTACCAAACGCGGACCACTAAAGAAAGAAAGTACTTGAGGAACTTTGACCGTCAAGACCTTTTTATGCACCCAATAAACAACCAAGCCTGTAATAATTCCGCCAAATACATTCAAATCCATTGTTTGAATACCTAAAACAGAAGTCTGCATTTTTTCTGCTAATGCTAATTTAGCATCCGCCGGTGTTAATTCTGCGGTTGCAACTAAAGTTCCTGTTTGTATCAACAGAAAATTCAATACCTTATGCAGCACGATAAAACCAACCAATCCAGATAAAGCCGCTGAGCCTTTTTCTGTTTTAGCTAAGCCGACGGCAACACCTACTGCAAACAACACATGTAAATTACTGAAAACAACATCCCCTAATGTAACAAATAAGTTCATTAAAAATTGAAAAGCTTCATTCTGTAAGAATGGGTACATCTCAAGTGTTGTTGCATTGGTAAAAGCAGCGCCAATCCCTTTAATGATCCCAGCACCTGGTAAAATCGATACCGGTAATAGCAAGACTCTCCCAAACTGTTCAAAGGCTTGAACTACCTTACTTTTCTTTTTCATTTCATAACTCCTTTCTGATTTTGCTTCCATGATCACTATAGCATTTCCTATAGCTTGAAAAGCGTTTTCAGATAAAAAGTTCTCTAATAAAAAAAAATACCTATTTGAGTACTTTTTTACTCAAAGCTAGGTATTTTCGTGATCAATTTCTCATAAATCAATGTGCTCATCACATACAGCATCAACCGAGAACGCAGCTTTTTACGGTTACTGGGACTACTGTACGTCAATAAGGAATAGGTACTCAATGATTTTAATTGATTAGTGGACATATTGGTCACAGCAATAACCTTTGTCCCGTTACTTTTCGCTCGGATCATGATCTCGTTGATCTCACTTACTTCTCCACTTAATGAGAAAACAACGACCACATCCTGAGCTGTACTGATTTGCGGGATACGTTCAATTGAGAATTTGTCCGAATAATCATTCGTCCAAAGATCGATCAGTTTCAACTTACGATTGAATTCGGAAGCCACTTGTGAACTAGACCCTGTCCCGACACAAAAAATTCTTCGTGACTGCAACAGGCAGTCACAGATCAAATCGATCTCATCTTCATCGACAAGCTCCAGTGTCGTCAGTGTGTCCTTTTTTATCCCGTCTAAAATTTGAAGAAAATCAGCCTCTATTGGATAATCCGACTTTTTTTCCTTTGCAGAACGTACAAAAGCATATTTCAACTCATTAAACGTTGCATAATTCAGCTTTTTGCACGCCCGAATAATCGTTGCATTCGATACATACAGCTTATCTTTAATATCCTTCAATTTTAGATTTCCGACATCTTCAAATTTTAGGATAAAGTCAATGACTTCTTGCTCAGCCTCTGATAGTTTTTCATAGTTGGCATTAATATCTTTATATATGTCTGTCAAGTTGTCCAAATCCCTCCTTATTCAAACAATATGTCTTAAGCAGCGCTACCAACCAACGCCAAAAAGGTGGCCTAACATTGAACTATCAATAATCCATCCACTTAAGCTTATCTTATTTCTGAAAAAGTACAAGAGGTAGTGTGTATTTTTTTGTCTTGTTTTTATAAAAAGAGATTTAGCATTCATTTTATCCTTACTTTAAGGCAGATTTATTCATTTTTTTCTTTCCTAAAACAACTCTGCAGGTGATCATCGACTATTCCTGTCGCCTGCATGAACGCATAGACTGTTGTAGTCCCTAAAAATTTAAAGCCCAGCTTCTTTAGATCCTTGCTTATTTTATCTGACAGCTCTGTTGTTGCAGGCACTTCATGAATATCGGTCCAATTATTCTTGATGGGTTTATGGTCCACATATGACCAAATAAATCGATCAAAGCTGCCATATTCTTTTTGAATACGCATAAATGCTTGTGCATTATTGATTGCCGCAGCAATTTTAAGCTTATTTCTGATGATCCCAGGATCCTGCAATAAGGAGTCGATTTTCTCTTGTTGGTATTCAGCGATTTTTTCATAATCAAATTGATCGAAAGCTTGCGCCATCGTCGCCCTCTTTTTCAAAATCGTCGACCAGCTCAAACCTGCCTGCATACTTTCTAAAACTAACATCTCAAAAAGCTTACGATCGTCATGTTCTGCTGCTCCCCACTCTTCATCATGATATTTTTCTTCCAGTTCACTACCATTTGCCCAGTCACAACGCTTTTTTTCCATAGACTTTCCCACCTTTTTTCGTTTATACTAGAATAACACGGGAACGTACGTTTGTAAACGACGTGAAAAAAGAGGCGTGAAAAAATGTTCAGCCTATTTCCAAAACCCTCAAATCTTAGTGCTTTAGCACTTAGAATTCGACGTAATCGGATAGTAGCGTAGTAACTGCTTTTTTTCGCGCCAGTTATTCAATTGTAGAAAGCGAAATAAAACTGGTTCTTAGTTCTTTTCGCTCTCTTTCTAGGATTTATTTATCTAATTGACTTGCTGCTTCCTCATCAAGAATCACTGTCAAGTTCGGATGTAGCTGTAATACAGATGCCGGATATTCTTCTGTTACTGGTCCTTGAAGAACTTTTTTGACCATTTCTGCTTTTTTCGCGCCATTGACGATCAAAATCAAATGCTTCACTTTTAATACACTGACAGGACCCATTGTGACAAATTCCATGCCTTTAATCATTTCGCCTGGAACAAACCACGGCTCATCACCAGTCACTTTTACTTTGTAGGTTAAATTCTCAAAGCTTGTAGTCGTAGGCATATTGCCACAGAAATGTCCATCTGCGCCTAAACCGATCATCATCGCATCTAAACCGCCAGCTAACGCTAAACGCTTGTCTTGTTCTGCATAATTTTCTACAGTCAAAGGATGAATGTTTTCTTCACTGATATTTGCAGGCGTGAAATATAATTTTCTCAAATCTGAAATAGTGATTCCTTCCGCCTGATCAGGTACAGGAATTTCATCAAAATTATAGTAATGAACATTCGCATAATCTGGTGAATCTTTCACGATCTCCACCATTCTTTTATATACGCCAACAGGTGTATTCCCTGCTGTAATTGATAAATTGACACGTTTATCCTGGCTCATATGGCCAAGTAAAATATTTTTCGTTGTTTCACTCATTGCTTCAAAGTCTTTTTCGATAATAATTTTCATTCGGTTCACTCCATTTCCTTTTTATATCTTTATTGTACTTTGTGGGAACCATCCCATGTCAATGATTTTCCACAAATTAAAAAAACGCTTTCTTTTCATTGGAAATAAGCAAAACAGGGAATTACTTCAATCACATTCCCTGTTCTGCTATAAATTATTTGTAAATCACCCAAAAATTCAACGCCTCATTCAATAGTTCATCTGCAGTGAATTCTTTTGTAGAGTGTCCTTTTTCCTCTGTATCGTTAGGATCATTGACCCAAAACTTACCATTATTCGTTCCGCTAAGCACCATGATATGGCCTGTTTCTGTAAATAGGCCGGGTTTGACTGAAATGATCACTGGATGGTTTTGTTTTAAATGTTCTTCGACGGCTGTTATATCCGTTTCCAAATCTTGAAACTGGTAGCCTTTGACCATAGCAAAATCAGAAAAAGCTGCCCAAGCTGTTCCTTCACCTTCTAAATAATAATCATTTTTTGACCAGTTCAGGATGTCTTGCGGTGTCTGGTCCTTTTGGTCTAGATAAGTAGCCACCATTGCTAAAGATAAGATTGCGCAGCCATTGATTTCTAACGTATCGCCATCCGGATTACCTATTCCGTAGGGTGTCGCTTTCCAACGATCATCGGTTTGCAGTAACAGCTTGATCGGCATACGGTTAGCATATTTCCCTTGAGTTAGATTTTCATTGACTTGTTCTACATAAGTCAATTTTTTTTCTTTTTTTGGCTCTTTTTTACTTTCGCTTGTTTCGGTCGGTTTCACTTCTTCTTTCGGCTTCTCATTAAACACCGCTGAAAAGCCATGTCCTTCTTCCATTGGTGCTACCTTTGCTAAAAGTGCTCCCGCAAAAGCGGTCACGGTAAGTAATGCTATTATATAGGTATTTGACTTCTTAGTTGGTTTCATGGATATCTCCCTCTTTTAAGCTGAAAGTCTTTCTCATTTCTAAGTACTTTCAAAAGCAGATCACGAAAGAGTAATCTGTACTCCTTATATTACTGAATCTAACGAAAAAATCAAGTAGCAATCCTTTTTAGAAAAATGAAAGCGAACATATTTTCTTGAAATTTTTACATTTATTAGGTAGAATAGTACTATCTGAACAATCAGTGTCTGATAAACGCAGTAAATTCGTAAAGGAGGAAGAAGAATGGATAATGACCACAAATCAACAATGAAAAGCATTTCAAAATTGATCAGCCAATCTTCCCAAAGTTTCTTTTCGGCATTTTTAGACGACGCTAAAGATAAACAACATAAAAATAAAGAGCGTGAAGAAATTCTTAAGAAATTACAAATTGCTTCTGCTCAAAAGAGCTTAGTTGTTTTACAATTAAAAGAAGTGCCGACTTCCCAAAAATTCGAAACAGTTGCCGGATGGATCGTCTCTAAAACGATTGGAGACTCAATCATGTTACGATTACAAGAAGATAATCAGCAAATACGGATGATCACTGTTGCCCACATAAAAAAAGTAAGTACCTTGTCAAAAAATGACAATCGCCAAATAAAATAAAGTAAACTGCTGGCAAAGCACTAGTCGTTGCCAGCAGTTTTATTTTTTTAAACAATCGGCAGAAAATCACTACAAAAAAATAGTAAACAGGCTATACTATAGATAGAATACATTTTCATCAGTTGTCGCTTATCGCTTAACGAAGTAGGAGGAATAGTCATGTACCTTACCCTGTATAATGAGTCACACAAATCACTCATTGCTAATTACTGTTTGTCTGAACGAAAACTTCGCTATGTCCGAGAACCTCAAATAGCAGTCAATGATTCGCAGCGCTTCTCTGTTTTAGCCTTTGAAGATGGACTTTTGGTAAATTTTTTCACTTTGCATCGCTGTTCTGATGAGCCATACGATACAAACTGTTTGGTCGTAGAAGATATCTCAACCGATTACCGCCATCTGCGAAAAGGACACGCAACCAGAGCGCTTCAATTACTTCCTGAATTTGTTAAAGAGCATTTCCCAGAAGTTACTCACTTAATACTGCTAATAACTGAAGATAAAAATTTTACGCGCTCCCTATGTAAATATGCGGGCTTTGAAGATACAGGAAACCCCTCAATACCAATCGGTGATGGCCAGGTTTCTTTCCAAACATCAATTTAGTTCAAAGGAGAAAATACATGCACCTTACACTAATAGACTCAGTCGATTTTTCGATCATTCAATTTCCAGCAACTTATAACATCCCAAAATCTTTCCATGAGCTAAAAGCCTTTAAAAGCGTCACGTATACAGATGATGAATGCTCGATCATCGCACCAACGGATTTGATCGATACAACCAATGCATTAGCTGTCGATCCTGGATGGTTCATTATCCAAATAACTGGCGTTTTAGATTTTTCTTTAGTGGGTATTCTCACACAATTAGCCAACCCTTTAGCAGAAAATAACATTTCTATTTTCGCCTTATCAACCTATAATACAGATTATCTATTGATCAAAAATAAAGATAAAGAGCAAGCGATCAAAGTCTTAAGCACTTGTGGTCATACTTTTAGCTAACGCTCTTTAATGGGTATTCACCTAAAAATCTGATAGAATAAAATGTATAGTAAAAACACAGGTCTAAAGGAGGCTTCATGATGAAAAATGAGTACGATAATCCAGCTTTTTTTGAAGCTTACAGTCAAATGGATCGATCGAGGAAAGGTCTGGAAGGTGCAGGAGAATGGCACGAACTAAAAAAATTATTGCCTGATTTTTCTGGAAAAACCGTTTTAGATCTGGGCTGCGGGTATGGTTGGCACTGCCGTTATGCTGTTGACCAAGGGGCAGAAAAAGTCATTGGGATCGACCTTTCTGAAAAAATGATCAATAAAGCGAAAGAAATGACAACTTCTCCAAAAATCACTTATCAGCTGATGGGGATGGAAGAAATCGAAGGATTGAATGAACACTTTGATATTATCATTAGTTCATTAGCACTCCATTATGTTCGATCTTTTGATGACATCGCAAAAAAAGTGAAACAGTGTTTAAATCCAGATGGAAACTTTATTTTTTCTGCTGAACACCCAATATTCACTGCTCAAGGAGCAGAGGACTGGATCTATGACCAAAATGGGCAGCCAATTTATTGGCCGGTAGACCGTTACTTTGATGAAAGTATTCGTGAAACAACTTTTTTAGGCGAAACGGTCATGAAATACCATAAAACATTGACCACCTATTTAGATGGTTTACTGACAAATGGCTTTCGAATCACTCGAGTCGTTGAGCCAATGCCGGCACCTGAAATGCTGGAAGCCAGTGCAGATATGAGAAATGAACTACGCAGACCGATGATGTTATTAGTCTCTGCACAAAAAATAACGTGAGAATAAGGAGGATCGTTGAATGCACGATTTAGCACAAACAATCATGAATGATTTGATCCCTTTTTTTGATCTGTTTATTTTAGCGTTGAATGTCTTCTCGATCGCTATTTTAGTGTGGGGAGTTATCGTTGCCGGCATCGACTTCGTTAAAAGTGAACGCACAAATAGAAACCGAATCGTCATGACACGCCAAAATAATTTCATCAAAAGTTTTTTAGGCAGCTATATCTTATTAAGCTTGGAGATACTGATTGCTGCAGATATCATCGAATCGATCATTAAGCCCACCTTTCAAGATATTTTAAAATTGGCGATTTTGGTCGTGATTCGAACAGTGATTTCTTACTTCCTGCATAAAGAAATCGAAGATGCCTTGAAAGATAAAGAAGTAGAGATAGAATCAGCAAAAAAGTGAGTCAATGAGTAGAACGACTAGTATCGTTCGAAAAGATCGACTCACTTTTTTACTATTTTTTGATTTTTCGAGCAGCCAATTGACTCAGGTACTTACTTTGTAAAATCGTTGCTGCCACTAAGGTCATCAAAATAACCGGAATCAAGCTACCTAACCACGTACTGATTATTATTGCTGCACCTATAGTCAAAAGAGTCACAAAAATCACATGGCGTAATCTTTTTTGCAGTACCCACTGATTTTCTTTTAGCCAATAATGTGTAGCAAAAATAATTCCACCATAGATCATATAAAGCATCTTGTCCACTCCTTTTTTAGCTTACGCATCAGCGCTTTCAGCTACCGCTTCCTGCGACTCTTGTTCTACTTGAATCTTTTCGAACATTTTAAAGAAAGGATAGTAAATCGCTAACGATACTGCAAAACAAACGAATACCATTATACAAGCTACCCAATTCCAGTTAGAGGTGATTAGTGCTCCTAATGGGGCCGGTATTGAAAATGGCGGCTTGACCATCATTTTTGGCATCCACCCTAAAGCGGTCACTATATAGACTAAAATCGTATTCACGATCGGCACTAAAATAAATGGGATCGCTAGCAAAGGATTCATCACGATCGGTGTTCCGAAGATCACTGGCTCATTGATATTAAAGATTCCAGGTAGAATCGACAATTTGCCTAATTGCTTCAAATAGGTTGATTTAGAAAATAGAAATAAACATACTAATGCTAGTGTTGCACCTGTTCCACCCATTTGAGCGTACCATTGATAAAATTGCTCTGTGAAAATATTAGGTAGATGAAAGGCACTGGTCCCACTTTGAAACAATTCAGCATTTTCTAAAATTGCCTGATCCCAAAATGGGCGGATAATTGGTCCTAAAACGGCATGCCCGTGGATACCTAAGACCCAAAATAGACAAATCATAAATTGAGTGATGATCCCGCCAAACAAATTATTTCCAGTCAAGAAAACCTTTAGGGGGGAAATTGCTAGACTGAGCAGATCATTCAAATTAAAATCAAAGAAATGTCTAGGAATCCAAAAAATCAGAATCACTAATAGTGTAGGCAATAAGGCTGCAAAAGACTCTCCAACGACTGGTGGAACTCCCTCCGGCATTTTTATTTCCAAGTTCTTTTCTTTAGTAAAGCGATAAATCTCAACAGAGACCAGTGCGGCAACGATCGCTCCAAACAGTCCCTGCGAACCTAATGGCGTGATCGGAATATAACGGCCGCCAGCAACTGCATTGCCGGCAATATCCACTCCTTCTTGAAGATTGATCGGTACAACCATCAGTAATGTAGCCAGCATGGAAAGAAATCCACTAGTGATCTTGTCTAAATTGTACGTATTGCCTAAAAAAGAGCCGATCGTGAACGCTGCATACAAAGACATCAACCCCACCGTAAATCGAAATGGAACATCCAGCGCTGCCAAATACGGAGCGATCAATTCTGAATAGCCTGGAATCGGTAAATTCAGCAGTATTGTAAAAAATGATCCAACAATCGTTAATGGTAAAATCGAAATCAATCCATTTCGAATCGCCTGTAGATGCCGCTGGTTACCGATCGCATTCGCGATCGGCAGTAACTTCATTGCTAAACTATCAAACGTCTTCATCATAAAAATCTGTCTTCCTTTCTTTAATCAAACCCATTTTCCTTCACCATTTCTTTAAACCACAACCCAGATTTCTTCACCGTCTTTTCTCCTGTCGCTAAATCCAAGCGATAAAAACCATATCGATTTTTATAAGCATTGCCCCATGACCAGCAATCCACAAACGTCCACATATGATAACCAAGACAGTTGCTTCCTTCTTCCATCGCTTTGTTCAAATACCTCAAATGTTCCTTCAAAAAATCGATACGGTATTGATCTTGAACGATCCCTTCTGCGATGAATGCTTCTTCTCCTTCGATCCCGATCCCATTTTCAGAAACAAACCAATCGATGTTGTCATATTCTGTCTGAATTTTTTTAGCAATATCATAAATTCCTTTTGGATAAATCTCGATCCCTCGTGACGTATTCATCCGTCTGCCCGGCATCACATATTCGTCAAAGAACCATTCAGGTGAAAAAACACCCTGCGGATTCGGTAAACATTCTTTGGCTTTGACTCTACGAGGCCGATAGTAATTGATGCCTAATAAGTCGATTTTCGTTTCACCGATCAGCGCTATGTCTTCCTCCGTAACTCCTGGTAATTGATCATATTTTACTAGCACTTCTTTTAGTTTCTCTGGGTACTTTCCTTTTAAAATCGCATCATTCACACTTTTTGTATAGAAAAGGTCTGCCATCTCTGCTGCATACAGATCTGCCGGATTTTGGCTTCTTGGATACACTGGGATCACATCCATGATGATACCGATTTTCCCCTCCTGTTTTGATTCACGATAGACGTTAACTGCTTCACAATGAGCCACGATGATATGGTGTAAAACCGTTGCCGCACGTTTGAAATCAACAACATATGGATAATGACGATCATGAAGATACCCTGCTTCAGCCGGAATCATTGGCTCATTAAACGTAAACCAGTATTTCACTCGATCCCCAAATAATTCAAAACAAGTTTTCGCATAGTTTTTATATGCGGTGATCACTTCTCTATTTTCAAATCCGCCGATTTTTTGTAATTCCATCGGCATATCAAAGTGGTACAAATTGATAAATGGTTCAACACCTTTTTCAATCAGTGTATCGATCATATCATTGTAAAATGCTACTGCTTTAGGATTCACGTCTCCAATGCCATCTGGGATCAAACGTGACCAGGAAATCGAGGTCCGGAAAGAGTTAAAAGAAATATCCTGCATTCTTTGAATGTCTTCTTGATAATCCCGATAAAAATACGAGGTATTTTCTGTCGTTACACCTTCATAAAATCGATGATTATACTTTTTAGAAGCATAATCCCAAATGTTTTCTCCTTTTCCATCTCCTGCTTGTCTGCCTTCCGCTTGTGTTGCACTTGATGCCGCTCCCCAAAAGAAGCTTTTTGGAAATTCTATGTTCATCCACCTTATCCTCCAATATTGATTTTTTGTTAGCTAAAACGCTTTTTATTCTGCTTGCAGATTGCGCTTTCACAATCTATAATTGGAGTATAGCATTGATTATAATGTTTGTTATACGCTTTCATTCCTTTGTGATAATTGACGGCTTTTGTCACTTCTCACAATTTTGTCACAGTCTGTAACTACAAGGAGGCCACTATGCTTTTTTTAGATTATATCCCTGATTTGAATCCTTTAGAGTATGAAATTTACCACTATATCGCCAACAATTTAAAGACTGTCACTTACATGCGCATCAGAGATTTAGCTACTGAAACACATACCAGTACTGCAAGTATTTTACGCTTTTGTCATAAATTTGAGTGTAATGGTTTCTCTGAATTCAAAGTCAAACTACATTTATATTATGAATCGATCAATCAGGCTCAAATTGCTGATGTCGATGAAACTCAGCATATCCACTTCTTAGAACGTGTCAATGAGCCTTTCCTTGATCATAAAATTGAGCAAGCTGTCACACTTTTAGCAGATAAAGGGTTAGTCCTTTTTCTCGGTTCCGGTTCATCTGAACCGATTGCCGCTTATGGTTCTCTTTATTTCACTAATTTGTCTCAAACAGCCTTACGAATCGAGGATCCTTCTAACTACCCAATTGAATGGTTTCCTGATGATATCCTTGAACGAACATGTGTGATCGCCCTATCCGTCACAGGTGAAACGAAAGAAATCATCCACTACATCAAACGTCTGAATACAAAAAAATGCCCGATCATTTCCATCACCAACAGCGACAGCTCAACGATCAGTAGAATGTCCGATTTGAACATTCCTTATACGATCAATCGGGAGACGATCTACAAAACAAGCGATAACCATGACAAAACGATCGAGCTGACTTCTCAATTACCTGCCCTTTTCTTGATCGAAAAAATTGCTAAACGCCTGAGATTACAAAAAAACATCTAAAAAAACACTGATAAGAGAGCAACTACGGCTTTCTTATCAGTGTTTTTAAATTATGCTTGTTTTGGGAATCCAGAAAATTCAAAATCATCTTCATGAATCAAACGCCACGAGCGTTTGGCTGTATTATAAATCAAAATAGCGATCACAGGTTCATTGCGGTAAGCAAAGTTTTTCGTTTTCCACAATGAATCTTCTACAACGTGGATGGGAATGTGATACTCCTTACCTTTGATATCCATTTGATCGAAGCAAAAGACCACACCTTCTTGTAAAATCGTCTTCATTTCTTTTAGGATATCGACATCCAATTTTTCAACTGGAATCCCTCTCTTAAAGAATGTTTTACGATCATTGACTTTTTCTAAAATCACTCGAGTGATTTTATCCGCTAAGATTCGATAAAACTCATCGATATAGCGATAATAAATACGTGTCATATGATCAACAAATTCAAAAAACACAAAATTATTTTGTAATTTATAAAAAAATGGTGAATGAAGACTTGTCTTCATATGACCAAAATAGAGCAGTTCTGAGATTTCTAATGGTGTTAGCTCTTTCAGCATCGTGACATCTGAAAAATCGATCCACTTGATTTCCTCATTCATTTTTCTGCGGTGAGTGGTTGAAAAATACTGATTTACATTCTCTTCACCGCGAATGATCTTCAAACCACTATGCATATCATACTCTCCTTCTTCTGCAGATGGATTCAGCAAAAGAAGATTTTTCGGGTGATGAACGATCGAATGCGTAAAATCTGCATGTGTGATTCCTTTTGATAAAACTGCATTACTGGTCATGTCGATATGTACATAAATCAATTCTACCATTCGTTCGATCCCCCTATCATTTTTCGTTACTTCCATTCTACAATATTTCTGTAATAAAAGCTTGTGTCTTTTATTTTAAGTTTCAGTTACAAAGAGTTAAAAAAGTTCCATCTAGCGCAGTCTATATAAGCTATTTTTCTCATTGCTTAAAAGTCGTTCGTTTTTTTAACGATCCTTTTTAAAAACGAACTTTTAGAAAAAAATAAAGTTTTTAAGCTAGGGTTTCAAATCAACTTATGATACACTTATAAAAAAAGGAGGGAGCTTATGGCCTCAAGAAAAAAAGTACCTAAAAAGAAAAAATCCAGAAAACGAAATTGGCTGCTCAATATATTTTTATTCCTATTGCTGATCGTTGGTTTAGCTTTAGTCTTCAACACACAAATTAGAAATCTGCTGATCCAGCAAAATGGAAAAGCGTATGCTGTAGAAAAACTAACGCCTGAAGATATCGAAAAAAATAATAAAAAAGATGTTTCCTTTGACTTTGAAGCTGTTGAATCGCTTAGTACAGAAGCTGTCATCAAAGCTCAGTTTGGAAACCGAAATTTACCTGTGATCGGAGCAGTAGCGCTTCCTGATGTGAAAATCAACTTACCGATTTTCAGAGGACTGGACAATGTTGTGCTATTGACCGGTGCTGGTACAATGAAACCAGATCAGGAGATGGGTAAAGGCAACTATGCTCTTGCCAGTCATCGTGTGCAAGATATGGTTTCGCTATTTTCACCATTAGAATATTCTAAACCAGGTGAGCTGATCTACACAACGGACTTGAATAACGTATATACGTATAAAATCAATTATGTAGAAAAGATCGATCCTTCACGCGTGGAGTTGATCGATGATGTTCCCGGCAAGAAAATGATCACGCTGATTACTTGCGGTGACATGTATGCGACAACTCGAATCGCAGTTCAAGGTGAACTAGAATCAGTTACCCCAATCGATAAAGCGACGAAAGAAATGACTGACGCTTTCCAAATGGAACAACTGACCCTATAAAATAGCAAAAGACTGAAACAAAGAGATTTCTTTTTTGTTTCAGTCTTTTTTATGAATGACTTGTCTTTCTGATTCGAATATAGCCATAGCGGATGGTCGATAAAACTAAAACGATCGGATATAGAAATAGTGTCACTGCCAGCCATTCTGTAGTGAACACAGATAAAAAAGCGACATGATACGTAACAGCGTAAATCAAGGGCAGTACAATCGCCAATAAAATATAATACAAGCTCGTCTCAAATACAACTGTTCTATATGAGCCTTTCATCTTCTATTTCCTCCAATCTTTTTAATGATCATTTTACGTTGTTGCTCTACTTTTCTATTGTAAAATATTCATAAAAAAGATACATCCACCTTTAGTCTGAGATTTTGATTTCTTTTCTATTTTTTATTCTTTAGCCAGATAAATTAACCAAGCATCTGTTCCTTGATCGACCAATGTATAGGTTTGATCAAAATCACCAGTATAATAAGGATCTGGAACATCCATCTTCTCTTTACCGGCTACAACTTCCATAAATAAATGAATCTTCTCTTCTGTTCCATAAGGTGCGACCCGTTTTAAATCCGCTACATTTTCTGTATCCATTCCAATAAGAAGGTCAAACTCAAAAAAATCCAGTTCTTTGATTTGTGTTGCTTTTATTCCACTAAAAGAAATCCCCTGCCTTTTTAAGATTTCTTGTGTACCTTGATGTGGTAGGTTGCCTACTTCCCAGCGACTAGTCGCAGCCGAAGAAACCTGCACCTGATTTTCCAACCTGTGCTTTTTGACTTTCTCTCTAAATACAGCTTCTGCCATAGGTGATCGGCAAATATTTCCTAAGCAGACAAATAGTACTTTTTTCATCCTATCCCTCCTCATTTTATTATAGTAACATAGCTAGTCTTCTATATTAAAATAACTGGGATATAACTTTACGCGTTATATCCCAGTCACTTTCATTACTATCTAAACATCGTTTGTGCCGCTTTTGCCAAAACCTTAGGATCACGGTTATAAGGAGTCACTGGCACAATCTCTTTATCAATATCAAACAGCGTGTATACCGCAATTCGAGCTGCTCGAACAGAATATTCTTCTGTAAAGACCATATCTTTTGGTATCTCAACAAATTGACTGACCATCGCAAAATTTGTGCTGTTTTCAGGTACAACAGCTGGACGATCACTCATTTTTCGCGGTTGAAATTGGGCGTCAATATAAGGCATATACGCTGGAATCACATTGACGATGTCTTTTTTGATTTCTTCCCAATCTGACTGCCAGCCCATTTGACAGATCCATTCATACAAGATTTCTTCTCCTGTACAGTCACGCATTGGTTTTTTCACATACTCACCGATCTTATCCGTATAGATGCCATAGCCCCAGAAAATCGTGGTATCCGGATTTTGATTTTTGAAGTGCGGCTGAGCTGCCACAACAGTACTTAACAACCAGCTTGAATCTTTTAAGGTCATCAATGCACCCGAACCTGGAATATTACCGGAAAATTCTTCAATACGTTTTAATAACTTGTCACCTTTACACGTCACAGTAAAACTTTCCCAATTGGTTTCTTTTTCATTACCGAAAAACGGTTCAGGATTTCCTAATCCAGCTTTTTTCTTCGCAATATTACGCCAAAGTCTTGCCGAACGTGACTCTTCTGTCACTTCCGGCGCCGGATGACTCCAGTCTCCTTCGGTAGAGCTGTCTGTCATTGTACCGTTGGTCATGATGACCACATCTTCTTCATTTAAATCGATCGTTTCACCATTGCCCAATTTTAATGCAGTCACAGTAATATCGGAACCTGGTTTAAATTCTAGATCCACAACATCCTCATTTAGTGTAAAGTCAACCCCATGTTTTTCTAGATAAGCTTTCAAAGGTAGGATCACGCTATCATATTGGTTAAGCGGTGTACGAGTAACACCTTCCAACGTATCGATTCGAGAAAATTCTAAGATCATTCGATTCATATAGCGGCGCAACTCAAAGGCACTGCTCCATTTTTGGAATGCAAAGGTTGTTTGCCACATATACCAGAAATTTGTTTCAAAGAAATGAGGGCCAAACCATTCTTCGATCGTCACACCATCCAACTTTTCTTCAGGAGTTGCCAATAATTTAGACATAGCCAAACGGTCTTCATTGTCAAAGCCCATAGTATGGGCATCAAGAATTTCTTGCTCTTTTGTAACCAAGCGTGCTTGTGCATGTGTTGGGTGTAAGTGGTCAAAATTCAATATTTCTTCTGTCACACTGTGATTAGGCCAATCCAATGAAGGAATAGTGCTAAATAGCTCCCAGAAATTTTCATAGGTTTCTTCATTCAGCATGCGGCCACCACGAGCAACAAAACCTTTTTCATTTGTACCTATACCATCATTGCTACCACCAAGAATTTTCATTCCTTCGATCACATGGATATTTTTACCGTTAAAATTTGCATCACGAAGTAAGTAAGCTGCTGCTGCCATCGTCGCAATACCGCCACCGATGAGATAGACTTGTTTATCACCATAATAACGGCTATTGATTTCTTCTTCCACTTCTGAAAGTTTTGCTGTTTTTTTATCGACGGATGCTTTTTTGGCAAGAACGGCTGCACCTAACACACCCGCAGTAACTAATCCAATATGTCTTTTTTTCATGAAAATCCCTCCGATTCATTTTATGAACCTAGCGTACAATGATTCATTAGAAAAGTCTTGTGATAGCCTTTCCATTCCGTCAGCTTTTTAGACACTCTAGTCGATTTGTCATAATAGTTCGTTTTCTTGTGCATAAAGACGGTAAGAGAAAAATTCTGTATCTTTTGCTAATCGAAAGAGCTGTGTTGCAATCTCTAACGGGGACTCTTTATAACCACCTAAGATCCAGTCGATCAGTACTCCGCTACAGCCATATGAAAAGAAACGGGCATAAAAGACTTTATCTTCTGGAAGCAACTGCTTTTCTTTATCCATCTGTTCAAATAAATGAATAAATAATTTGTTTGTGATCTCAGAAAAACAAGTTCTTAAAATCTCAGAATCAGAATTGACTGTATTATAGTAAAAATCATTTTTTTCTTGGATCGCTTTAAGCATTTTTAAGGCTTGCTCTTCCCAATTGTCGATACTCGTATCTGGTGAATCCAAATAGATCAACGCATCATGGGTGTAAATCCAACGTAGTAGGTCGTTTTTATCTGTAAAATGATAATAAAATGTTTGGCGGTTTAAGCCGACTTCTTTCGTAATGTCTTGTACACTGATCTTGCTAAATAATTTTCTACCGCATAAGTCGATCAATGCAGACGAAATCGCTTTTTTGGTAATCTGTGCTTCGCTCATCGTTTTGTCCTCACTTTTTTTTAGATATACTCATCATACCAAAGAATGACAGAAAAATATAAAGTTGCAGTATCCTTTTAACAATTGTTAATGGTTCTTTAGCACTACATATATTCCATTTATAAAATATATATGATTTTTAAAAGAACAAAAAGACATTTTTTTATCAAAAAGTTTTATCCAATGGAAAATAAGAGGAAAAAATAACCTCTTCCGTCATGTTATATTCAATGTACTGCTAGTGTTATTTATATAATTAGCAGAAAAAAATAATAAGGATGGGTAAAATGATTAGTTACAAAAAAATATTAGGTGGATCACTTGTCGCTTTAGGTTTAGGTCTTTTTGCTGGTCAATCTGCTGATGCCGCTTCGATTTTGACTGAGAGTACAGATTTAAAAGGATACGCTGCAACGATCACTACACAAAATGATGGAACAAACGTATTAACGACAAAAAAAGGGGAATACGTGTTAAATGAAAATGCGAAAATTTACAGTTCATCATCAATCATCATTACTTTAAACAATACAAAGCCTGTAAACGTGAATTCAATCAATGCAAAACACACATTAGAATTACGCGGAAATGGTGAAATGAACGTAGATACGACAGATGATGTCGCTATCAATGTAGGAACGCATTTCAGAGCTTTCAAAACAACTAAATATGGTAAAGGGAAAGTTACTGCCTCTGCTTCAAAAATTGGATTGAAAGTAGAAAATGAAATCCAAATGGAAGGCGGTTCTGTTGAAGCCTCTGGTTCAGAGTACGGTGTTTACAGTAACAATGATATCAAACCTTACTATGATGCTGTTCTTAAAGGTGTAAGTAGCAATGGTACAGGAATTTACGCGTACCGTGATATCTATGCATGGAAAGGTGCTACAGTTATCGGTGAAGGGAAAGTTGCTGGAGCTCGTTCAATCATTGCACATATTCAAGCAGAAGATGCAGGGAGCTCAATCACAGGTATTTCTCACGATATCAATAGTTCTTTATCTGCTTTACATGCAGACAAACAAATGCTGCGCGCATATAATGGAGCTGTAGTTCGTGAAGAGTACAAAGAAGCAAATCTAATCATTACGGATGATGTTCCTCTTAATCTAACTTCTAATTACAAAACAGTGGCTAGAAACATGAAGAATATGGCTAACTATAACTGGTCATCTGATCCGGAAAGTGTCTATTTCGCAAATGGTGGACTTTTAGGGGATATTGACAAATCTTTCGAAAATGCAACCGTAAAAGCAACTCGGACAAATCCTAGCGTTTGCGTTGAAAAAAATGAAGTATCACAACTGAAGAAAAATGGTACTCATGAAGTTATTTTCTCTGGAGCAACTTCTCAATATATCGTTCCTGTAATTGCCCGTCACTATGTATACGACGACAATACAAAAGACTATGTTTTATATCAAGAAGTCGTTCACCCAACTGAGGTTGGTTCTTTAGTTAAAGTTGACGATCTAAAAATCGATTTCCCTGGAGCTGAATCTGATTATATGGGTGCAGACAGAACTGATTTTGTTGCTTACAAAGATGGTACTCCATTAGTGATCAACTACAAATATATCGTAGAATTCTAAAAAAATAGACAAAAAATGAGACACATAGAATTGCTTCAATGACAATTCTATGTGTCTTATTTTTTACTAATTTATTCTGAATAATAAGAGTCATAGCCAAAATGTTCATACGCCAGTGGTGTGGCAATACGTCCTCTTGGCGTTCTTTTGATAAATCCTTTTTGTATCAGATAGGGTTCGTACATATCTTCGACTGTTTCAGTTTCTTCACTGATATTGACTGCGATCGTACTTAATCCCACTGGTCCGCCGCCATACAATTCAATCATCGTTTTCAGCAACTTTTGATCGACATAATCCAATCCTTCATGATCCACCTGCAAAAGGGTCAGTGCTTGATCGGCAATCATTCGATCGATCACACCATTTGACTGCACCTGAGCAAAATCACGAACACGTTTCAACAAACGGTTAGCAATTCTAGGCGTGCCGCGAGAACGTCGAGCAATTTCAAAGGCGCCTTCTTCAACGATTTCTGTCTGAAAAATGTCGGCTGAACGTTGAACGATTTCTTTCAAATCTTTCGTCTCGTAATACTCCATATGTGAAATGATTCCAAAACGGTCTCTAAGTGGTGCCGAGAGCATTCCTGCTCGAGTTGTCGCACCGATCAATGTAAACGGCGGTAAAGGAAAATGAACGGGATGAGCAGTCGTTCCCTGTCCAACCATGATATCCACATAAAAATCTTCCATTGCTGAATATAGCATTTCCTCTACTAAACGAGGCAGTCGATGGATTTCATCAATAAATAACACATCTCCGGGCTCCAGCTCGTTCAAGATAGCCACTAAATCGCCTGCTCGTTCGATCGCAGGCCCGCTAGTTGTACGGATATTGACATTCATTTCATTGGCGATGACCATTGCCATTGTTGTCTTCCCCAAACCAGGAGGGCCATATAAAAGGGTATGATCCAAAGCTTCCTCACGTGTTCGAGCGGCTTCGATATAAATCGTCAACTCTTGTTTTACTTTATCCTGACCGATATATTGTTCGAGAAATTGCGGACGTAGTGATTTTTCCAGTGACTCTTCACCTTCGCTGCTTTGCGCTGAAAGTAATCTCTCATCTTCAGTCATAGCTCTTCCTCCTTAACGCTTCATCATCAATTTCAATGCATTACGTAAATATTCATCTGTTGGCTGAACGCCTAAACCTTCTAAACTTGGTGTGATTCGTTTGATTTCTTTTTCACTGTAGCCTAAAGCACTAAGCGCTTCTAATGCTTCTGTCAATGCCTGATTATTCGAAGATGCTTGTGGTGTCTGCGCCATCGCTTCAACCGCTGCGTCTGATGTCTCTAATTCACCGAGTTTGCCTTTTAGATCCAGCACCATTTGCTGAGCAGTCTTTTTCCCTACTCCTGGGAATTTCGTCAAATATTTCGCGTCTTCACTTTCGATCGCATTGATCAAACCGCCATGATCTTCAGATGCCATGATCGCCAGCGCACTTTTGGGACCAATCCCTGAAACACTGATTAACTTCAAAAAGAGCTGTTTCTCATCTAGATCACTAAAGCCATATAACGTATGGGCATCTTCACGAATGACTTGATGAACATAGATCTTGATCTCCAGTTCTGTCTTTCCTGAATAGCGGTAAGGATTGCCTACTGAGATTTGATAGCCGATGCCGTTTGTTTCTACAACAATATAATAAGGACTGATAAAGGTCACTTTACCAAGGATATATTCGTACATAATTTCACCTTTCTAAGCGATACTGTTCCAACATTTTATTCAGCATATTTTTGTGCTGACACGCACATACGTTTCCATTTTAACACAAGTTAGAGAAAAGAAGTAGCATCAAAAATACGCTTATTCTGAGCAAAATAGGCTAGCCTGTAAGATTGACCTTAAGGCTAGCCTATTTTTTCTATGATTATTCAGAAATATACGTCCATTTATAATCGTAAGTTGCGCCAGCACCATGTGCAACGACACCTTTGACTTTTGAGTTCCGTAGGTGAGCTTCCGCTTTTTGATAAACTGGAGCAACACCCATTTCATCAAGGATCAGCTTTTCAGCCTGAACCATGTCATCCCAACGTTTTTCAGGATCTGCAGCATTCTTTTTACCAGAATCCTGTACTAAAGTATCATATTCTTTATTTGAGTAACGGCCTCTATTATACGCGCCACCAGTTACAAATAAATCAGTGAAACTGCTTGGGTCTGCATAATCAGCACCCCAACCGCCCATGATCACTTCGAAATCACCGTTTTTACCACGATCTAAACGAACGGTAAATGGTACATTGGTCACTGTTACATCTACACCGTCAAGGTTTTCTTTCACAGCACCCTGAATATATTCTAAGATTTTCTTCGTCGAGTCTGTATCATCTCCGACAATATCGAATTTGAATGAATCGATGCCCAGTTCTTTTTTCGCTGCTTCCCAGTATTTTTTCGCTTGTTCTTTGTCGGATTTCAAGATTCCTTTGTTTTCTTCTGCGAAATCTTTATTGTCTTTTGGCGAGAACGACATTCCTTCCGGCACTAACCCTGTTGAAGCAATAGACCCATCACCTAAAATTCGGTCAACAACAGCATCACGATCGATAGAGTAAGAAATTGCTTTTCTTAAGTTCTCATTATGGTAAGGAGAATCTGCATCCCTTTGGTTAAATTCCAAGTAAGAAGTACGGGCTTCTTTTTGGATGACTAATTGTGGATCATCTGCCATTTGCTGAGCCAGTTCACCACTTAAAATAACGTCATCTGTCTGACCATCTTGGAATAAGTTTAGAGAGGTTGGTGCTTCTTTGACCACTTTCACTTCGATTTTATCTAATTGTACAGTGTCTTTATCCCAATATTGATCATTTTTTGTATATGACCATTCTGTATCTGTTCCTGGACCATCAAAATCAGTCAATGTGAATGGACCATTGTAAACAGATGCTTCACTCTTCGTTGCATAGTCTTTCCCTTGTTCTTCCACTACTTTTTTATTTTGCGGGAAGAACGATGGAAATGCTAATAAGTAATCGAAATAAGGTGTTGTCTGCTCCAATGTTACTTCTAATTCATGATCGCCATTCGCTTTGATCCCAAGCTCATCAAGCCCTTTTTTACCTGCTGAGACATCTGCCCCGTTCTTCACTAATTCAAACATGTAGGCATATTCTGCTGCAGTTTTAGGATCTGCTGTACGTTGCCAGCCATACACATAGTCTGCTGCCACTACAGGATCTCCATTAGACCATTTAGCATCTTCTCTAAGTTTGAATTTATATGTCAGTCCGTCCTCACTTTTTTCAGCCATTTCAATAGCACCAGCCGGCTGAGGTTTGCTGTTCTCATCTAGACGATATAACCCTTCATAAACGTTGTTTAACGCCGAAAAGCTAATTGTATTCGTTGCGACTGATAAATCAGCACTTGGCATTTCTTGTTGCACAACTACTCTAAAAAGCTGTTCCCCACTAGCTTTTTTCCCTCCAGTACTGCTACCTGTCGAATCGGTTTTTCCTCCGCCTCCACATGCTGCTAAAGCAAGTGTCGACAACATCATAACACTGATCAATTTAGTCATCTTCGATTTTTTCATTTTATTCTCCTTAATAAATAATAATTTTCTTTTCAAATTTTAATATTTTGAATATTCTTATAATACTAAAAAGAATCCAGAATAGCAACTGTTTTAGTCACACATAAAATAACAAGTGATATAAAAAATTAAAAAAACATCTAGTGTGAGAAAACACTAGACGCTTTATTGATCATTCAAATAAGGATTTATACTCTCCATATCCTTCTTCTTCTAACTTTTCTACTGGAACAAATCTTAGAGCAGCTGCATTGATACAATAGCGGAGACCGCCTTGATCTTGGGGACCGTCTGTGAACACGTGACCTAAATGTGAATCTGCTTCTTTACTCCGCACTTCGACCCGATGCATTCCCAATGAAAAATCGGCTTTTTCTTTGACACCGCGTTTTTCTATAGGGTGAGTAAATGAAGGCCAACCGCAGCCCGCATCATATTTGTCAGTCGAACTAAAGAGTGGCTCACCGCTGACGATATCGACGTATATCCCATCTTGATAAAAATCATCATACTTTCCTGAGAATGGACGCTCTGTTGCGTTTTCTTGGGTTACTGCATATTCAATATCGGTCAATTTTTGTTTCAGCTCTTCTTTTGAAGGTTTTTCCACGACAAATCACATCCTTACTAGTTTTATTATCTTAATAATAGCATTATTCAGAAAAAAACACTTATTTCCTGTTTAGAAAATAAGTGTTTAAGCGTTTATTAACTCCAAGGAATGTCCAAATCTACATTTTTTGCAAGATCGATACTTTCTTGACGTTTGGCTTGTCGAGCTGCTTTTCTTGTTTCATACCCTTGGCAGATAAAGCGTTCTTCTTCTGTTTGAGGTTCGATCATTTCTGGCAACTCCGCACCTTTAGGCACAACAAATGTCATGAAACACGTTCCCGCCAGATAACGTTCACCTGTAAATAAGTCTTCACCGATCACTTTAGCAAAAATTTCCATTGAGCGTGTACCAACACCAGATACATACGCATCGATACAAACAGAATGATTAGCTTTTAATGGCGCTAAAAAATCTAGATGATCCACAGAAGCCGTCACAATGGCTGATCTTGACACACGCACAGCTGCAATCCCAGCGGTTTCATCCAGCCAAGCCATCAACTGACCACCAAATAATGTCTTATGAAAATTTAGATAAGGATACGTAATAATATGAGTTTGAATCGCTCTTGTTTCTGAGCATTTCATCGATAGTCCTTCTTTCTATTATTCTTAATCAAACGCCGGCAGCATGCGATACAGCGTGGATATGGGAAGTCCCATGATCGAATAGTAATCACCTTGAATATTTTTTATGAACAAAGCGCCTTGTTCTTGGATCCCATATGCTCCTGCTTTATCTTTATATTCATCAGTATCTAAATAGCGATTGATTTCTTCATCACTCAATTCATAGAATTCCACAGTTGCCGGAACAGTCGCTGAGGATTCTTGATCGTCTTTCATCAAAACCACACTTGTATAAACCTTATGTGTCCGACCGCTAAGCTGCTTCAGCATGCGGAAACCATCTTCTCGTGATGTCGGTTTTCCTAAAATCTCATTATCGATCGTAACGATGGTATCACAACCGATCACTAAATCATTCGGGTATTTCTTAGCAATGTGTTTTGCCTTTTGTGTAGCCATCTCTAAGACATAGTCCATTGGGGTAAAATAGCTTTTTACCTCTTCGTTGATATCTGCCGGGACGATCTCGAAATCCGAGACGATTCGTCCAAGCAACTCCCGTCTGCGCGGAGATTGTGAAGCTAGAATTACTGCCATTTCTGTCACCTTTTTCAATTTTTAGTGTGGGTCTTGAATTCGTTTAAACATTTTCTCCATATCGGAATTTGTAAAATGGATCAATACTGGGCGGCCATGAGGACAGTTAAACGGATTCTCGCATGTTTTAAGATCTTTTAACAACACTCTAGCCTGTTGTTCATTTAAATAATGATTTGCTTTGATCGAGCGTTTACAGCTCATCATGATCGCTGTTGCTTCACGGAATTTTTTCACACTGACTTTTCCAGTTGTTAAAAACATATCGATCATTTCTCGAATGATACTCTCTTCTTCACCTGCTGGATACCAAGTAGGATGAGCACGCACAATAAAGCTGTTTTGACCAAAGTCTTCTAGATGGATGCCCACTTCAGCCAGAGTATCTTTCGCTTCTTTGATTTTCAACGCATCATTGTTCGGATAGTCGATCACGATCGGTACTAAAAGCTCTTGAAGATCATCAGAAACTTCACCGATTTTTTCTCTAAAATATTCATATTTGATCCGTTCTTGCGCAGCATGTTGATCGATGATATATAGTCCATCTTTACTTTGGGCAAAAAGATAGGTGCCATGCATTTGACCAAAATACTCTAATTCTGGAAAACGTTCTTTCGGACGTTCAGATGATAACTTATTAAGTGCCTGCTCTAATTGTCGTTCATTATTCTTTGCTGAAAAATCAAACTCTGGATGATGACTCAATTCTTTTTCATACACTTGTTCATCTACTATTGTTGCGTTTTCTGAATCCATAGATACCTCAGTCGATTCAACAGTAGGTTCTTCAATCGGTCGTTCTTCATAGGGCGAACTAAATGCATGGGCCATCAATGCTTCTTTCTCTTGTTCAGTTGGAGAACTTTCTGCTTTTGGCTTTTCAGGTAATGGTTGTGTTGAAAAGTCTGCCTTTGTTTCTTTGACAAAGAAATTACCACTAGTAGGATCGTAACCTAAACTTCCCGGCTTTCGAATCGGTTTTGCTGTTTCCTCTTGTTCTGTCAAAGGGATTTCCATTTGCTCTACTTTCGGCTGCTGCTCGACCTTCTTTTTGAAACGCAGATTATCTGCAGCATTTGGAATCAGCTGTTCCTGACTCAAGACTTCACGGATTGCTTCACTGATGAGTGCCATCAATTCTTTTTCCTTACTCAAACGAACTTCTTGCTTCGTTGGATGAACATTGACATCCACCAACAAAGGATCCATCTCGATTTCTAAAACAGCGATCGGAAAACGGCCGACCATCAGTTTTGAGCCATACCCATCAACCACTGCTTTATTCAAAGAAAAGTTTTTGATATAACGCCCATTGATGATCGTAGATAAATAATTGCGGCTCGCTCTCGTCACTTCTGGTAAAGAGACATACCCAGTCAATTTAAAATCTAAATCTTCCGCTTCTATTTTCAACATTTTTTTAGCGGTACTGATGCCGTAAATGCCTGCGATCGTCTGTTTTAGATCACCATTTCCTGTCGTGTTCATCATTTTATTTCCATCATGGACTAAACGAAAAGCGATGTTTGGGTGGCTCAAGGCTAAACGATTGACGATATCCCCAATATTCGCTAGCTCAGTCTGGATCGTCTTGACATATTTTAAGCGTGCCGGCGTATTGAAGAACAGATTAGAAACAGTGATTTTCGTACCTTTTCTCAAGGCTGCTGGACGATGTTCTTCGACTTTACCGCCCTTCATTTGAATAAAACTGCCTTCACCTTCTTCTGAGACAGCTGTTTCTACGATGATTTCCGAAACAGAAGCAATACTTGGAAGAGCTTCTCCACGAAATCCTAAACTACGAATGCGGAATAAATCGTCTCTCGTATGGATTTTGCTTGTTGCATGGCGCTTAAAGGCATTCAAGATATCATCTTTTGCGATTCCATCACCATTATCAATCACTTGGATCGTTTTTAGCCCTGCCTCTTCGATGAAAATATCGATTTGAGAACTGCCAGCATCAATTGCATTTTCGACAAGTTCTTTTACAACGGATGCAGGACGTTCGACGACTTCACCAGCAGCGATCTGATTGGCAAGTTGTTCTGATAATTCTTGGATTTTTCCCATCTGTCCCATCCTTTCCTTGCTTCACGTTCGTTAGATTCTTTTTTGCAGTTCATGTAATTTATTTAATGCATCCATCGGTGTCATTTCTAATAGGTTCATTTTTTTCAATGTATCGATCACGCTCAATTCATCTGTCGACACTTCTTTAAATAAAGATAACTGTTCTGTATCTTCATTGATTTCGTCTTGATATTCGACTGTCTTCACCGGTTGTTCTTCTGATTCCAGAGCAGATAGAATCGTCGCTGCCCGTTCCAAAAGATCACTTGGTAAACCGGCAATTTTTGCTACGTGGATCCCGTAGCTCTTATCAGCTGGACCATCCATCATTTTATGAAGGAAAACGACTTCGCCATTTTTTTCCACAGCACCAACATGAATATTTTTTAATCCCTTCAGATTTTCATCTAACACTGTTAGTTCATGATAGTGGGTAGAGAATAGGGTTTTCGCTTTAACTTCTCTGTGGATATACTCAATGATCGCCTGAGCCAAAGCCATACCGTCATATGTAGCTGTACCACGACCAAGCTCATCAAACAAAATCAAGCTATTCGGTGTCGCATGACGAAGTGCCTGATTGGCTTCCATCATTTCTACCATGAAGGTGCTTTGTCCTGCAATCAAGTCATCTGATGCACCGATCCTAGTAAAAATCTGATCGAATATCGGTAATTCTGCTGATTCAGCAGGAACAAAACAGCCGATTTGCGCCATCACTACTGTAAGTGCAAGCTGACGCATATAGGTACTTTTACCGGACATATTTGGCCCAGTGATCAAAAGGATAATATTTTCTTTATCCATATGCACACTGTTTGGGATATATTCTTGATGACCTAAGACCTTTTCAACAACGGGGTGACGCCCTTCAACGATATGAAGTTCTTTACTATTGCTTTTCAGTGTTGGACGGACGTATTGATAACGTTCACTGACTGTGGCAAAAGCTTGCAGCACATCCACGGCACTGATCGTTTTGGCTAGTTTTTGTAGACGTTCGATATTCGCTTTGACTTTTTCACGAACTTCTAAGAATAGCTGATATTCAAGATCGACTGATTTTTCTTCTGCTTCTAAAATCAAAGTCTCCATTTCTTTGAGTTCCGGCGTAATGAAACGCTCAGCGTTTGCCAATGTTTGCTTGCGCTCGTATTTGCCTTCTGCTAGATTAGCTAAGTTCGACTTGGTTACTTCAATGTAGTAGCCAAATACACGATTAAAGCCAACTTTCAGAGTTTTGATTCCTGTTTCTTGACGCTCTTTTGCTTCCAATTCGGCTAGCCATTGTTTTCCATGTCGCATCGCATCACGATATTCGTCTAATTTTTCATTGTAATGATCTTTGATGACATTTCCTTCAGTGATCGCTAATGGCGCCTCTTCATTGATCGCATTGTTGATCAATTCAACGATATCTTCTGCTGGATTCAAGTCTAAAAGTAATTCGTTCCATTCTCCCTGATTGATGCCGACGATCAATTCACGGACTAACGGTACCTGCTCTAGTGATGTCTTCAGCTGAATCAAATCACGCCCATTCACATTCCCAAACGCGACACGTCCAGCTAAGCGTTCAAGATCATAGACCTTGGTCAAGGTCGCTTGTAAATCAACACGTTCAAAATAAGCATTCAATAATGACTGAACCATTTCCTGCCTTGTCCGAATTTGTTTTTCTTGGATCAATGGACGATCCAGCCATTGTTTTAATAAACGACCGCCCATCGCCGTTTTTGTTTCATCCAGCAGCCACAACAACGTGCCTTTTTTCAAGCCGGTTCGAATCGATTGCGTCAGCTCCAAATTGAATTTTGAATAATGATCCATTTTTAAGAAATGATCTGGTTGATAGTCCACTGCTTTTTGGATATGAGCTAGGCTGCGTTTTTGTGTCGTAGTCAAATAAGTCAGCAATTTCCCTGTGACTTCTACTTCTAAGGGTTCCGTCAATTCACTTGTTAGGAAATTAAATTCAGCATTTTCTTCTGCTTCTTTTTGCTCTGAAAAAATGATATTCAGCCGACTTTTAAGAGTTTCCTGAAGTGTTTCTGATAAAGGGCTGCCCAAAACCATTTCTTTCGTTTGCAGGGCAGATGCTTCATTGATCAATCCGTCCTCATCACTTAAGATTGCTGTTTTTAGTTCTCCTGTACTTAAATCAACATAGGCTAATCCAAATTGTCCAGCTGCTTCGACTACGGCGGTCAAGTAGTTGTTGTCTTTTGCTTCTAAGCCTTTGCTGTTCATGACTGTTCCAGGTGTGATCAGTTGAACAACTTCACGTTTGACCATTCCTTTGGTCGTCTTTGGATCTTCTACTTGCTCACAAATAGCGACTTTATATCCCTTTTCGATCAGCGTATCGATATAACCTTGAGCTGCATGATGAGGAATACCGCACATTGGGATCGGCTCATCTGCATTACGGTTACGGCTCGTCAATGTTAGCTCTAATAATTGCGACGCATTGATCGCATCTTCATAAAACATTTCGTAAAAATCACCTAAGCGATAAAAAAGAAATGCATCCTGATACTGGTCTTTGATTGCTAAGTATTGTTCCATCATTGGCGTATTTTTGGTCTTTTGCGGCATTGTTACCCTTCTTTCTCTAGTTCTTCATTGATTCTATATTGGATCATATCCGTCACGTGCTGTAATAAGTCATTCGCTTCCATCAGTTGTTCACGATATGCCACTACTAATGGGTGCTCATCAAATTCTTTCGTCAGCTCATTTGCTCTTTGGATAGCTGCTTTTTCTGCCTCAGGTTTGTCATAATGTGCAAACTGGACAGCATCTTTTTGAGCAGCTTTGATTTGTTCGACCAGCTCTGTCAGTTTTTCGTTATTTTGAACTTTTTCTTCTATTTTTTTGTAGCGTTGAATCAATTCATCTTCACCGATCAAGGCGAGTAGTTTCATTAATTCTTCGTTGATTTTTTTATCTGTAATGGATGGCTCCATGATTTCACACCTTTATTCTTGAGTAGGATTTTATTCTAAAACAAGTCTATTTATTTTAACATAATTCGAGCAGAATCAACAGTTTGTGGAGAGAAAAAAGCTGTATATCCTGATTCAGGATACCACTCAACTTCTCTTTGATACGGTAAATGTCTTAATGATCGATTTCTTTGATCAGTTATTTTTTGTTTGAAGTATTTTCTTCAACCGTTCAATATTTTATACACAAAAACAGTATCAGTGATTATTCACTCACTGATACCGTTTCATCATTTCGTATTATATTCGACTGTTTATTGAATAGCTGAAAATTAATAACGAACTTGAACTTATCGATCACATTATTTAAGCAACTATTCTTCAAATCCTTCTTCCTCATCTAATTCTGGTAGTTCAATCATTTCAACCGCTTGTTGTCCAATAGTTGTTAGATAAGCAGCTAATTCATCTACATTTTCCAATGAGGAAACAGATGCTTCAATCACCATTGCTAAATTAAGTCCGGATACAACTCGTAATTGAGGATAGGTTCCCATCGCCATCATAGCAACATTGCAGGGCGTTCCACCTTTTAAATCTGCTATGATGATTGTAGAAACATCCCCATTTTTTTGTAAAATCGCTTGTAATTTAGCTTGAGTACCGCTTAAACCATCTTCTGCTTTCATTGAGACGATTTCAGCATTCGCTAGATCGCCAACAATCATTTGAGTAGAAGCAAATGTTTCCTTAGCCATATTTCCGTGACTCATTAAAATTAATTTTGGTTTCATAACTTCCTCTTTTCATCACATTTATGCTAAAACTTCTGAAATACGGCCGTCATGCTCTGCTAATAATTCTTTAGCTTTAAAGTAATCTACCTTTGCTTTTGCCATAACGATCGCTGGTGCTACTTCAAAGTGAGCATTCTCTAAATATTCTTTGGCATCGATCTCATCGATTTCAGCCGCTTCTTTGATAATATTAGCTGCACGCTGCATCAATTTTTCATTGGTTGGCTGTACATTCACCATCAAATTTTGATAAATATTGCCGACTTTGATCATAATGCCTGTTGAAAACATGTTTAAAACCATCTTTTGGGCAGAGCCTGCCTTCATTCTAGTTGAGCCTGTAACGACTTCTGGACCTACGATCGGCGCAATCCCGATCTCTGCTATTTGATTCATCGGACTTACATCATTACACGTCACAGAAATAGTTAATGCGCCAACTTCTTGCCCGTATTCAATGGCAGAAATAGCATATGGAGTTCGGCCGCTAGCAGCTATTGCAATCACCACGTCCTGTGCCGTTAACTGATGATTCCTCAAATCTTCAATCGCCAATTCGTTTGAATCCTCTGCCCCTTCTACCGCTTGAAACATTGCTTTTTCCCCGCCAGCTAGAAGACCAAAGGCACGCTCAGGCGAAACACTGTATGTTGGTGTCAATTCAATTGCATCCAAAGCCCCTAAACGGCCGGAAGTTCCTGCGCCGCAATAGATCAAACGACCACCCTTTTTGAATCGCTCTGCAGCTTTATCGATCGCTTCAGCGATTTTCGGTAAAACTTTTTGAACCGCTTCAGCAACCTTTTGATCTTCTTGATTGATCAAGGTAACCATTTCTAACGTCGAGACTTGGTCTATTTTTTTTGTTGCTTCATTTCTAGCTTCTGTCGTCAATTCTTCTAATTTCATCCTGCACACCCCTACTTTTCTTTCAGGCGGCTGACAAGTTTGCTCGTTTCGATCATATTTCGTTCAATTTCGGTGTCTAAATCATCTTGGATCGATCCTAGATACAGGACATCTCCTACTGCCATAGACGAAGCAATCGAAGAGATCGCCCCCACTCGAATTAGATGTTCGTTATTTGGAACGAGCAAGACTTCATCACTTAATGATTGAACGCTATCACCATCATTACTGGTAATAAAAATGACTGTTGCGCCTCTTTTTTTTGCGATTTCACACGCAAGTAAGGCTTCTTTCGTCAATCCGCTATATGAGACAGCGATCAAAATATCCCGGTCAGTCGCATAGTTTAAAAACTCTAACATCATATGACTATCATAATTAAAAATTGCTTGCCGGCCTGCTCGATTAAACTTGTGATAAAGATTATACGTCGTCAAGGATGACGCACCGATTCCTACCAAATGGATTTTTTCTGCTTTTTTCACATGAGTAATAGCCCGTTGCAAGGCTTGTTTATCTACGGTATAAAATAAATCTTCGATCGTTGCATTTAATAACGACTCTACCTTCATACAAATCGTATCTACCGAGTCATCTGCTGCGATGATCGGATCAATATCTTTTTTACCATTACCGACTGCCTGTTTTGCCGCAATGGATAATTTCAACTCTTCCCAACTATCAAAACCAAGCTGTTTCGAAAAACGTGTCACAGAAGCTGGGGAGGTTTCACTATTGCTGGCAATTTCGTTAGCCGTTAGCGAGAGAAGACGGGTCGGATCCTTCAATATATAATCTGCTATTCTTTTATTTACTTTGGAAAAATCCTTATACTTTTGTCTGATTAAACGGATCGGGTCCATCTTCTCATCTCCATTTCTATTTTATAAATGTTACAACCGATTCATCCGGCTCAGACGGGATCATCTGTGCGGTGATCGTTACGCCTTGACTAATCAATCGATGAATCGTTTGTATCTCTTCTTCTGTCAATGCAACAGATTTTTTAATGGCTTTACTACCCTCTTTTTGTGATATATTGCCGATATTAAAGGTGTTCAATGGTACGCCGCCATCGATCAAAGCCGCCATATCAGCAATATCTTTTGTAATCAAGAATACTTTCTCATCTTCATAATTTCCTGCTAAAATTTTTTCAATCGCTTTACGTTTTGATAAAATAGATAGCTTGACCCCTGCTGGTTTAGCCATTTTTAAAGCACCAATCTGTAATTGATCCTTGACCGCTAAATCATTCACGACCATGATTCTTTGCGCCCCTACGGTATTGGTCCAAACTGTAGCTACTTGTCCGTGAATTAAACGCTCGTCCACTCTTGCATGTACAATTGTCATACTAAATCTCTCCTATTATATACTATTTTTTTAAAATAAACTGCCGATCCAAGCTAACATTGGTTGTAAATTGCCTAAAATCATACCGATAAAAATCAAGACAAAAATCAAACGTGTAGAATTCATTTTCTTTTTCCCCAATAACCAATAGGATAAAAGAACGATCCCCAATGGAATCAATGCTGGTAACACTTTATCCAGCATTTCTTGAACAGACAAAGTAACGTCCCCCATTTTATAAGTCAAATCCAGCTTATAGGTAATAACTGATGGAATCAGCCCACCGACGACCGTTAACCCTAAAATAGCAGCTCCTTGGGTAAATAGTTTCATTTTGTCAGCAAATTCTGTCGCTATTTTCTTTCCTTGATGGTACCCGATCCAAGTAAATTTATAACGTACCCATAGCACTACAGCTCCTGCAATCAGCGGAATCAGTAAACCTACGATCTGGCCTCCTTGCGCCATATAAGCTGCAATCGAGAAGACGATCGCCCGATAAATCGCAATGAAAATCGTATCTCCTACACCCGCAAAAGGACCCATCAGACCTGTTTTAAGCCCAGTGATTGCTGTTTCATCTTTCATTCCTATTTCTTCTTCCAACGCCAGGTCTGCGCCTACGATCAAGTGTGACATCGCAGGTGTCGTATTCATAAACCCTAAATGTGTTTTCAATGCTTTTTTCATCGCTTCTGGATCTTCACTATACAAACGCTTCAAGGCAGGCATCATCACCCATGAATAACCTAATCCTTGCATTTTTTCATAGTTCCAGCCCCATTGATAGCCAAGAAGGTTGCGGACATATACTTTGTTGATATCATTCTTTGTTAATTTGCTAGTCATCGATTTCAACCTCCTCATCGTCCTCATAAATGACTGTTCCGCTCGTTGTAGCAGCACCGCCTTTATTTTGATTCATCACATAAATTGCTGCTAACGCTAGTCCAACCAATGCAACACCTAACACAGAGAAGAATTGTGCGCCATAAGCTAGTAAGACAAAACCAATAATGAAGTACGGCCAATAGGTTTTTATCGGCAAATAGCGCATCAAAATAGCGATCCCCATCGCTGGTAAAATAGCACCAGCAGCTTTCAATCCACTCATCACCCACACTGGAATCCAATTGTTGATAGCATTTACAACGTGTTCTCCAAAAGCTAGCCCAATAAATACTGGAATCACGCGAGAAAGCGTCCATGGAAAAATACCTAATACATTACAACGTTCTACTCCTTTATAATTGCCCTCTTCAGCATAACGGTCTGCTTTATGCTGGAAGAAAGTATTAGCCATTCTTCCTACAATATCTAGTTGTGTCAATAATAATCCGATCGGTACAGCAACACCAATTCCGTATTCAGCACCTTTACCGGAAATAATTGCGTAAGCTGTTCCCATAATCGCTCCTGATAGAAAATCAGGCACAGTTGCTCCACCATAAGTTGCAACTCCTAAAGTCATTAATTGCAATGTCGCTCCTATCATCAGTCCTGTTTGAACATCCCCTAAAACTAACCCTGTAAATGTTGCAGCGAATAATGGTGTATATGGACCAATTTGAATGGAAATTTGATCAAGAACACCGACAACTGTGTACAAGCATAAAATTAAAATAATGCCGATCGATACTGTCATTGCTTTTTGCCCCTTCCTTGAATACGCTTTCTCTTGATATCTGTAGAATAACACAAAAGAAATTTCATTTCAACATTAATTTATTTTATATTTTTGATGAAATTCAATTTCTTTAATGATACACTGTAAGAAAATGATTCGGCGGTGGTTTTATGAAGATTTTACTGATTTATTTTGTGACTGTTTTTCTGTCTAACACAGTTGGCGCTTTATCTGGCATGGGCGGTGGCGTGATCATCAAACCCGCTTTGGACTTTCTCGGATATCATTCTTTAAATACCATTGCTTTTTATTCAAGCGTAGCCGTTTTTACAATGTCGATTTCATCTACTTACAAACAGTATCAAAATGGGATCCATATTCAATGGAAAAAAGCTGCAGGCGTTTCTATGGGGTCATTGATTGGTGGAATGATCGGTGATTTGTTGCTTAATCGAGCGTTGATAGCAACTTCGAATCAAGAACAAGTTCAAATGATCCAGTATAGTATCATGTTGGTTACTTTAATTCTCGTACTGTTATATAACCAGTTCTCTGATTGGCACTTTCAATTCAAACGAAGCAGCGTCTTTGTTTTTGTGGGGCTCTTTTTGGGTATATTATCTACTTTTTTAGGTATTGGCGGTGGACCGATCAATGTAGCCTGCTTGATTTTCTTTTTCGGTATGGAAATCAAATCTGCTACGGTTTATTCCATCATCACGATTTTCTTCTCACAGCTGGCAAAATTAGGAACGATTGCTTTTTCAACAGGCTTTGCAGGATTTGATTTGACGATGTTGTGGGCAATAATCCCAGCGGCTCTATTAGGAGGATATGTTGGTGGAGTATTCAGTAAAAAAATGTCTGAACAACATGTTGCACAGTTGTATAGTTTCGTTATTTTTTTAGTCATTCTTCTAAATTCCTATAATTTGTGGATGATCGTAAAAGGATACTTATGATAACGGAACAGAGATTATTTCCTCAAAAAAAGATAGCCTCTACTTGCAGAATAAAAAATATGTTCTACAAGTGAGGCATTCGTTATTTTCTCTTCAATTCTTCTACTTGCGCTTTTAGTGCGTTGATTTTTTGTTGTCTTTTTCTATAAATGTAACTAATGAAAAGAAGGAGTAACAGAGCAATCACTAAAAGAAGGTACCACCAATCATTTGTTTTATTTTTATGGATATATGCTTGATCATTCAATTGTTTTGCTTCTTCATCCTTGATTTCAAAGTCTCTCTCAAAATCCCAAGTTCTCCCTTTAGATTCTGCGTGGATAGTTAAACTATATTTATCAGGCTTAAAGGCTGTTTCTTCTAAACCTATCGGATAATCAAACTGTGAATTTGGCGCCATCTGTACATCGTTTTGACTTGTTTCATAAAGAACCGTGTTCGTATGTTTCTTTTTGATTTTTGCGCTTAAGTTCAAACGATTCAAATATGCAGCTTCAGGATTTTCTAACTGGGCAAATACAACATTGCGATCATTGACTTGTCCTAAGCGAATATCTGCTAATTGTAGATCAGAAGGAACTTCCTTTTCCCCATGTAAAACCAACGCAATAACATAACCGAATCGATTGTTGATCGTCACATCTGCGTTCGAGTCTTTTGGATGTTCATTATCTTCACTTGTAAAAACCAAACCGCCGGATAATATACCAGAAAACACTTGTTTTGGCATCGTGATCGTATAATCTACATTTTGTGTCTCATGTGGAGCTATGGTGACTTTTTTAGTTGTTGTCTGAACAAGCTGACTTAAATCATAAGGTAGTTTCACAGACTTATTTTGTTCACTATTGATATATTCTACAACCCCATTTGTATTCGTTGTTGCCGTTTTGACTGCTGTATCGATCGTCAAAGCTTCATTTGACCGATTCGTCACTGCAACTTTGACTGTATGCTGTTCCTCTGGTTTCAAACGTAGATCAAAGTATGTTTTCGTTGTATCCACTTGTGCAGAAGAAGGTACAGCTTTGACTTCATATTCTGCTTCTTGCGCCCAGCCCGACATCGTTCCTGTAAAACTGATACAGATAAATCCCAATACCAGCATCACCTTACTAAGTACTTTTTTCAACATATCGATTCCTCCATTTTTTGTTCCTATGTATAAATTTATCTTCCATGAAAAAAGATAGCTGGGCATAACGCTCAGAGTTACAGCCCAGCTGATCTTACCTGAATAAACGATGATTAACTATTTTCTGGTTGATCTAAAAGTGTCCAAGTCAGCGTTGTTTCATATTGTTTCGCTACTTTTGTTGTTTTACCTGGAACTTCCAAAGTTACCGCATCTTTAGCAAAACTTTCGATCGTCACACCATTTCCCTGTTCAGCAGCTGCTGCTAAAATCGTCGTTCCTGAACCATCTGTATTCAATACAACATCTGTTTTGACAGTTGCTGAGCTTGATGAATCTGCTGAAATCGTCGGTGTTTTTAATGTCACTTGGGCATTCGTCAATTCCTTTTCATCCGCTTTAAACTGCCCGTTTTGTGCAACTTGGACAGTCCAGCCAGCTTCTGTTCCGCGAATATCTTGGACCGTAGTTATTGTTTCTGCTTTGTTTTTATAGACTTCGTCTTTTGCTGAAATAGGGTTAGAACCAAAGTCAAAATCCGCAACATTGACTAAAGTCAATGCGCCCTCTGTCGGCGTTGTGAAGCCTACATCGCTTTTTGAGTCTTTATTGTCAACTTCTTCGGCATTAGCAAGTACACTAGTACTTAACACCATCATAACTGCTACTATTCCTACTAAAATTTTGTTTGCTTTCATCTAAATTCGCTCCTCATATGTTAAATTTCTATATGCAAACATTCCAATTGTTACCATTAGAATGGATATGCCTGTTTTTACTACCGATTCTGTCGATTGCTTTTCTCCTGTAAGAGGTAAGTTCTGACATTTTTGTTCTTCTTTTTCTACTTCATAAAAACCCACTGTTGCTTTTCCATTTGCAGCATATACATCAGCTGTAGTTACTGTTTGACTAAGACAAATACCAATTAGAAGCAAATAGCCAAGTCCTTTTTTTCTACTGTTCACATCCGTACTCCTATCATTCATTTGCAACAACATCGTACAGTTCCCAACGAATTTCTCCTGAATAGCGATCAGCTCGTGCTTCACCTGACTTCACCTTGACCTTCAAGCCCTGTTCAGAAGTTTTCCATCCTTGACTGACATTACAATCATCATGCGTTGTTGTCACCGCTGAATGGATAACTGTGGATGTATTTGACTGCAATGTCTGAGTTTGGCTACCATTCGTGTAAACTAATGCATCTGGTAAAACGGCTTGAGTATGCTCACCTGTCAATGGTTTATTTAATGTCGCACGTAACTGCCAATTAGAACCCAGCGTTCGTGTATCCTTTACGACGATATCCTGATCCATCGATTCAACCGCGTATTCTTTATTTTCTACAGACAACTCATGAGTCCCAAAGCTAAGCTGTTCTGGAACAGACGAAAAGGCAAGATGTCCCTGGTAACAGTAAATAACTGTTTGGTCTGTACTAGAAATAGTTCCTTCAGCATTTTCCGGCTGCTTGATCAATGTATAACCCGAGATGGTCTCTGCCTTAGTCTGGTAGTTCATTCCGATTCGACCTGTTATATTTTTTTGGGGTGCTATCTCCTGCCCGTCCTCATTTACATATTTTACTGTCACCGGTTTTCCTTCAATAAAATCTGCCTCGAGCAACGCTTCGTTACTCGTTTTTTCCTCTTCATTTAAAGCTACAGCCGCCGTATTCGGAATCAAAAGATTATCGATAGTAGCATCTACTAAAATTTCTTGAGCAACTTGTACGCTGCCAACTAGATCAATGGTATATGTCTTCCCGTAAAAACCACTATCTTCTAAGCTCTCAGCATTGGCCGAAATCCTCAGTTCATTCGTCTCACTTTTAGTTATCGTAAACTGATCGGTCACCTCAGTCCCCAGCTCGTCTTTTATCACAATATCTTGAGCAGATACTGCCAATTCTGGTGCTAACTGATCTGTGATTTCTACACTATGGATCGGTTTTTGTTGAGAATAGACAGGAAGCTTTTGCGAAATACGGTACAATAGCTTTTTCTCAGAGCCAATATAATCAAAACGACTACCTGTTTTGATCGGTGCTTCCAGCTCCTCTCCGCCAACAATATCTCCCAACTCTGGAAAGTCATTGTAATCAAACGTAGCATCACTTTCCTCCGCACTGATCGACATATTTGTATGAATATCATGTCCTGAAATCACGCTCCCAAGCACTTTCCCTTGTGTATCGTCAAGAAAGACAGAAGCTTTTGGAGCGAAAACAGTGCCAATAAATAAAGAAGCGTTGCTTCTAAATTGAATTTCCTGCTCTTCATCATTGAAATTATGAACAAGATGCGTTGCTACTTTATACGTTCTTTCTTTTAACTCTGATGGAATCGTATGACTGTCTGATTTGACTAACGGTATTTCTTTATCTGCATATTTCCCTTCAAAAAAGACACCCTGGTTTCCTTCAAATTTATACTCTTCATCTCCAGGCAAGCTTGGGTAAGCAGCCGCATGAAAAAAGGTACTGCCACTAAAATTGAAAGTTGGAAAATGTTTATAATTAAGAATCAAGTATGGAGTAGGCATCGTTTCTGGATCATAATTCGTATAGTTGATCGAAATATCCTGTGCACGTTCAAAATGATCGATTTGACCATCTACATCTACAATGATCACTGCTTGATTTGCTGCCCCTTTTTTCAAAGCTACGTTGATTTGAATCGCAGATTGGCCGCCCCAATCATTTGGATTGACGACTTTTTGTTCTGTATTGATTTCTGCTGTCTGAACAGCTGAATTGAATATGATTTTTTGGTTCGAGTCTGTCAGTCCTGCATAATAGTCACTGATCGATTGGATATTTTCTGTTATTTGAGAAAAGTTGGATATATTATTATTCGCAAAGGAAGGAAACGATTGCACCGGATCTTGATAAAGTCGTTCAGAAAAGTTTTGTTTCAGATCAGGATAATAGTTTAATGCTTCCATCAATTCATTTTCTGTTGGCGCATTCTCTATGTAATAATGTAATTGCTCTTTATTGGTATACCGAAAGCTGCTGTCATTGGCATACCAACGAATCATATCCTCACCGCTGATTTTCTCAGAAACAACTGATGGATCCAATTGATCTAATGCCCAGTTATTTTGTGCGCTCTGATAGTTTTCAAAAGCACTCTTAGCTAGACCTGATGAACCTGTTGAAGTGATATTTCTGGCTAAAAACTGCCCCACTATCTGCTTGTCCTGAAGTTGATCCGTATTGAAATACAATGTTCCGCCAGCAGTTAAATTCGTCTTAGTCGAGATACCTAAAGGATAGCCCGCAGGCGGTGTCGCTGCTGTAGCGAAAACATGATCCGCCCAAATCAAATGACCTAGTATAAGGAAGGCCAAAAAGAAAATATGTACTCTAATTTTCCTCATCATACACCTCTACTATCTCTAATAATGTGCATAAAAACACAAGCATTCATTCACATATGAAATAATACATTTTTTTTCAGAAAGTGGCTGTATATTTTTGAAACAGTTTGTTTCAATTTCAAAAAAAATACTAGAACCATGATGAAAAAGCAGTTTTATCTGCCTGATCATCTGATTCTAGTATGTTTTTTTGTATATCATAGGCTTAGAAATAATTCCCTGTAAAAAATTTGGTTGATCATATCGATCATTTTTCCCCATTGCTCAGGGTTTAGCTGTTCGTCAAAGTAAAAGTGCTCTGTTTTTGGATCAATGTTTTCATAAGAATCTGAAATGACCAAATCTGCTGCCAGTACATCGCTAGTAAATATAATCCGCTCATGATTATAAACATCTAGAATAATCTTCTTGATTCCTTCAGCCAAAATCAAATTATTATTAAAAATCACACAGATCAGTAAACTGCCAGCCTTTTTGTTTAGGTAGATCCCTGAATAAAGCGTCAAGGTCAGAATCGATATTACACCATTGAGTGCTTGCTTTTTGATCTTTGGATAAAACTCTTGACGCTGAATGATCGTGGTGATTTTCTGAAATGTCTCCACATTTTTCTCATCATAGTCGATCATAGAATGAAATGAAAGATCATTTCGATAATAACCAGAAATATCAATCGTGATATGCTTGATATAAATAAGCAATATAAGCAAATAAAAATAAAATATCGTGTAACCTTCCTCTGAATAGTTTAAGTCAAATTCTATTCTTATTTCCTCGATCAACTTCGTGGTATGTTTAGCAATTTCAAGTGATGAGCGTTGGTAAGCTTCCACGATTTTCTTTCTTGTCTCAGGCGAATCTAAATTGTAGATCAAGCCTCTAGTTGCAAACAGCAATAATGCCCGTTCTTTGTGGTATTGTTCTGTTGAGACATGCTGTTTCAATATCGGCAATATTTCCAGTTCTTTATTATCAAAGTAAGCAATATCTGCTAAAAACTCTTCCGAAAGAGCGACATAATTCTTTTGCCAAAGTGCCCTTCTAAGGGTGATCAGTTGGATAAATCGTAATTTGGCCTGCTGAGATTCTGATAAAGAGTCTGCATGGTCAAAATAGTGTTCAAAGTCTTTGGTCTCCAACCACGCTTCAGGATAATTTTTATTATCAAACGTCGTAGATTTAAAGACAGACCAATAGGAATAAAAACTAAATAATCGTACACCGATTTCATTTCCTATTAACGGACTGGATATCTCTTCAAACGAAATTTTTCCGCCAAAGGGAATCAGCATTTCCTTTAACACCCGCAATTGTTTATACACTGATGAGCTGCTCATATGCATATCCAGCGCCATTGCATCGATCGATGGATAATTTTTTTTCAGTAAGGTATCCAACAAGAAAAATATTCCGCTTTTTTGAACATAAAATAGATGGATATAATCGATCAAATAGCCAATACTAAACGTTTTTTCAGTCTGAATCTGATAGGTACCCGTATGACTATTTTGGATCAAGTGAACGTTATCCTCAAAGGCATCCTCTACCTCTGCTGCTAAATCATGTATATATCGGCTGAGGGTACTCTTGGTCAGATGATAGGTGTCCAGTAATTCATTGAAGCTTAGCCCATTCTTTGCGAAAACAATTGCCTTGAATAACTCAAATTTCATCCGCTCTTTTTTTCCCATGAAAGAATTTCGCATCGTAGTCTCCTTATGATCATCTATTTTTTCCGTTCAAATGCTTCTCTGTTATTATAGAATACTTTGCGTTACTCTTGTGCAAAAACGCTCAAGAAAGAACAGACAAAAAAAGAGCGACTTTCTTTGTCACATCCATGTAACAGTCGCTCGGCTCTATCTTAATTTAATTATTCTTCAAATGGACGATCTTCACTGATTTGTATCGGCTCGATTTTTTTTGCTTGCCCTGTTTGATCATCAATATCAATGATACATGCTGATAAAATACTGCGTCCTTCTTCAACGACTTCAAATCGTTTTGGTAATGCTGTTAAGAATTTTTCAATGACCGGTCCACGCTTCATACCTAAAATGCCATCATAAGGACCTGTCATACCAACATCACTTAAAAAAGCGGTTCCTGCCGGAAGAATACGTGCATCATTCGTTTGTACATGTGTATGTGTGCCTATAACAGCACTGACTTTTCCGTCTAAAAACCAGCTCATAGCTTGTTTTTCACTGGTTGTTTCTCCATGAAAATCAACAAAGATCAACGGTGTTCTTTTGCGTGCTGCTGAGACTAATTCTTCTGCTTTACGGAACGGATCATCGATATCTGCCATAAACACTCGAGCCTGCATATTGATCACTGCTAACTCAAGCTGATTGACCTTCACGAAAACCATTCCTTGTCCTGGGGTACCTTCTGGGAAATTGGCTGGACGGATCATCTTTTTTGCCTCATCGATAAACTCGAAAATATCCTTATTATCCCACGTATGATTGCCTAAAGTCACCACATCTACACCATCTTGTAAAAACTTTTTATAGATTTTCCCAGTGATCCCTCGACCAGATGCAGCATTTTCTCCATTCGCAATCGTTACTTGCGGACGGTATTTTTTCTTTAGTTTAGGTAAATAAGTGCTGATCGCCTCACGCCCCATTGAACCAACAACGTCGCCTATAAATAATATACGCAAAAAATTTCCTCTTCTCTTTTGATTTCTATGTCTCATTATAGAGGTTTTTAAATTGGAATAAAAGGACTTATTCACTATTTTCTATCTAAGCAGTATCACAGACAACTTTCTTCATAAAAATTTGAAATTCTCAATTAAAGCTAAAAACTAAAATCAACTCTAAATACACTTTTTGTTTTTATACAAAAACTATTGATAAACTATTTATAATATTTTGGATATTTGATATTATTACTAAAGGGAAGATATTTGGTATACTTTGATATGTATATGAAGAAACGATCATCTTTTGGAGCAAGGGATCCCTTTGATCAAAATTCTTAATGTTATGTCTTCTTCTATTACGATCATAAGTAATGCATTTCTTATTTTATACTTTAAAAAGAGGGAGAGTCCATGAGAAAAAACAGTAAAAACCCAAACAAGCTACAAGAAGTCCGCAGTACCTGTGATATCACACAAGAAGAACTTGCAGATCAAGTCAATGTTTCGATCCAAACGATTCAAAGTATTGAAAAGGGCAGATATAAACCTTCTGACTCTTTAGCGTTTAGTATCGCCAGTTTTCTAAATAGAGAAGTCAGCGATATTTTTATGCAATCTCAAGGATAATAAAGATGATTTCTTCAGTTTACTGAATTTTATCCGATTATGACCCTGTTTTGCCAACTTTTTCTCTCTTTTTCGTCCTCTTCTTATAAAAAACAGATGTATAACAAAAAGTACTATCTATATACTGTTTTATGAAGGGAGGAGAGAGAATGGCATTACAGGGATTATTCGACTCGATTCGTGCAGTTGTTCAAAGTGCGATGTATGGAGATTGGATGCATTTGGGATTAAGTATTGTTGATATCGTTCAAAATGCACTTGGTATTACATTTGAATTAGCCTATACCTTGCTACGAATGTTAGGGTTAGCTTAAGCATTTCATGTAAGATACTAAAAATAGAGGCGAAGTTATCTGCCGATGCTTCGTCTCTATTTTTGTATACTGTCCAATCTATGAACAAGTCTATGGTTCTTGAATGATTTCCCAGGTCACTTCACCTGTGTATTCTTCAGCTAATGTTCCTTTCGCCGGAACCTCCAATTTAAATCCTTGATTCTTATTTTCAGCTTTATCTAAGATAAAATTGAACTCTTTTTTCGCTTTATCGTTAGTGTCTTGCTTGTTATTCACCAGTTCACCACCGGTACCGTTCAAGATGATATTGTTTGTACCGTTTTGATAAATCAGTCGTGCATCTTTCAACACTTTATTTCCAGCTGTCGTAAATTCTTTTGATAAGAACGCGTTCAACCGAATATTCCCTCTAGTCTTAGCTGCACTGGTCGACCCGCTACTAGTGATTTGCCGATTATCTCTTAACGCTACTTCAAAATCATCTGTACTATCATAGGCAAGTACCTGTTCAAACGGCGAAACGAATCCTGTTTCAAAGGTCAATAAATCAGGAACTGTCAAAGTCAGCAGTCCTTCATATTTATAGTAGACCGCTTCACTGTCATAAGGAAATACAGCTGCTTCTTCTGTTCCTGTGACTTTTCCTTGATCAAAATTCAAGAAACGATAATCTGCACTTTCTGTATTCATTTTTGCCAGCTGCTCTTTCACTTCTTTTTGTTCTTTTAAATCGATCGTTGAACCATTACCGCCTGCAATCGTTATCGGCGTGACCGTTTCGATATCCGTCCCATCCTGATACGTAAAATGAACCACGATTTTACCTTCTTTGACGTAGGGAATCGTCAATTTGTTTTCCTGTGTCGGTGACAGGACGATCTCTTTTCCAGGCTCGCCGTATTCTTCATTTGATAAATAACCGTCCGGTGCTTTGATTTCTTTCAATGTATAATTCGTTACGACATAGTCTTTTAAAACGATTTGACCATTAGCGTTCGTCGTGACCGTATCTACAAGCTTGCCATTCTTATCGATGACTTCATAAGTCGCACCTGCGACCGGCTTGTTCGTGACAGAGTCAACTGTATTGATCGTCATATCCTTCAAAATCAGATTTCCACCGCCGCCAGCACCAGAGTTATCGATATCGAATTTTCCTGACCAGTAGTTTGACATATAACCTTGTGTCGTAACATTATTATTATAGTTCGTAAATGGATGTGTAGCTCCTCCACCAGAATAGTTTTTGGTTCCACTCGTATTGAAACTCCATGTCGTTTTTACGATCAATCCGTTTTTAAGTTGGTCATCGTTGATGTTTACATACCAATTAGAATAACCGCCTCCGCCTATTGAAACTGTCGATGCTGGCAGAGGATTGCCACCTCCATCAGTGACTTCTCTCAGACTCGGCAATTCCCTCATTTCATTTGCCGGTACCATCGAGGCAATTGTGACTTGTGTTCCTTTTATCAAAGCAAACCCATTATTTTTTTTGATCGTCAATGTTGCTTCTGCAATATTTGCATAAGATTGGCTCGTAGCAAAGGTAAAGCTAGCCGGCAGTCGATTATTGAAATACAGCCATGATGTTTGATTGACAGGATCAGTATTTTCATTTGTTTGGGAAAGTTTTACAGCATCACCAGCAACATTATAGTAGTTATTTTTAGCAAAAGTAAAACTAACAATGATCGGTTTCGTCAATTTTTTATTTTTTATAACCAGTTGGCCGTCCTCTATTTTCAACTCTGGATACTCTTCATTGTCAGAAGAAAGCTCTTCTCCCAATAGTAAGTTGTTATAGTCAGTCGTAGAAAATTGTTTCACGGTATTGACCGAAAATTTTCCATCTAAAATAGTTACGTCCAAGCTTTTAAAATTGGCTACTATCTCATTATTAGACACTTTGGCTCCTCCAGGATTGATCAATAGCTTCACTTGATTTACTGGTTGTTCTTTTAAGAGTTCTGTCATTGAATTTGAATTATTTTTACTAAGCAAAAATGGCGCATTTGTAATAAGATAGCTTGGTACATACGCATAACCTACTGTAGGAAATTCTTTTTCATCTGAAGAAGCAAATTTAAGCTTTGGAGTGATCGTGTTCGTTGCACGTGAGTACAATTTATCCACCGTCAGTAAATCGACTTCCGTACTGTAAGTAATCGTCAATTTTTCTTTGATCGTTTTCAAAAATTTGATCTCAAAAGAATCTGGTTTAGTCACTAACTCATAGTCGGTTCCTTCGACTAACTCTTTTTGTATCAGACTTTTCCCAAAGGGAACAGAGGTGATCTTCAGATTGTTTAGTGTTCCAGCTTTAACGCCATTTCCAAAAGTATCTGTGATTTTAGTGACTTCTTGATACAGAGAATTGACGGTTGCAGTCCAATTGATCACACTTTTATCTGTATTGAAGGTTCCTGTTTTTACATTATTGTCTTGGCCTTTAAATGTTGTTCCTCCACTAGTTTGATAACCATTTCCTGAAAGAACAAAGCGACTATTGTAAGGATTCTTTACTGTTTCGTCCATCCCCACATAAATATCTAATCCAAATGTATCTGTTGTATCTTCACCTAAATACGTCAATGTGATTTGCCCAAAGACATCACTAGTGATTTCCCAGTTACTGATCCCCTTTTTAGTCCCTTCAACGATCGACCCATTCGCATTGAATGTTACCTTATACTCTTGAGCTAACTTGGTGTCAATTGCCACTAATGCCGGATCACCTTCATTCGTCAAGGTAAAGCTGTCCCCTTTTTTCAACGATTGATTGGTTCCATTGATATAGATCGGTGTTTTAACGATTCGTTCATTATCTTTGACATTTGCGTCATAGATGATCGTTCCTAAGCCCAGATAGCCTAATTCAACGACTCTAAAGTTTAAATAGTATCTACTTAGAGAAAGAAAATTGCTTGTTGTTTCTCCTTGATAGATCCAAAAAGAGATTGCCATTGAAACAGAGCCTGTTTTCCCGTTTGAAATCGGGTTGAAGCCAGTATAGTCAAAGGTCACTTCACCTCCAGATACTTCTAGTGCTTCATGAAAGCGTTCGTTGAACTTCAACTGAGCAGAACCAGCTGTTTTAGGGACAACAGTAAAATCTTCACCGATCTTTAGTTCCTTTTTCTCGCCGATTCGATCCCCATTGATCGTTGTTTCATACGTGTAAAATTTGTAAGAATTAAGGTCATGTGTCGTATTGACATAGCCATCCGTCCAGTAACTTGGGAGCAATTTTTGACCCCAGTCTACCTGAAGCATATTTTGAGATAAATCGACATGCATATAATTGACATTCATTTCAGGAAATTTACCGCCCCAATCAGGCATCAGGCTGACCTCATTGTCTTCTTTATCGAATGTCTTACCATATAAATATTGACTGCTATCTTTCACATAGAGATGAAAGATATAAATTGTTGGTGTTTGTGTTTCAAAGGGCATCTCTTGTTTTGAATTTAGCGAGGTATCAAAATTGATCCGTGTCACTAAATCTAAATTATATTCAGCTGACTGTACGTCTTTGACCATAGTCAATGTCAGTTTTCTGGTCGTTGGATCGATCTTGTATACCGCCGTATCACTTAATTCACCTTCAATTACCGCTGAATAAGTAAATCCTTGCGGTAATGTAGTTTCAAATGTATCACCGACTTTATAATCCTTATTGGTGAACTTGAAATTCATCGTTACTTTTACTTCTGAATTATTTTTCAGGTAGTCTTCTTGTTTCATCACTCGGTTTTTTTCTGCTGGAACGATGATTTTGACACTTTGAAAAATATTGTCTGTGATTGCTCTTGTTGCTTTTATTTCTTGTGCTTGAAGCTTATTTTTTGCACTTAAGGAGGTCATTAAAATAAAGCTCATTATTAAACTAACCCCTAAAACCATCAAAGAGAGAATATACTTTTTGTTTTTCATGTTAAGTATTGAAATAATAGCTATTTCAATGGTTCACTCCTCTCATTTCGTTCGATAAATAACAACAACCCTTGTTTATTTTCATTTTACATATGCAAATTCAATCCGTTCATTTGAAAAATAGCTACTGTTTAAAAATAGTTTTTCTTGTTTTTTATCCCAGTGAATATTTTCCAATGTCACATGCACAACTTTATTTAAATCAGCCTGTGATTGAATTTTTTGAATCCCCTTTTGTGTATATTGTAATGTGAGCTCTTTATCTGTTTGTTTAGAAACTATATATATATCTGATTTTTTTTTCAGCTTATCAAGTTCCTCTTTAGAAAAATCAGCCTTGTTTATTTTCATCAATAATTTCACTTGGTCACCCTCATACGTGTTGATGCCAGAAGCCTTCCAAGTACCTGCGTATAGCAAAGACAAGCCTTTGTTTTGCTGATAATTTGGAATCGTCAGCTCCCATGACCGACCTGTACTTCTCAACTTCAGTGTTTCATCAGTTGATGCCCAATGGCCCTCGATCTTTGCAGTAAACGGGTAACAGAGATAGCCTGCGAAACCTCCAGCAATCACTACAAGAATAAGCAAACAAAGCGTCACATAAAAAGCCAATGGATAGTGCTTATTTTCGTTTAGCTCTTCCTGATTTTCCAGAAGCGGCTCCATTTGTTGGTCGTTGTTTTCGTTTGTCATTGGTTGGTCGTTTGTCATGTTCTTTTCCTTTTTTACGCTTTTTTTGTCGTGCCCGTTTTGCTGCTGCCTTACGTTTTTTCTTTTTCTTAGATAAGATGACCAAGACGATGATCAAAATGATCACTAATAAAACAAATGCTGCAGCACCGATGATCACATATAGTAAATAGTCTTTTTCTAAATCAACTGCTTGCTCATTTAACTCTCTTGCTTCTTTAGCACTGATCACAAATTCTTGATCAAATGTCCACTCTTGTCCTGTATCTTCTGATTTCGCTTTTACCTTAGCGGTATATGTGCCAGCCGCAAACGGCTGATTTTCCCAACTTATCGGGATATTATAATTGGTGTTCGGCGCAACGCGATAGCCTTTCACTTTTATTTCATGAAGTGGCGTGCTGTCGCCTTTTTTACTGACAGAGGCTTCATAAGATACGTTGTCGATGATCGTCGCTGTTGGATTTTGTAAATTGATTTTGACTGTATTACGTCCAGCAACTTGAGAGGCAAATACTTTCTTGATCTTCAGCTCTGATTTGGGCAGATCATCAGATTCCCTTAACTGAATTGCGACTGAATAGGCAAAATTATTCGAGATATTAAACCCCTGTTTTGACTCGCCCGTTTCCTGTTCCTTCGTATCTGCGCTGGTGACACGAATCGCTCCAAGAATCAACCCTTCAAAAGGCTCCTCAGGAATTTCCAGCTTCACTTTTGTCACAGTCGTGCCCTTTGCCGGAATACTGACCGTCTGCTCTGATGCAGCAATACTGGATAGGGGAAATTTTAGGGAAGAATCTTTGTTTGTATCATCCTCTGTATAAACAAATGAACCCCCATCTCCAGTGTAAGCAGGATTGATCTCTATGTTGACTGTTGCATCTTTTTCTCCTTGGTTATACAGTTGAAAAGAAAGCTCTTGCTTTTCTCCTTGTTTGACTTTCAAATCATAGTAACCTGCATCTTTGGCGATCTGGTTGTCCGGTAAAATCGCTTTAACGGAAATCGGCACTTCTGCTCCATATGCTGGAGAAAACGACACTAGAAAAGTCAGGCTTAAAAAAAACATGACTTGAAAAAACAAGTACGCTGATTGGTTTTTTACTCTCATAATTTTATCCTTTCTAACAAAATCGAGGTCGGTAAAATACGATTGTTTCTAAATGATTTTTCCTACCGTTTCATTTCGCTTCAATTCATTTAGACCCGATGGTAACTATCCGACCCCAATCACACACTACATTTATGGTTCTACTGTTAATGTCCAGTTTAGTTTAGCGCTGTAAGACTTCGCTTGTACCCCATCGCTTTGCGGAACATTCAGTTTGACATCCGCATTTTTATCCGTTAGCGCTGGCGAATCTGTCTTGCCGTAATTTGACTCGTCATACTCTTTTTGGAAAACAACAGAACTGATCGTTCCATTTGTTGTGGTTTGGTCAGTTTTACCAGCCTTTGATGTCAATACCGCGATTGCTCCAGTTGTATCTGACCCTTTTACAGGAATTTGGACTGCAGAATCACTTGGAATCGTCAACCCTGTCACAACATCCGCCACACTTGTTTGGACATTATTTGTCAATGTTTGGTTATAAACATTGATTCTAGAAGCTTTCAAGGAATGGCCTCCAGTTTCTTTAAATAATGAATCTTGTTCTACTGTGACTGTCCATGCTGTTCCTTGAACCCCTGAAACGTCACCGACTTGAACAAAATGCGGGATGGAATATTTAGTAGTATCTCCTGATTTTTGGTAATGCTCATAAATCGCATCATAATTTTTTGTATCGACGCTTGTTTCATTGTTTCCAAAATCAAAATCTGGTACGTGCATTAGTTGAACATTCTCTACCGTTACACGTTCATTATTCCCATCAACCATATCGATTTTTTCGTCAGTTCCCGGTTTGATCGTATTGATATCTCCTGATTGGGGAACAAATGATGCTTTCCCATCTGTTTTTACGGCGCCAGTTTCTGCAGAAGCTGATACTGAAAAGCCCAACACTCCCACCGCAATTAAACTTAGACCTAAAATTTTAGTTGTTTTCATTTTTTCTGCTCCTTTTCTTCTGATGACAAGTGATCTTTGTTGCTTTTTTATGGTTCTACTGTCAATGTCCAGGTCAAGTTTGTTGAATAAGCTTTAGCCTGTGACTGATCACTCGCTGGTACATTTAGTTTGATCCCTTCATAACGTTCAGCAGAAGGTGTTTTTGCTGAATCGTAATTTTCTTCTGTGTAGCTGTCAGCAAATACAGAAGATGTATAGGAATTCAACGTAAATCCTTCTGTTTTATTTTCTAAAACAACCAATTCACCCTGAGTGTCACCTACAACAGGAATCGTTGAGAATGAACCAAATTCGTCTGTTGTATCCATTGCTACTCCTGCAACTTTATCTGTCAGATCACTTGCTGCATAAGCAGTACTTGTTAGTGTATTTCCATAGATACGAATGCGGGTATTCGTTAATTTTTGAGGTGTACTATCTTTTGTTTTGAATATGTCATCTTGGTGTACACTTAGCTTCCATTTTGTAGCGCTATTTCCAGATAAGTCCGCAACTTGTACTGAGTGGGGCATATAAAAAGCTTCAGCGCCCTGATTTCTAGTACGTTTTTCAGTCAATGCTTCATATTCTGTTGTTTTTAAATTCGTTTTATTTGAACCAAATGAAATATCTGGTAAATGAGTCACATAAACATTGCTTACTTCAGGCAGTGGCTTAGGCTTTGATGGATCTTCCGGATCCGGATCTGGATCCAGCGGACTTGGGTCTTTAGGCCCTTCCTCTGGTTTTGATGGATCAGGACGATCTCCTGCAGTAAATTCTGTTTCAGCTTTTGTTTTTGCTGTGCTTTCTTCTGCATAAACGCCTGTGGCTGAGCAGCTCAAAACGAGCCCGCTCAATAATAAGCTTGCGATTACTTTGTTTTTCATTCTTGTTCCTTCTTTCGTGTGTTTTTCATTTTTAAGTAGATAATACAACTTAAAAGACAAATCCCAATGACTAATAAATATAAACTTAGTTGTTCTCCAGTGTGTGGCAGTATTCCTTTGTCATCCGAATTGATGATTTTATCAATGATCGGTTTTTTAGGCTGTTCTCCTTGTGTAAAAGTAACGTCAGCTTGTGTCTTTCCAGAGGCTTGCGCAATCGTTCCAAAAAATGGAATAAATAAGAACAGCATACACATACTAGACCAAATCAATTTTTTCATCGTTGCCTCCCCTCCACATTTCCTGAGCACACCTTCCATATATGAAGTGAGCATGCTCTACTTTTAACGACTGTTTTGACTGACATTCTTTTTCCATTTGACTGCTGTTTACTTTGAGTAGGAATTCATCTTTTATGATCGGTCCCCAAACTACATGTATCACCCCCTCTCCATGGTTGAACCCTTTTTCTTTATGCGGATAGAGTCAACATATACCCTCTTGATCGAATCGTTTTGATCAAATCCTGTTTTCCTCGATTCGTCTGAGCAATTTTTGCTCGGACTTTACACACGATATTGGCTATCCTGCTCTGCGCCAAATCAAAATCAGCAAGCATTTCTTTGCCTAACAAAGCTTCCGCAAGCATTTTATATGTACAAACTTCTCCTTTGTTTTCATAAAGAACCTCTAATAAACAATATTCCAGTCTAGTTAAAGGGACGTTATTTTTCCCAATAGATAAGCTCAGTCTTAAAGGGTCTAATATAAAGGACTTTCCTGAGTATGTTTCATCTTGCGTATTTTTATTTTGCTTCATTGCCTGTAAACTATTACCGATCGACAGATCGATTTCTTCAACTGTATAATCTTTTTCAAATATGCCGCAGACACCTAGCTGTAAATAGATGCTTTTCTCCCCTAATTGTTTTTCGGTAGTCGCTACCCAAATAGGTACACTCTCATGTGTTTTGATTTTAATGACCCATTCACAGATTTCACGGATGCCAAACTGTTGATTTTTACAGATCAGTAATGCATCGATCCCTTTCAAATCTTTTTCCTCTACTATCTCTTTTCCTTCAAGGAGGTGTGTAGAGGTTGGACCAGTAATAAATTCTCTACTGATTATTTTTTCAGTATCCAATATTCCTACCTTCATCATTTCTTCTCCTATTTATATTTTTCTAGTGAAATTAAAAATATATCTGTTCATCTCTATTCGATTTCAAATAAAAATGATATTTATTTATCTTTCACTTTACTAATATTCTTTCAAATCCAAGTAAAAAACAATGACAGCTCATTCGCTTTTTTCCTCTTTTTTCCGAATTTTCCGCGATTTTTTTGAACTTTTGAAAAAATAAAGAAAAAAAGTAGGAATTCATCTAGATGCTTTTTATTAAAAAGTGTATTATATTAATGGATTTCTTTTATAAAAGATACTTCTATCAGTTTAAAAAGATATTTCAAACGAATATTTCTTTTCTAATGTTCGAAATTCTTTCAATTACATATTTTTTTATTTTTCATAACATATTATTTTATTATTTATATCGAGGTGCTTTACTATTGAATACTTTTAAACGTGCAATTTTGCCTTCAGCATTATGCTTAAGTCTCTACCTTTTAAACAATAGTGCTACTGAAGTCATTGCAGTTGATTCAGCTATTGAAAATAGAGAACAAGCAACTGATAACTCTCCTAAAGCAGATAGCTTATTACAAACGATCACTCAGTCTGCTCCTTTGACACAAGAGCTTATTCCAGATCCGTCTTTAAAAGAATTCATTCTAGCCACGTTGGGCAAGCCTGCCGGAAGTACGTTGACACAGCAGGAATTAGCGACTTTGGTCTCTTTATACATTCCTGCAGATATCTCAGCTCAAATCAATAGCTTGTCAGGGTTAGAGTATGCAGTGAATTTAGCAGACTTCTTCTTAGGATCAAGTAATGTCGTAGATTTTAGTCCGTTAGAGCAGCTATCTTCGCTTAAGTTCGTTGATTTAAGTGGTAAAAACCTGACTTCTGCTAATTTTCCAGACCTAAAAAAAAGCAGCGGCATCATTCGCATATCTGCAAGTTCTGCTCAACTGACCAATGAGGTTTTCCCTAAGTTGACACAGTTCGCACAATTGGAACGCCTTTATCTAGATTCAAATATGGGGATCACGACGATCGAACCGTTAAAAGTCTTACCTAAATTACGATCGATCTCTATTCAATTTTGCGGTGTGACAGATTTTACCGTCATCAATGATTTTCCTGCATTAAATGATTTGGCAGCTTTTGGTCAAAATATCGGAAGAATGGATCCCGTTATGACTCTTACACGTTCAGAACTGGTTTATACACCTGAAGAGGAAACTATTTTTATTCCCTTTTCTTTGATGCCAAGCCGCCTAAAAAATTTTGATGGGTATTTACCGCCATTTTCACTTTCAACTTCCGCTAGTGAAATGATCCTTAAATTGAACGATATCCAACTACCTTCAAATCGCCTACAGGTTACAGAAAATGGCATTACTGTTTTAAATGTTCAAAAAGATGAGTACAACAATCTAGCGACCATGTACTATAATGCCCGGATCAACAATCCCGTTGGAAGCTATGCTACACCGGCGAACTTTAATTTTTATTCGATTTCTTCTGGGACCTATCTACAGACCTTTTCGATCATTGACGATCCAATTCTTAGAGGCTTGGTCACGATCAATTTTCATGACCAAAAAGGGGCGGAACTTGCTGATCCGGTCGTTTTATCTGGAAACGTCGGTGAACCATTCACTGCACAGCCTAAGGAATTGACTGACTGGATTTTATTTTCGAGCCCAGAAACAACAGAAGGAACATTTACCCAAGCCGCTCAGGAAATGACCTTTGTTTATGAAAAAGCATCTGGTGCAGATGTCACAGTTTTATACACAGATGAAGATGAACAACCCATTGCACCTTCTGAAACCTTAAGTGGAAAAATAGGCGCTTCCTATCAGACGCAGTCTAAGCAAATAGACCATTATCAATTGATACAACAAATTGGACCTACTGAAGGAACATTCACTAAACAAGCTCAAACGATCCGATATATCTATAAAAAAAATGAGTTGCCAAATATGCCAGATAGCAATAACGCCGATGTACCTACTGCTGCAGATCCGACACAAACTTCTATAGCTAATGAATTGATCGATTTGATTACTTCTCCTGTTGTTGTTTCAGGAAGCACTTCTCCTCACATAGAAAATACAAATGAACGGACCGTGGATTCTCAGAATCTCTCTTCCCTACCAGACACTTTAGCAAGTTTTAGAGAGCCAAAATCGGTACCTTCTAAAAAAAGTGAACGTAAAACGAACAAGTCTAGAGACGGTGTAGGTTCTGTAACCGTCAAATTTGTCGATGAGAATGGCAATGAAATAGCTAAACCAAACACTCTGACTGGAAAAATCGGAGAAACCTATAAAGTCACTGCAAAAAAAATACACCATTCAAAATAGAATGGCCGTTAGCTGCACTAACAGAATAATCGTTATAATACGCTAGGAGAAAACATATGGAGTACTTAGACTTTTTAGAGGACGAAGACCATGACAGGCTCAAGGTTCTTATGACGTTACAGTCTTACAATGACCAATACCTGACACAGAAACGACTGATAGAATTAACAGGATTATCCAAATTTTTATTGGAAAAATATTTGAAAGAATTGAATCAGGATTGTCCAGAATTAGGGCTTTCTGATGAGCTTTACGATGAATTGACTTATCATCCTATCTCAAATGATACGATTCAAAAAACACAACATATCTATGCCCAACGTTCACTGAAATTCCGTTTTTTTATTGAAGTATTGATCGAAGAAAAAACATTAAACAAGTTTCAGGAAGAACAGCATATTGCCAAAACAACGCTTTATCAAATACGAACCAAAGTATTGAATTGTTTAAAGCAAGAAAAAATAGTGATCAAAAAAAATAAAATGATCGGACCAGAGATGCATGTCCGATCGATCATTTTCGATATTATTTCTTATTTTTATTTTGGCGAAAGATACCCTTTTTCCACCGAAAGCAGAAGTGACGCAAAGCAATTACTGAATCTTTTAATTTCTTATTTCAGCTTAGACTTAACTTTCTTTCAAAAACAGAAGCTATCATTATTCATTCACATCATACAGCTTAGAATCAAAAATAGACATATCATAAATGAAAATCTTTGTGCAGTTAGTGAGACGACTCAACAAATGTATCATCGTCAACTGAGGACGATCGAGCAAGCTTTAGCACCAGCAGCCGATCTTACATCCGAAGTTTTCAAGGAAAGTCATTACTTGTTGACCTTCTTATTTGTTTCAGAAATGCTTGAGCTCGATCTACAATTCAATAAAGAACTGTTTAGTCAGACACAAAGCACAGCTCAAGAGCTGTTGACTAGCCTAACGTTACACTTTCCAGTTAAAGAGCTTCAAAAAAAGGAATTGTATGATTCGTTCTTAAAAAAATTACTTTGCTTGTCTATTTTTAGACAAAGCTATACGACTTTTGTTGATACAGCAGCTTATCGCTATTTTGCTGAAGTATATTCTTCCTTACATAGATTGATTTTGCGATTTATTCGTAAAGAGCATTTTCTTTCATCTCTAGAACTATCTAAAAATGATCAAGCAAAGCTTTATTACGACATAATGTTTACTGTGCTTTCTGTACTAGAACCTGTTCAGCTTGGAAAACCGATCAATATTTATATTGATTTTTCTCACGGCGCAGCTTACACAGAATATATTTGTCAGAGCCTACAACGCTTCCGCGATTTAAATATTGCTGTGCAAACAAGGTTTAATAATGATACGCAGATCGTTCTATCCGACTACCGCCTAAGAAAAGCAACTTGTCAGCAAATCGTCTGGAAACAGCCTCCGACACCATCTGACTGGGCTAAATTTGCTGATATCGTCATTGAATTGAGGGAGAAAGAAAATGAAAAAAATACGCTCTTTTAGGATCTACTTTCTAATTATCTTATTGATTTCTTTATTAGTCATTCAGCCGACAACTATCGTCTATTATGCCAAGGGCGCAGATCGTCAACTTTGGGAACTAGTAACTCCTGCTCATTCACAGGAAGGTGAGTTTAAAGATGAACCACAGGAAGTCGTATTCGTTTACCGAAAAAAGAAGAATGGCGTTCCCTCACAGCTTATCAACGTACCGCCAAAATTACCAAATATCTCGCCTGGTCATAAACAAGAATCGCACTACGGCGAACTTTTGCGAAGTTTTTCGGGTATTTTCCTGTTTGGTTCTGCTCGATCTCGATAAAAATGAAACAATGGCTATTCTATATATTGACCTATTCGACAAGGCAACGCAAAATCGTTCCATTTCTTTATTCAAAAGAGACTGAGATAAACGTGTTTCTTTCCGAAGGAGCTGTTTTTTTCTCACCGTTTATTCGCGTTTAAAAAGCGGGACAAAACTCTGTGAGTCAAATCCCAGACACCTGGAATCCGGATAAACGGTGAGAGCAGAAGCAATCCCACTACGTTGCACTCCGATCTCATCAAATGCTAAGGGCTAAAGCCCTAAGCTTTGAAGGTCGGAAATAAGCTAGAATTTACAAAAATTTGGAAAACAATTTTCGTGAATTCTAGCTTATTTCTCGGGATTAGACACTTCTGTCTCAACCTCTCTCTTTATCATAATCAAGGGGCTGGAATTACCGTTGGAATAAATGTTACTTCATACGTAACATCAATTGTTGCTTGATCCGCTACTCCTGTGTAATTAGCAGGTATATATTCTGGTTTTTCTTGGAAATACAAGAAGTTCGAGTAACTATCGATGGCAACGGCCCAGCCTAAATCCTCAATAGGCTTAGGAAAATTAAGTGTGTTCATCGTTTCCCCAGTTGGTTTAGTTATCAAAAATCTGATTTCTTTCGGCAAAGTATAACTTGCCCCTACTTTGACTGTCAGCTGGTCTTCAGATGCTGTTTCTCCTTGTGCATATGTTTTGCCATTATATGAGTTAGTATAATAGTAACCATCGATATCAGAAATATCCGGTCTTAAATAATCTGCATAGGGTGTGATTGAATTCAGCGTCAACGGCTGCTTCGTCCATTTATCGATATAATGTATATTGACCGTTACTTCATCCGTGTAATATAGTTGGATGTCCTTTTCAGTTTCTCCAAAAGTTCCTTCTAAATCACCCTCAGCATGATCGAATAAAAATCCCGAAATCTCTTTCGTTTCTATCTGAAATGTCTGTCCTATTTCACCACTTAAATGCTCTTTCGGCTGAATCTCCTGACCATTCATGTCTAAGTAGTGAACTGTGACTCGACCTTTTTGAGCTAATTCCTTTTGATATTCATAAACGACCGTTTGTTCCTGTTCCTTGATAGTCCCAACTGCATTCGGCGGCAATTTCATTTGATTCAGTACATACCCAGGTATCGCTAATTTGTATTGTTCTGTTGAAACATCATAACTTTCTCCTATTTTCCCAAAAAGCACTTGCGGTGAATGGATCTCCTGACTATTCTCATCCACATACAATACAGTTATTTTAGATTCCCCAGCTGGCAGAACCACTTTTTCTGATGGATAATAGCCGACATATGTATATCCTTCAATAGCCTTAGGCTCAATCATTTTAGCTTCTCCCTCAGACAATTCCAGCTTCTCAGATGGAATGAGCGAGGCTTCTGCAGCCAAAGCTTTCATAGGAGATGGACCAAATGCCATCGGAATGATAACAATCAATAATAACTTTGAATATTTTCTATATTTATATAAAATAAAAAAGCTAATCAAAATGAAGCCCGTCCCAAATAGCACTAGTTGAAATTGTCTGTTTTCCCCAGCTTTAGGCAAATTCGCTTGCTTTGTTGTTTTAGTCGTCGTTCCTTGATCATTCGCTTTATTTGATGTACCTGTAGCATTGGAACTGACACTAGTCGTATCGACATTCTTTTCATAAATCAGATTGTATTGTCCGTATTCGCCGCTTACAGTTGGCTTTTCTTTGATAATCTTTGCCTGTTCCTGCGCATTAAGCGTCACAATGTCATAAAAATTGAGTTGTGCAGCCTCACTGTGTGAAGGTAACAAAAAAATTGCTGAAATTAGAATAAATAAACTAAGCATTGTCTTTTTCATGATCGATCTCCCTATTATAAATTTCACTTTTTTCATAATAAGATAATTCAAACATAAAAATATTATTTTTTTATCTTTTTTATAAATATTTAATGAATATCATTCGTTTTTTAATTTTCTGACTCTAATACAACTAAATCCGTTCACATGACTTCATTGATATGCAACAGCTAAAGTCCAGAATGCCAATTCTTAATAGGTACTAGCCAAAAGTCAGATTTTTCGTCAATTTTACAACGAGGATGGAACAGAAGTGTTCAACTCCAAGAAATAAGAGGGAATTCACGAAAATTATTTTTCAAATTTTTGTGAATTTCAACTTATTTCCGAAGGAGTTACTTCTGCTTCCACCGTTTAATCGTTTTAAAAAGGACTGGGACGTAACTCGTAGAGTTATGTCCCAGTCCCATTACTCCAGTCACTCGAACTTAAGCGACTTTTGTTTTATTCTCTTGTCTCAAACATTCAATTCAAGTGATTACTCTTCAATATATGCCCATTTGAAATCATATTTTGCTCCAGTTGAATGGTACACAACATCTTTGATTTTTTCAGAACGTAAGCGTGCTTCTGCTTTTTGATACAATGGGATAACGCCCTTATCATCCATGATCGTTTTTTCAGCGTTTAACAGATCTTGCCAACGTGCTTCTGGATTGTTTGCATTTGTTGTCGCAGCGCTATTCACTAATTTATCATATTCAGAATTTGAATAATGTCCTCTATTATAGGCATTTCCTGTAACAAATAAATCTAAGAAGCTGCTTGGATCTGCATAATCCGCTCCCCATGCACTCACTGCAATTTCAAAGTCTCCTTTATTTGAGCGATCTAATCGTACAGAAAATGGTACAGGGCTGACAGACACTTTTAAGCCATCTAAGGTTTCAGATAATGAACCTTGTAGATATTCAGCCATTTTCTTCGCATTATCAGTATCATCGATCAATAAATCAACAGATAACGTAGAAATACCTAATTCATCTTTGGCTTTTTTCCACGATTCTTTTGCTTTGTCAACATCGTAGACAATATCATTTCCAGATTCTTTGGCAAAGTCTTCATCTGTTTTTGGATCAGCAGCTAAGCCTGCAGGTACTAGACCTTCTGGGACAGTAGAACCGTTTGCTAAAATTTGATCCACTAATGCTTTACGATCGATTGCATAAGATAAAGCTTTACGCAGATTTGCATTGCGATATGGTGAATTTTCTTCAATTTGGTTCGGTTCAAGATAGAATGTCGATGCGGCTTTTAAGGTAATGAAGTTTGGATCACTCTTCATTTGTTGCGCTAATTCACCTGACAATGGTACATCATCTGCTTGACCGTCTTGGAATAAGTTCAATGATGTCGGTGCTTCTTTTACGACATCGATCGTTACTTTGTCTAACTTGACTGTGTCTTTATCCCAGTATTTGTCATTTTTTGTATAAGACCAATTTGTATCTGTTCCAGGTCCGTCAAAATCAGTCAAAGTAAATGGTCCGTTATACACTGCTTTATCGCTATCAGTTGTATAATCTTTACCATATTTTTCAACGATATCTTGTCTTTGCGGTAAAAATGATGGGAATGCTAATAGATAGTCAAAAAATGGAGTAGCTTGTTCTAATGTGATTTCCAGTTCATAATCACCAATTGCTTTGATTCCAAGTTCTTCTTTTTTCATTTCGCCTTTGGAGATTTTTTCAGCATTTTTTACAGAGTTAAACATGTAAGCATATTCTGAACCAGTTGCTGGATCAACCGTTCTTTGCCAGCCATATACATAGTCTTCAGCTTTTACAGGTTTGTCATCTGTCCATTTCGCATCTTCTCTTAATTTGATCTTATATGTTAGTCCATCTTCACTAACTTCTGCTTTTTCAGCAGCCCCAGCTGGTTGTGGCTTGCTGTCTTTATCTAAGCGGTAAATTCCTTCATACACATTATTCAATGCGACAAAACTTACTTCGTCCGTTGCTAATGAAGGATCTGCACTAGGCATTTCTTGTCTCTCAACTAAACGAAATACCTTTTCTTCTCCGCTTACACCACCATCGGCATTTTTTGAGCCTCCGCCGCAAGCAGCTAATGTAATACTTGATAAAGCAACTAAACCTAGAAAAGCGCTTTTCTTTAATTGCATAGTAAAAAACCCCCAGTTTTAATAAAATTCTATAAAGAATATAGCAAAGTAATAGGCTTATAGCAATTAAAACACTGCGGCTAGTTTAGTAAAAATATCCTGAATTTTTTCTCATTTATTTTACAAAAAAAGGGTGAAAATATAGCCAAAAAGCCATTTTATGTACTTGAAAAAAATTAGGGGAAGACACAAAAAGAAACAGCCTGCTTATAAGCGCTGGCTGTTTCTGTTCTTTTTTTATTTTGCGTAATCTACTGCACGCGTTTCACGGATGACCGTCACTTTGATATGACCCGGATAATCTAGATCATCTTCGATTTTCTTACGAATATCCCGCACTAAGCGTACAGCTTCTAAATCATTGATTTCATCTGGTTTGACCATTACTCGCACTTCACGACCAGCTTGTACAGCAAAACTAGATTCAACACCTTCAAATCCATTAGAAATATTTTCTAAGTTTTCTAGGCGGCGGATATAGTTTTCCATAGATTCACTACGAGCTCCTGGTCTAGCAGCTGACAATGCATCTGCAGCCGCTACTAAAACAGAAATGACTGACGTTGCTTCCACATCGCCATGATGAGATGCAATCGCATTGATAACCGTCGCATTTTCTTTATACTTAGCAGCTAACTCTGCACCGATCTCTACGTGAGATCCTTCGATTTCGTGATCCAACGCTTTACCGATATCATGCAGCAAACCTGCACGTTTCGCTAATTGGACATCTTCACCGATCTCTGCCGCCAATACACCAGTTAATTTAGCCACTTCGATCGAGTGGTTCAATACGTTTTGTCCGTAACTTGTACGGAAACGTAAACGACCTAAAATTTTGATCAAGTCCGGATGAAGTGTATGCGCCCCAACTTCAAAGGCAGCCTGCTCTCCGTATTCACGAATTCGTTCATCCATTTCTTTACGTGACTTTTCAACCATTTCTTCAATACGAGCTGGGTGAATTCGTCCATCTTGAATCAATTTCTCCAAGGTCATCCGAGCAATCTCTCTTCTGATTGGATCAAACCCTGACAGCACCACTGCTTCTGGTGTATCATCGATAATCAAATCAATTCCTGTCAACGTTTCTAAGGTACGAATATTACGGCCTTCACGACCAATGATCCTACCTTTCATCTCATCATTTGGTAAACTAACCACAGAAACTGTGGTTTCAGAAACCGAGTCAGCTGCACAACGTTGAATCGCTAATGAAAGTAAGTTTTTAGCTTTACGATCAGACTCTTCTTTCGCACGTTGCTCTGATTCCTTAACCATAACAGTTAATTCATGACTTAGCTCTTCTTCGGTAGATTTCATGATGATATCTTTTGCTTCATCTTTCGATAGTGAAGCAATACGTTCTATTTCTTGGTGTTGCTTTTCAACTAGTTCTTCTACATCTTTTTCTCGCTCATCAATTAATTGCTGTCTAGCACCAAGTTTCTCTTCTTTTTCTTCCAGTGAGTTTTCACGTTTTTCAAGAGAGTCATCTTTTCTATCTAAGTTTTGCTCTCTTTGTAATAAACGATTTTCTTGAGATTTCAGTTCTAATTTGCTTTCTTTCAACTCACTTTCAATTTCTGACCGATACTTCTGGTTTTCTTCCTTAGCTTCTAATAAAGCTTCCTTTTTCAGAGTTTCCGCTTCTTTATTGGCACTTTCAATAATGCCTGCAGCAGAAGACTTTGCACCATCTATAGCCTTTTCATGACGCGATTTTGCAACGACTAACCCTAAACCCAGACCGACAATTAAACCGACGATAGCGAGGAGAATTTGTAAACCCATTGTTTCCACCTCCGTACTATCTTCAAATTTTCAATATTCATGTAGTTTTCTGATAAACCATAATCAATTATCAATATGCCTACTTGCATACGTGTAGTTATACACAACTTTATTCTAATGTTTGTGCACCAGTGTGTCAACTTAAAAAAGCCCTTTCCTAATCGAAAGAGCTTTGTTCCAATCAAGAAATTAGCTAAGGGAAAAAAACAAACTGTAAAAAAGCAATCACAGCTCTTTTACAGTTTGTTTTTTTCTAGTTTCTATTCTTCATCAAGCGGTAATTCTTCTTGACCTTCTTCTACTTCAACAACGGCTGTACCGTCGCCGATACCATAAGCATCACGTACACGCTTAGAGACTTCTTCAACCATTTCTGGATGCTCAAGCATATAGACTTTCACATTCTCACGGCCTTGTCCGATACGTTCTTCTTTGTAGCTGTACCATGCGCCGCTCTTGTCTATGATATCTTTTTCAACAGCCATATCAAGAAGTTCACCTTCTTGAGAAATCCCTTGACCATACATGATATCAACTTCAGCCACCTTGAATGGTGGTGCAACTTTATTCTTGACTACTTTTATTTTCGTACGGTTACCAACGATATCTGTTCCTTGCTTCAATTGTTCCGCACGTCTTACTTCCAGACGAACAGTCGCATAGAATTTCAACGCACGGCCGCCAGGAGTCGTTTCAGGATTACCAAACATCACTCCGACTTTTTCACGGATTTGGTTGATGAAAATAGCAATCGTCTTCGTCTTGTTGATAGAGCCTGAAAGCTTACGCAATGCTTGTGACATCAAACGTGCCTGCAAACCAACGTGACTTGCACCCATTTCCCCGTCGATTTCCGCACGAGGAACAAGAGCCGCTACTGAGTCGATAACAACAATATCGATCGCGCCACTGGAAACTAAAGCATCCGCGATTTCCAATCCTTGCTCTCCAGTATCTGGTTGTGAAAGTAATAATTCATCGATATTTACGCCTAATTTTTGTGCATATTGCGGATCTAAAGCATGTTCAGCATCGATAAAAGCAGCTGTGCCGCCTTGTTTTTGTACAGAAGCAATCGCATGCAGTGCTACAGTCGTCTTACCTGAGCTCTCTGGTCCGTATACTTCAACGATCCGGCCGCGAGGATAGCCACCGACACCTAATGCAACGTCTAACGCTAATGAACCGCTGGGAATCGTAGAAACCTGCTGGTCTACTTTCTCCCCTAATTTCATTACTGAACCTTTACCAAAGTTCTTTTCGATTTTTTTTAGTGCGGCATCTAAGGCCACTTTACGATCATCTGCCAATCGATAATCCTCCTTATATATAAACGATTTAAGTTCCTTTTCAATAAATATATCATAACTGGTTTATTTAGAAAAAGCAAGAGAAAAACGAACAAACGTTCACCTTTTTTATTTTTACTTATCAACAGCCCTGCGAACCATATCCAAACCTTTCATTACAGCACTTCGACGGATGTACCGTCTGTCTCTGGTAAAATGCTGAAGCTCTGCAATCGTTGGTTTGCCCTTTTCCGCCAATCCAATCCAAACGGTTCCAGCTGGATGTCCTTCCAATTCGTCAGGTCCTGCGACTCCAGTAAATGAAACAGCAAAGTCAGCTCCACTTAATATTCGTGCTTGCTCAGCCATCGCAATGGCACAGAATTCACTCACTACCCCTTCCTTCTCTAATAAAATCGGATCGATCCCTAAGAAAGCCTCTTTCGTCTGCTCAGAATAGGTCACAAATCCTCCTTTAAAAACTTCGGAGACTCCCGGAACATCTCCTAGCGTACTTTGAAAAAGTCCAGCCGTTAAACTTTCAGCTGCGGAGACAGTTTTCCCAGCTTTTTTTAGCTGTTCGACTGTTACTTCTACCAAGCTATTCTCATCCCCATAACCGTAAAAGTAGTCCCCTACTTGCGATAGAATCTTAGCTTCAAGCTGATCCAGCAGCAGTTCTCCTTCTCCATGATCCGCCACTTTTGCTGTCAAACGTAAAGTCACTTCATTCGGCTTAGCATATGGAGCAATAGTCGGGTTACTTTGATGATCGATCAACTCTTTCAATTCTGTGACTAGCTGAGATTCACCGATACCATAGAATCTAAGAACCCTTGATAGTAACTCTTCCTTCTGCGGAAAAAGTTCTTCTAATAGAGGACGGGCGTTTTTCTTAAACATCGGCTTCAATTCATTCGGAGGTCCCGGTAAAAGTAAATATGTCGTATCATTTTCTGTCACTAGCGTTCCTACAGCTAATCCAGCGGGATTTTGAATCGCTCTGCCGCCTTCGATCATTAAGGTTTGCCGTAGATTATTCTCTGTCATCTTATTTTTCGAAAAACTAAAATAGTCGTTCAACTGCTCCAATGCTTGCTCGTCTTGAATCAACGAGTGGTGGATGTGAGCTGCAACAGTATCCTTCGTCAAGTCATCATCGGTCGGTCCTAATCCACCGCATAAAACAATTAAATCACTCCGATCTTGTGCCTGTGTCAACAACTCATCTAATCGTACCGGATTATCGCCTACGACAGTATGATAATAGACTTCGATCCCTAAAACTGCTAATTCTTCTGATAAAAATGTTGCATTCGTATTCACGACTTGTCCTAGTAGTAGCTCTGTACCAACTGCAATGATCTCTGCTTTCATTTTTTTCCCCTTCTCTGTTAAAATACGCAATTCATTCTGTTTTCATTTTAGCATAAGAATTTTTTTTATTGCCGATAAATGTCTTTGTTTTTTATTTATAGTGATATGATTCCAGTCTTATATTTTAAAATATGATACAATTTGTTTATACATAAAAAGGAGGAATAATGAAACTATGAGTGCAATTATTGTTTTAGTAGGTATTTTGGGGATTATTACAGGAAGCGTTTTATCGATCAAAGCAGTCATTCAGCGAAAACAAAAGCAAAAACCATTGATTTTAACTGGTATTAGTCTACTTTTATTTATTGTAGGAATCATTCTAACACCATCTTCACCTACTCTGGAATTTGACGAAGCATCACTTAAAACAAATGACAAAGGAATCGCTACAGTCACAGGGAAAACAAATAAAAACAGCGAGCTTAGTGTAGATGGAGAAGAAATTGCTACCAAAGACGGTTCTTTCAGTTACAAAGTCAACTTAACGAACGATGAAGCTCAAAAAATCACCTTTACAGCCACGCTTGGAGATAAAGAAACAGAAGAAGCTGTCACTGTCATTCCGTCAAAAGAGTTCGTTGCATTTTTGAATAAAGAAAAAAAGGCACAGGATACGATAGAGCAAGCCGAAGCGGCTCTCGCTTTAGCAGAGAAAAATCCAACGCAAAAAAACTATGATGAAGCAGCAACATTAGTCACTTCTCTAACACGAGAGGATCTTACAAAACGCTTAGCGATCGTTAAAGAAAACGTCCCTATTTATGTAGCTGTTGAGCTTGCCGAAACCAAACAAACTAAAGAACAGCTTGATTCTGCCACTGCCTTAGTAGATAAGGCTACATTAAATAAAGATTCTTTATTAAAACGTTTAGAGACTGTTCAACAAAAAATCACTGAAAAAGAGCGCACTGAAAGCTTAATTGCGGCAGCACGAACTGCTGTTGAAAAAGCTGAGCAAGAGCCGACCGATGCACATTATGAGCAGGCTATCACTAGGATCAACGAGTTGCCTAGCGGAAATAAGGATCTAAGTAATCGAGCTAGCGGCGTTAAACGAACACTGGATGCACAAAAAGAAGAAGCAAAAAAAGTTGCTGAAGCGCAGAAAAAAGCAGAGGAGCAAGCCGCTGCTGAAGCACAACAAGCAGCTGCAGCAGCGCAAGCACCAGAAGCACCTGCACCAGACACTCAAGGTGTTCAACAAATGGTTTTAGTTACACCAACTGGAGAAAAATACCATGCACGAAAATGCGGGAATGGCACATACACTCCTGATACATTAGAAAATGCCACAGCACGTGGTTTAACTCCTTGTTCTAAATGTTATTAAAAAAAACACGTCTTTCAAAGCTAGCAGCTTCGAAAGACGTGTTTTACTATTAATGTGTGTATATATAGGCGGAAATCAAATACAAAATCCAAATATGCAGCGGGTAGAAGAAATAGAAGAAATTCCGCATTTCTTTACCTTTCTCACCATTGAATAAGGCAATCGGGATAACCGCAAAAATCATCATCCATTGTGTCGATCCCTGAACAAAGAAAAATACCGCTACCAGGCTAATCAATAAACATTGAAGCCAACGCTGTTTTCTCGCTATGTACATCAGAGGAATCAATAATACTAGGAAGCTATTTTCTGTAAAAAGTAGTGCAGGAATAAAATTGCTAGCCCACACAGCAACAAACATTGTAGCTGTATTTCCCATCAATGCAAACAAAATGAACGATGTCACTATTGGGAATAAAAGTAACACAATACCCAAAATTAATTTGCTGATTTTTTTACCGGAAATCCCCTCTGACAACTTATCAATCCCATACATCATCAAAGCCCCAGTCAAAAGATCTCGAAAAATATTGTTCATTAATTGGACTTCTTCATATCCTACTTTCATTTGTAAAACGTAACTTCCTAAAGCCATAATGATCATTCCAAGGTATAGGCGCAGCATGTATTTTTCTTTGCTTCTCGTGTGACTAAACCCTACAACACTGACAAAAAAGAATAACGTAGCGACTGGTCGACCAAACCAATCTAACCAATTGGGCGCCCCCATCGGCACAAACATTTGATGGATATGATCTATAAACATAAGAATAATTCCTAAAATTTTCAAATCAAACGTTGAAAACCCTCTAAACTTACCTATTTCAAATCGTTCCATTTTTATATCCTCCTTAACTATTCACCTACTACAGTATAAAGGAGAATTTCTCGATACGCCTTGACTTAAACTTTCAATCAACTATCATTTTTGTCATGCTATATTACAAAAAACACTTGGACAAAAGTGATGCATTCTGTCCAAGCCCTAAATCAATATGTTATTGATGCACACTAAATCGTTGTTCGGGATGCGCATTATTTTGAATTTCATCGACCATCGCAATCGCATAATCTGCATAAGAAATATAGCTTTTACCAGCGGCATCTGTTTCTAGTTCTTCACCTGCAGCGACATATTTTCCTGTTTTCGGTCCTTCTGCATCAAACTCAGCAGCTGGGCTGATATAAGTCCAATGAATATTTTTAGCTTCTTTTAGCAAATCCAGTCCTTTGCCCATCGCTGTAGCCAATGGTTTAAATGCTTCTGGGAAGTCTGGTGTTTCACTTAGACGCATCGTATGTGCTTGATCAACGTATAAGCTTCCAGCTCCGCCAACGACTAGTAAACGAGTATTTAGACCTTTCAAGATGTCGATCAAGTGCTGTGTGGAGCCAGTAAATTCACTCACATCGCCCCAAAAGCCTAATGCACTGACTAATACATCAAACTCCTTGATGTCTGATGCTGTTAATTGGTAAACATCTTTTTCAATCACAGGCGTTCCATCTGTGATTTTTTCTTTAGCACGAACAATTGCAGTTACTTCTATCCCTCTTTTTTTCGCTTCTGCTAAAATGGCTGAACCTGCTTTTCCGTTTGCTCCTAAAATTGCTACTTTCATGTTTGTTCTTCCTTTCTTTTAATGAAACTTTTCTTGTTACATTTAATAGTAAAAAGAGAAGAGACCCTTTTGTCTCTTACTGCTTTATTTGATGGATGACATCAGATAACGGAATCTCTTTTAATTCTTTTTCCATACGTTCTTGTACTTTACTGTATTGTTCTTCTAATGCTGCTTGAATATTCGCTCCTACCAGACAATCCGGGTTTGGATTTTGATGGATATTGAATACTTCATGTTCTAATTCCACCGCTTCATAAATGTCATAAAGAGAAATATCTTCCGGTTTCTTCAATAAATAAGTTTGTGTTGCGCCTCTGCTTGTGTGGATCAGCCCGGCTTTTTTCAGCTTGCTCATCAAGCGTCTGACAACTACCGGATTCGTATTTACGCTTGCCGCAATCAGTTCAGAGTTCACTTGATCTGGTGGTCCAATTTCGATCAGGCTTAGGATATGGATCGCAACACTTAATTTTGTCGACATGGCCATGTCTATCACTCCAATTTAAAAGTAACTATTTATGTTACATTTAAAGTTTACTGCGTTTATTATTGAAAGTCAATAATAAAATTCGATTTTTTATTCGGTATATGTCATCAGTGAATGAACAACAGCATCATAGCCTATTTGTTTCATATACGCCAGCATAGTTGGAAGTGGATCTTTTAGTGATAGTTGCTTCTTTTGCTGGATGATTTTCTCAATAAATAAATCACTAAGCAACTCTTGATACAATTTGTTTTGCTGACGGGCATATTGTTTGGCGCGATTGAAGTAGGTTTCTGCTTTTACTAATTGTTGTTGCTCGAGTAGTAATTGTCCCAGATTCAATGATAGATGGATCTTGATATTGTTTTCTTTGGGAAATCCTTCATACTTACCAAACTCGGTAATTGCTCGGTCATACAAGAAAATGGCTTCATCTAGTTCAAAAAGCTGAATAAAATTGTTCAGTCGTCTAAAATCATAAAACAGCCAATTTTCTATTTCAAATAGCACCGGCCGCATATAGTTGGAAATATCTTCTTTTGTCAGGATTGCCGGTAGATCATTTTCGAGCAATGCGAACTGAGAGAGTAAAAACAATTCATAAAATTGGATGCTTTCTTCCTTGTATTCAGCGATTTGTTTCGCAACTTCGGTTAATTCTTCTTTCTGTCTATAATTTTCAGCTTGGATCAATTTTTTATAAAAATAGTCATATTTGCTAGGTAAAAATCCGCGATCAATATAGACAAACTCATCTAACGTCACGGTCAATCGCTCAAGCAATTGCAAGACCTTATCAAAGCTAGGGACATACAGCTGATTTTCAAACCTCGATAAATTTGAACGGCTCATGATCCCTTTACACAAAGCAGCCTGACTAAAACCGCGCGATTTTCTTATCATTTTGAGTGTTTTGCCATATTGAATCATCATATCCTCCTTTTTGTGCGTATACGCAACAAAAAATCCGGTTCATTTTTTCTTATGATACCATACTTAAAAATCATACGGAGGTCTTTATGATCAAAAAAATGACGATTCAGGTGCGAACGATTCTTTTGGGAACACTATTCACTCGTATCACTTTTTTTATGAGCACCCCTTTTTTAGCAATCTATTTGTCTAATAGCTGTCAATTTTCAGCTGTTGAAATCGGCTATATCCTTAGCATCAGCCCCTTGATAAGTGTTTTGTGCAGCCCGATCGGAGGTTATTTATCCGATAAAATCAAATTTCAGACGTTCCTGATTTATACGGCGATTTTCTGGGGGACTATTTTTATTGGATTTTTCTTTGCTTCAACGGTTCCTCAATTTTTATTTCTCAATGCTTTAAATGGCTTTTGCTATGTTATTTTCGAACCAACAGCTAAGCGAACATTATCTCTTTTTTCCCTGCCTGAAGAACGCTTATCTATCTACAATTTCAGATATGCTTCAATCAATATTGGTGCTTTTTTAGGCCCTTTATTGCATTCACTATTCACTGACGATTCTTCACTTTTTTCTTATTTGGTTCTTGGCGGAAGCTACATTGTTTATGGAGTTCTTCTATTCATTACGATGCGTAAAGAACCGCCAGCTTTTAAACGGAAAATCAGCGATTGTAAAAGGACGCAAAAGAACGATCCCTTTTCTATTTATGCCTATATTTTCCTGTTGCTAGGAGTGACATTTTCTTATTTTGGCTATGCACAATTCAATTCGACTGTTCCTCAATTTTTCAATATGCGTTCTTTGTTTCCATCAGGAGCTTCCTTATATAGCGCTATGCTGATGATCAATGCCGCTTTGATCTTATTATTGCAAGTGCCGATCATTAGATGTACTAAACGTATTTCTTCTTTCGCTACAATAATCATTAGCAATATGATGTTTGCCTGCAGTCTTTTTTTACTCCCTAGGGCAACTGATCTTCTAGTATTTTTTATGGTTGCCTTATCCTATAGTTTAGGAGAATTATTTTTAGGTGTCAGATTTGATTATCTAGTTGATCAGCTTGCTCCAAAAGGAAAAAAGGGATTTTATTTTGGGTTAGCTGAAATACCGAAGCTTGGAAATACATTCGGTCCAATCATTGGCGCTTATTTGATACAAGCTTTCTCTATGACTGAACCACACAAGGTATTTTTTACTCTTGCATTGATTACTTTAAGTGGTAGTTTCTTTATTAAAATGAGTGCACGAAAGTCCAAATAAAGTGAAAACACTCTGTCTACTCTGCGTTTAAAGAGTTGAGACAGAACGTTCTCACTTATTTTCGATGATTTATTCAGCCACGATTTGCTTGCTGCTGCCATCCATCTGTTCAAAGGTTACAGTAAAGGTATCTGTTGCTGCATCATAAATGATTCCTTCACTTTGACTTACGATTTTGCTGTAATTTTTAGGCAGTTTCAAGGTCATTGTTTTGGTTGTTTGAGTCGGATCTGAGAATACATAGGTTTGTTGATTGCCAGACGTTTTTTTCAACAGTGAGACTGCTTTATCTGAAGTGATCCCGGCAATGCTGCTGCCTGTTTCTTTCCAGATATTGACACCCAAATAATTTTCCTGTGGTAATTCTACTGCTTGGACTTCTGCAGTATTTGCTAAAATATTTACTGGTTTTTCTGCTGCATAAGCTTTTAGACCTGCTTCGTCTATTCCCGGCAATGTCGCGTAGGCATAGCTTTCATCTACGGGATTTTTCCCATGATCGATCACAAATTTACGATAATCCCCTGTGTACTGCTCGTTATTAGGAAATGCTTCATTGATTTGTGCATAACTACCTGTACGTGTTTCACTGATGACATTGACTGCTGTTTCTTTCGGGAAATAATAGCCTACGCTGGCGTTTTGATGGTCCGACTGTAGTAAGAGCCATTGTTTAGTACTTACTTCGCTGGCTTGTTCGATTGCGCTATTATTGGAAATTACTTTGTACGTGTAATTATCATTCAACAGACGATTATCTACGATCGTTTCAATAGATGCAGTCGTATCACCTTTGATTCCTGCACCTAACGCAACGATTTGTCCGTCAACGATAAACCAAGATTTTTTAGCTTGAAGGTTCATCGGTAGGAGGGTGCCATTATTTTTGGTACCAGTCTTGTTCAGTGCCATTCCGACTGTTGCTAGACCTTCAAAATCCACGCCGCCGACCCATTTTTCTTTCGATGTCACAGTTGTAAAAGCAGAGACTTCATCTGCCAGTGCTACTGTATCTACTGTTGTTCCCGGTAAACGATAAGGATCGACTGTCGGCCAGTAGGCAGAATTAAATTGAACCTCATCATCGTTATATAAATACATCATCCCGTCAGCCGTATGCCAGCCGCGTTTATTTTCTTTATTTCCAGCTTCAAAAGAAGAGATTCGACTAGAATATAATCCCAAGCCCATCATGTAGTCGGGTGTTCTTTGAACAAAACGATCCATCGAAGCATACATTTTTGTTCCAATAAATGGTAATGTATCTCCAATAATCCCAGAATTATCCAACAATGTCATCGTCATTTGCAGGTCATTAAAATCTCTCGCATTTGTTAAATAATAGTCTGGATTTTCCTTGATCCAGTATTTAGCCGCTTCCTGAAATTTCTTCTGATACTCTGTTGGGGCAAATTTAGAGACGATCAATAAATTGTAAATCGTAGTTGAGCCATAGCCGACTTTAGTTTTTGCTGGTGCTCTTGAGATTGAGCGGCCATTGACAGTTGGCAGCATCTCGCCTTTATAGATCAACGGAAGAAATGCTCTGTCGACGTTTTCAACAAACTCGTTTACGATTTCTGGTGCCATTTCAAAGCTGGATTCTTTTGTGATCGCTAAGATTTGTCCGACACCTTTTATCAAAACATTCCCATATGAGCCTGTATATGGAATATTACTATGCTGAATAAATGAGCCGTCCTTATAAAAGCCGTCCCCTTTTGTGACTAATTTAAAGACATCGATGATACTGCTGGAGGCTTGCGTGATCTTGCCTTCATTTTTCTGTAAGATCCCTAATCCTAAAACAGTTAGAGCCAGATCGGTCCGATTCGCTCCAGAAGTCACGAAGTTTGGAATAAAGGCTAGATCGACAAATGTTCCTTGTGTTTTAGTGTACAGTTGTTTGAATGGATCTGGTACATAACCGCTTATCGCAGCGGTATATTGCTGTAATTTTTCTTCTGGCACATTATCCCCTAAAATCATCAACGTACTGATAAACTTTTGCGGGATGCCAACTTGCCAATCCCACCAATTGCCATGATATTTTTTCCCATCGTAGCCTTTTTTAGTGACCATAAAATCCAAGCCATCGATGATTGCGGCTTCAACTGTCTTATCTTGGTACATCGGACTGCCTTTTGTGCCGTATGCCAGCGCTAGCTTTTGCAGTTTGATGAATTGTGTACTTAGATCTGCTGACGCTGTATTTCCTTGTTCCAACGGCCAAAGATACGTGCGGTCTGCTGATTTGTTCATCGTTTGATATAATTCAGCAGCCTCTTCAGACAATGTTTGAACGTACTTGACTAGCGTCGGATTAGTTTCATCATACTGGTCAGAGACAAGCTGATTTCTCCATTTTTCTTTCAGCTGCGCATATTCGGCAGAACGATCGACTACGGGAATACTACCTACTTTGCCGCTTCGCATAGATAGAACCGTCAATTTTGATAAATTCCCGAACATCCGAATCCCCGGATATCCTTCCCAGTCACCGTCAATAGCAGACCCATTTGGATAAACGATGCCATTATTCTCATAGAAGAGCTGATTATTTAAAAAAGCTTTTATACTTTTCCCTTCATAACGAAGCATCAGCTTATATTGTTGACCAGTACTCAGTTTAGGTCCGGGAATATTAGCGATCCATTTTCCGCCTGGTTGACCTAGCTGCCATTGTCCGTCACGATTATAGGCAAATGACTGCCATTTACTTGAATTCTGCGTATCTCCGCGAAATACAAGTCCGAAATTCGCCTGTCCTTCATATAAAAAGGTATACTCAAGATCCCCAGACGTTTGCTTACCAGCACTCAAGTTTAGTGAAACGGACTCTAAGCTGGTGCCTTGCTTTGTATTTGAAATCATTAATCCACTACTGTTGTTACTTTTGTCCGCTTTACCTACCATATCCTGCCATGTTCCTAATTGATTAGGAAAATCTGATGTGTATGCCGGCGGTTCCGCCTGAATTACATTTGCTCCTTCCTCTGCCAAACCAATCTTAGAAAAACCATAGAGCCCACTAAAAATAGCAAATGAGCACCCAACTGCAAACAAAACTTTCTTACCTGTTTTCATTACTTTATACCCTCCTTAGCAAACATTACGTCTGCTTTATTATAACCAAACAACCCGTTATTCCTTACAATAAAATAATTTATTGATAAAAAGCAAGCGTTTTCATTTTTTCGGGAGAAAAAGAGTGAAGAACAAACTGTCTCTACACTCTAATACTCATTTTTATTTATGGCTGCTTTCCGATATAGGCTAAAATACCGCCATCCACATATAAAATATGGCCATTTACAAAATCAGAAGCACTAGATGCTAGGAATACAGCTGGGCCAGCAAGGTCTTCCGGCGTGCCCCAACGCGCTGCTGGAGTTCGGCCAACGATAAACTGATCAAAAGGATGACGTTCCCCATTTTCCTGTGTTTCTCTCAGCGGTGCCGTTTGCGGTGTTGCAATATAGCCTGGACCGATCCCGTTACATTGGATGTTGTATTGCCCGTATTCGGACGCAATATTTTTCGTCAGCATTTTCAATCCGCCCTTAGCCGCAGCATAGGCACTGACCGTTTCACGGCCAAGCTCACTCATCATTGAACAAATATTGATGATCTTACCGCCGCCTTTTTCGATCATATCAGGAATAACTGCTTTGGCCATAATAAACGGTGCATTCAAATCGACATCAACGACTTGTCTGAATTCTTCTGCAGACATATCGATCATCGGAATCCGTTTGATGATCCCGGCATTATTGACCAATATATCGATCGAACCAACTTCTTCTTTGATTTTCTGCACTGTTTTTTGAACAGCTGCTTCATCGGTCACATCACAAGCATACCCTTTCGCTTCGATCCCAGCTTCTTGATAAAGTTTCATCGCCTGATCCACAGACTCTTGCGATAAATTATTGAACACAATGGTTGCTCCGGCTGTAGCTAATGATTTAGCGATTTCAAAGCCGATGCCATGCACTGCACCTGTCACTAGAGCAACTTTTCCATTTAGTTGAAATTGTTCCATCGTGAATGTCATCTGATTGCCTCTTTTCTATTTTAATTGATCCATTGGAACCATATCCATGTCTGTATAAGTAATATTCTCACCGCACATCGACCAAATAAATGTATAATCTCCTGTGCCGACACCTGAATGGATCGACCAGCTTGGTGAAATGATCGCTTGTTCATTGTCTACGACTAAATGCTTGGTTTCATCTGGTTTGCCCATCATATGGAAAACGCGCGTATCTTCAGTTGCATAGTCAAAATACAGATACGCTTCCATCCGGCGTTCATGGGTATGACAAGGCATCGTATTCCAAGAGCTGCCTGGTTCTAAGACCGTATAGCCCATTTGTAATTGACAGCTTTCACATACGTTTGGATGAATATATTGATAAATTCTGCGTTTATTCAACGACAGCGACTCACCTGTTTCCATCGGTTTGATTTGATCGATACTGATTTTTACATTTGGGTATTTATGATGTGCCGGAACACTATTTACGTAAAACTTCGCTGGATTTTTCGGATCATCTGATCGGAAAATCACTTCTTTCGTTTCTTTCCCAATATAATAACCATCTTGTTTTTTCATCGGCTCTGTTTGTCCGTCGATCGTGATCGATCCAGGGCCGCCGATATTGATCACACCTAATTCTCTACGTTCTAAGAAATAATCTACACCTAATTCTTTTGTCAAAACAATTTCCAAAGGCTCTTCTGTCGGTGTCACTCCGCCAAAGATCATGCGGTCATTGTGTGTATAAGTCAAGCTGATTTCTCCTGGCGCAAAGACCTTCTCTACTAAAAATTCTCTACGTAATTCTTCTGTTGAATAGTGACGGATATCCTCCGGACTATGTGTATATCTATTTTCCATTTGTTGCATGTCATGACTCCCTTTAACGATTTATTTTTCCTGAACCGGCAGCTAAAAACTGCTCGACTTCTGCTTGAGTAAATTGATTGCAGTCCCCATGAACCGTATGCTTTAAGGCAGCTGCCGCTGTGGCGAAATCAATGATCGCCTGTGGCTTCATCTTTTTCAGCAGGCCATGTAAGACACCGCCGGAAAAAGCATCGCCCCCGCCAACCCGATCGATGATCGGATCGAGTTCATGAAGCTCAGATTCATAATACTGACCATCTATCCATAAGGTCCCCGTCAGATCATTCACGCTTGCTGAATGCACTGTCCGTTTTGTAGAATAAAACACCTCGATGTTTGGAAATCCTTGTTTCATACATTGATAATAAAATGCAGTACTGCTTTCATCCGCTGTTGGAGTTGCGGTGATTCCTAGTAAATGAACGGCATCTAAGATTCCAGCTGAACAATAATCGACATAAGGTAAAACCTGTTTCAGAAAATGCCCAGCCTGTGCTTGACTCCATAATTTTCCGCGATAGTTCACATCAAAACTGATTTTACACCCAGCTTTTCTTGCCTGCTCCACCAAATCCAACGTAAGTGTCTGCCATTTTGGAGACAATGCTGGAGTGATCCCTGAAAGATGGAAGAGATCTACCTCATGAAACAATTCAGACATATCCCACTCAAGTGTGTCCATTTCAGCAAAGCTTGAACCAGCCCGATCATAAATGACCGCGGCTGCCCGCTCACCGATTCCCGTTTCCAGATAGTAAGTACCAAGCCGATGACCGCCAGTCAATAAGAAATCTGTAGTTACTCGGTAACGTTGCAGGTGTTTGCGGACGGCCTCTCCTAAAACGTTGTCAGGTACTTTACTGGCAAATACGACCTCATGGCCAAAATTTGCCAAAGAGATCCCAACATTCGCTTCCGCTCCGCCATAGTGTGCCTGCAGCTGTTCACTTTGAGTCAAGCGGTGCCCTGATTGCGTCGAAAAACGCAGCATGATCTCTCCTAAGGTAACGACTTTTCCCATCTGATCATCCCTTAATTTCTTTTAATTTTGCAGCATATTGCTTCGCCATTGCTGTCACTTGGTCAAAATCACCTGAGCTTGCTGGTGCAAGCAAGTCGCCGCCCACACCAACTGTAACGGCTCCAGCTTTAAACCAATCAGCCATATTTGCCAAGCTCACACCGCCTGTCGGCATAAGACTGACTTGAGGCATCGGTGCTTTGAATGCAGAAATGATACTTGGACCATATGCACTTCCAGGAAATAATTTGACGATATCTGCGCCACTTTTCAATGCTTCCTGTACTTCTGTGATCGTCATACATCCAGGTAAATAAGGAACTTGGTATAAATTACATAATTCTGCCGTTTCCTGATCGAAGCTTGGACTGACGATATACTCCGCTCCTGCCATGATCGCTAAACGGGCGGTAACTGCATCTAAGACGGTTCCCGCACCGATCACGATTTCAGAACGATTTTGATAATAGCTCGTTAATTCTTTGAGTGCTTCATCCGCCTGAGGAACTGTAAAAGTCAATTCAATACCGGTCAGACCACCTGCTACGATGGCATGACTTGCTTTGACGGCTTCTTCTTTTGTCGCTCCGCGGACCACTGCGACAACTCCTGTTTTTTCTAAACGTGATAGAATCTCTACGCGTTTCATTTTCTCACCTGTTTCACTCAATTTCTTAGCCTAAGATCCCTAGTGCGCTCAATGCGATCGATAAAATCAAAATGATCCAGATCACTCGAGTAGAATTTAATTTCTTTTGTCCTAACATCCAGTACGTCAAAAGTACTAGCAAAATCGGCACCAACGAAGGTAAAATCGCATCCAATGTATCTTGGATCACTAATTCCACGCCATCTTTTTTATAAACGAACGGAACGGTCGCTTTGATCACAGACGGGATCAAGGCACCAATCACCGTTACTCCTAAGACTGTTGCAGCATTGGTAAAAGCGGATAATTTATCTTTCAATGTTGTGACTAATTTGACCCCTTGTTTATAACCAAGCGGCAATAATGCCGCACGACCGAATAAAAGAGCAATGTTTGCGATGATCCAAATCACACAGCCGACCACCGAACCATTTTGAGCGAGTGTTCCTGCTACCGAACCAAAAATCGTTCCCCAAATAACATGAAATAATGAATCACCCACGCCGGCAAGCGAGCCCATCAAGGCTGTTTTTAGCGCTACGATCGTTTCTTTTGCTTTATGTCCATCTTGTTCTTCGATCGCCACATCGATCCCCATGATCAAATTCCCAAAAATAGCATTAGTATTGAAAAATTGGTTGTGGGTGCGCATCATATCTTGTAATTGCATTTCATCGTGTCCGTAGAATTTTTTCAGTACAGGTAAGATCCCGTATAGGTACCCTGAGCTCATCATCCGCTCATAGTTCCAGTTTAATTGACTCGCTAAAATATAACGCCAGCTGATTGCATTCAATTCTTTTTTTGTCAGTTTTTGATTACTCATCGCCATCATATCCTCCTTCAAAATCACTCGTACCAGAAGCTACTGCTGTTCCTTTTTCACCATCGCGCTTAAAGACTAACATCGCAGCGACCATCCCTACGATAGATACACCTAACATTGGCACTTGCAGATATGCAGCTAAAAAGAAGCCTAGTAGTAAATAAGGAATATATTGCTTGGTTGGCAGATAACGCAGTAGGATACCGACACCGACGACTGGAAGAACACCTCCAGCTGTTTTCAAACCTGTCATCAACCATTCCGGCATATTTTCAGTGATCGTTGTCACAACTGCATCGCCGGCTAATAACATCAGTAAAATTGGAATCGCACGAGATAATCCCCATAAAAATGAACCAGATAACACTAAACGCGGAATCCGTTTGACCTGCATATTGTCGATAGCTTTGTCCACTCGATGTAAAAGAAACACATTACAGAAACGAGCGACAACGTCTAATTGAAGCATCAATAGTGATACTGGCACCGCTAAACCGATACCATATTCAGCACCTTTACCGGAAATCACTGCAAAGGCTGTCCCTAACACGGCGCCTGTAAAATAATCCGGAACAGAAGCCCCGCCAAATGCGGCGATTCCTAAACGCATCAATTGAAGCGTTCCTCCGACCATCAAACCAGTTTTTAGATCGCCCATGATCATCCCGGAAATCATTCCGGCAATCGCCGGCTGTGTCAACGTATTTGAAATAAGTGAATCATTGATTGCAATAAAAGCATAAACGGTAATAAGAATAATTTGATACGCTGCTAAATGCATGAAAATTCCTCCTAATTTTAAAAGTGTAGCGAAACGATAAGTTCCTGAACAATTTAGGAAATCATCTTAAAGACGCTTTTAGTCTTTCAGAGGATTTATCTAATTGTTGAGGGAACTATTTCGCGAAACTAGATAACTCTAAAAGCGGAACAAATCGCTTAATCCTGTAGAAAATTAGGAAATTGGCATTGAAACGCTTTTTGTTTCACTGGCAATTTATCTATTTTCCTAAGGATTGATTTGTATAGCTAGATAACTCTAAAAGCGTAGCGGGCTCATCCAGTTCTGACTGAAAAATAGGAAAATATGTATGTGACGCTTTTTGTCACAGACAGATTTTATCTTTTTTCTGAAGAACTAGCCCGCGCAACTAGATAACTCTAAAAGCGGAACAGGCTCGTTCAGTCTCAACTGGAAAATAGGAAATTATTTTTGTGACGTTTTTTGTCACGCAAATAATTTATCTTTTTCCTGAGAGACTAGCCTGTGCAGCTAGATAAATAAATGATCAACACTTTCTTACGAAAGTCTTGTACTGTTCAACATCAGTTCATTCTATTCACTGTGTTTCTCAGCAAAAGTGAAACAAATCGCTCAATTCTTCCTTAAAATTTACCCTCGTAATTTCTTCATAAAATCGATCGATGGATCATTCGGCACGAGTTGAGCGGTTACATTTACTCCTTTTGAAGCAATAGTTTCAAAAATCGTTTCTTCTTCTGGTAAAACTTGAATGCTCTTCGTCACTTCACGTGCGCCTTCTTTATAACTCATGTTCCCAACATTGACAGTTTTGATCGGGCCATCTGCTTCAATAAAGCGTAAAACATCTTTCGGATTTTTAAATAATAGGAATAGACGCTGCTTTCCATATTTCCCTGCACGAATATTTTCAGCTGCAGCTTCAACTGGAAGAACCGATAGACGCATCGATGTTGGTGCTGCCATTCTTAAAGAAGATTTTTGTAGTGGATCGGAAGCTGCTTCATCATTTGCGACAATGATACGTTGAGTGCTTAAGCTTGTTGACCAGATCCCTGCAACTTGACCATGGATCAATCGTTCATCGATACGTGTATTGACGATATTTTCCTTTCCAGCATATTGACTAAAGTTGCTCAATTCTTTTTCCTTACTATCTTCGGTGATTTCTTTTTCAGCCTGATTCATACCAGCTTTCACATCAACAATATTTTCTCTAGACAAACATACTAACTCTTTGATCGTTGCTTTTTGATTGACAGCTGCTTCGATCACGATTGAAAGAGTCATGCCAGCAATGATCTCAACACCATCGACATTCAAATAATTTTTTACTGCAACATTACACGGTGTTCCCCCTAATAGGTCTGCAATGATCAACGTCGATCCGTTAAGGGCTTTCATTTTATCATTCAACTCTTTTTCAAATTGGAGATTATCCCCATCTGGTCTTAATGAAACGGTATGCACGTTCTCTTGCTTCCCGATGATCATTTCTAGACTGACTTTGACCCCTTCTGCCATGCCGCCATGACTGATCAATACAATATTTTCCACTCATTTCCCTCCTAAAATGCAGGTCGCCCTACTTAACATGTTATGTCTCTTATAAACATACTATAACACATGGCAAGTCATCCGTAAACCTAATATCTTAATATATTGAATTTTATTTTTAAAGCAACTTATTGTTGTTTTTTATTAACATATGCACCTTTGAAGCAATTGCTAAAAATGAATTAACATGTTATGCTTGATACATTAGACGATATGAACGGAGGTCAGCAAGCATGCTCCCAAAATATGAACAGATCAAGCAAGATCTTTTACATGAAATCAAAAATCATACATTTATCCCCGGTGATAAATTTTATTCTGAAGCGGATATCAAACGAATCTATTCTGTCAGCTCGATCACTGCGGTCAAAGCCTTGAATGAATTGACTAGTGCCGGCTATCTATACCGTATCCAAGGAAAAGGGACTTTCGTTTCGAAAGCCAAAGTCTCTCAGAATGTTAAATTTTCAGATATCGAACTACATTCTATAGATTCTGAAAAAGTCAACGTCATTTCAGTAGAAGAAGAAAATCAACCCGAAATCTTGAAAGAGTTAGGTTTAGCTGCAAGTGCTTCTTACTATAAGATCAAGCGTGTACGCTATTTCGGAGAGGAACCTTTTTTAGTACACATTACTCATTTACCTAAAAAATTAATGAAAGAACCGATCGCTAAGGATCTGAGTGCTTATGCCAGTGTCTATGAACGGGTGAGGAAGGACTTCGCTGTAGATCTATTTTCACTTGCTTCGGTAGAAACAAACGAAATCGTCTTTCCTGATGATGCGGAGCTGCTGAATTTACTACATTTGAGTTTCCGTGAACCGGCTGTCAAACAGGTCAAACATTCTTACTTAGCAGATGGCAGTGTGGCCGAATATATCGTGAGTTACAAGCACTGGAAATATTTCAAAACAAAAATAGAAGTAGAGGCCGAATGATTTTCGGAACTCTACTTCTTTTTTAATCGGTCAATGCTTTTTCAGAAAACACCAACTCTTTGATTTCCCGACCTTCTGTTTCAAAGATCACAACTTCATTTTTCCCTTTTTTTAAGAAGGCTTTTGGACAATAAAGTGAACGAATCGGCCCGATAGACCAATAACGACCTAAATTGACACCATTTACCAGCACGACTCCTTTTCCATACTGACTACAATCAATAAAGGTATCTGCTATATCAGCTAATTCAAACTCGATTTGATAAAATGAAGGCTGTGACGGATTTTTCTCAGCATTATAGTCGATCGCATGTAGCTGTTCTTCAGATAAAGCCAACGCATATTGCTTATATCCTTGATGAAAATGAATATCCTGCATGATACCGCCACGAATCCCTTTCGATTGTGTCGGTCCATTCAATTTGAAGCCATAATTCACTCGACCTAAGTTTTCTACTAAAACATCCAGCTCGATCGTCTCTTTATCAGAAGTGCCATTTACCACCAATTCTTCTCCGATATCTTCTTGATATTGTACCGCCTCAAGCTCTCCGTCTACATAAACTTGAACCCGATCACTTGCTTCGATGATCTTCAACTTGTTTTCGCGGTGGTAATTTTTCAGCTCCACGGAATAAAGAAGATACCCATAACCTTCTCCAGCTTCTTCCATACTTAGTGGATACACCGTTTCCTGTGGTTTCATGATTTGATCTTTTATCGAAAACAAGGACACACTATTCGTTACTGGATACTGTCCTAAGTCGATCATTTTTTTTGTGCGTGGTTCTGCTTGCCAAACATCTGGACAAACTTCTTTGATTGCTTTTTGAACATGATAATATTTTTCTGTAGGCTCTCCGGCCTCTGTCAGCAACGCATCATAATCATAGCTAGTGACTTGCGGCAGATCAAGCGTTCCACGGGCTGAACAGCCATTATAAAAACCAAAGTTGGTTCCGCCATGGAACATATATAAATTCAGTGATCCAACTTCAAGCATATCTTTGACTTCTTTGGCTAGATCCTGACCATCCCGCTTGATGATCGGCTCCCCCCAGCGGTTGAACCAGCCATCCCAATATTCCATACACATGATCGGCCATTTTTTTCCATGACGCGCCATAAACTTGCGCATCACTTCTGCATTTTCTTTAGAATGGCTGCCAAAATTTCCAGCTACAAAAACATCCTCTTCAATCAACGTTCCCGCATCCAGCACCTCATCCCAGGCACCATCCGAAGTGAATAATGGAACATCTACACCAAACTTTTCCATCAGTTGTTTTGTTTGTCGCAAATATTCCTTTTCCATGCCGTAAGAGCCATATTCGTTTTCCACCTGCATCATGATTACTGGACCGCCATGAGTGATCTGCAGCGGCACTAATTTAGGAATCAATACACTAAAATAATTTTGGACTTTGTTCATAAAGCGTGGATCTGTTGACCGTAAACGCAGCCCTTTTTCTTTTAACAGCCACGCAGGTAAACCGCCAAACTCCCATTCTGCACAGATATATGCTGAGGGACGCAAAATCACGAATAACCCGATTTTTTGCGCCAATGTTACAAAGTGCTCAATATTTTTCAGTCCTTCAAAATCATAGACCCCTTCTGTCGGCTCATGTAGATTCCAAGGGATATATGTCTCGACCGTATTGGCCCCTAAGGCTTTTAAATTATATAAGCTATCTTCCCACTGCTCTGGTGTCATTCGAAAATAGTGGATCGCACCACTGATCAATTTGATCGGTTTTCCATCTAGTAAAAAATCTTCTTTTATTTCAAACGTCTGCATGTTCATTCCCCTTTACCAGTATCTTTGCCATTGCGGATTTGCTAATCGGATCAAGGCTTCCAAGTAAAAATAGTCTCCCCATAAATTGGGCTCGTCGATTCCTTTCCCTTCCGCATGTGCATATACACCATGTAATAACAGCCCTTCATTCTCAGGAAGTTTTTTCGCCGAGTAATGTTCTCCTAACTGATAGACCATTCCTTTAGCGAGCATTTCAGCTTCTGGAAAAGCTGCCAATTTCTCTGCTTCCATAAGTCCGCAGGCTGCAATTGCCAGTGACGAGCTATCTTTATCAGATGGATGCTGATCGGTAAAATCAAAGTCCCAATAAGGAATTAAATCTTCTGGTAAATGGGCCAAAAATACATCAACGATTTGTGCATAGTTTTCTGGAAAAGGCATCGAATGAAGATAACTCTCATTCAAAGGAATCCCTAATACCGCCCAACTCTGTCCACGCGCCCAAATCGAAGAATCGCTATGTCCCTGATGCGTCGCACCATGGCTTGGCTGTCCTGTTTCAGGATCAAAATAATACGTATGGAAGGTCGTTGCATCCGCTTTGATCACTGTTTTCATCAATGTCTGATAATGCTTTTCAGCCATCTCAGAATAATGTGTATCACCTGAAATTTCTGTCGCTTCAAATAAAAGAGGTAAGTTGATCAAAGAATCGATGATCAAGCGGTATTCTTTAGGGTCACCCTTTTGTCCCCATGCCTGAATAAATTCACCCTGCTCCTGAAACCTTGCCAGCAGAACTTCTGCCGCTTGCAACACTTCCTGTTTACACTGATCGTTTCCCGTGATCTTAAATCCTGCTCCGGCGGATAGACTATACAAAAAACCGATATCATGATGATCCAATACGAAATGATCATCCAATCGCTTTTGAAAACTCTGGATATTTTCCATTGCCAACGCTAAAAATTTATCTTTCTTCGTCCATTCATATGCTAACCACAGCATGCCTGTCCAAAAGCCATTCGTCCAGTCGTCATTTGCTTTGATTCGATACTTACCATTTGTCGCACATGCTGATGGAAACTGTGTACCGAAGCGCTGCATGTTCTTTTCGATTTGCGAGACACACCAGTCGATTTGCTCGTTTAGCCACATTTCTGTTACATTTCCTCCTAATTCGACCAGTCTTTTTTTATTTTCCTGAAGACTCATTATACAACTCTCCTTAACTTGTTAACATATTAACTAAAATCATTATAACGTAAAAGAAAATAAAATGCGACCTTTCTTCCTGAAATAATCGAAAAAGAATGAGGTTGAGACAGAAGTGTCTAATCCCGAGAAATAAGAAAGAATTCACAAAAATTTGGAAAATAATTTTTGTGAATTCTTTCTTATTTCCGACCTTCAAAGCTTAGGGCTTTAGCCTTAGCATTTGATGAGATCGGAGTGCAACGTAGTGGGATTGCTTCTGCTCTCACCGTTTATCCGGATTCCAGGTGTCTGGGATTTGACTCACAGCGTTTTGTCCCAGACCCTAAATCTGAATAAGTGGCGAGAAAAAAGCAACTCCTTCTTATTTTTCGTAGGTAAACACTTTTATCCCTTATTTCTCCCGAAAACTTCGATTTGTGTCAACGCGGGAAACGGAGAATCATCTGTCGCTTTCTTTAATTGTTTAAATGTTAACCTGCTGGTTTCCTTCACTGGGAAGTGAATCTCTTGAAACTCAACTGCATTCGTTGTTTTTACGATCTTCTCTTCACCATCAGAAAATGCTAGTGTGATTTCTGTCCAATAACTATCATGAGGGTAATCAGCTCGAAACAACAAACGAACCCAGTCAATTTCTACCATTCGTCCAAAATCGATGGTCAGTGCAGCATCAGTCTGTTGATTGATGCCCCAAGAAGCAAACGGATATGAACCATGAGACAAGTTTCCAAATTTGCCATCGATCGCATTTTTAGCAAAAAATACGGCATCGTCTCTGGTTTCTACATTGGCATGTGCATGTGGATAAGCACCAGAAAATTCTTTTTGATCATGAGAATTGAACGTCAAATTTTGGTAGGCTTCTATCTCAAAGGCATGCGCTTGTCGTACCATGATATGATGACGTGTTGAGCGAAAAGCAGTTTCTACAGATGCTTTCCTTTCAGATTCTTCTAGCGGAATGATATATTCCCACGTTTTTTGTGGTAAATAAAGGATCGAAGGTGCTAGTGTTTCATCTAATTGTGCTACAAAATAAGGATGATCTCCGACCACTGTTACAGTGATTTTATCCCCAGCTTCATAAGAATAATTTTTGATAGCCAATACGGCAAGCTCTTTCCCTTCTGCAACGAATGGGTGCTTCTCCTTCTCATGATCGATACGACCAACGATCGTTTGATTCTGTTTATTTTTCAATTCAATTTTTATCATCTTTTTCTGTCCTTTCTTTCTCAGCAACGATCCCGCCAACTAAACAAATCAAGCGATGATTGCCTACTGGCAGCTCTTTTAGTAAGCATGGCAAACTAGTTCTCTGGAAAAACAATGAGGTATTGACTTCCGGTTGAATAATGGTCGCCTCATCGTATCCTGAAATAGCGATCATCCGTGATGTCAACTCCCCTTCTGAAACACTGCACCACGTTGAGTCGATAGTTCCATTGGGTTTACGTCCAGACAAGGGAGCACTAAAACCGCCTTCTCGAATCTTCAAAGGAATCGTTGTTTCTATGTCATGGACACGCAGATGCCATTGTCCAAATGGGTAGATTTCTGTCTGGATCTGAACTTCTTCAAATGGCATCCACTCATAGGAAACGCAGTCTTCCGTCAATTGGTACGCTGTAACCTTCCCTTTCGTTCGAAAATACAAACCATCACGCGAAAGAGCCAAGGTATTATCAAACGCACCTTCCTCATAAGAAACGCCAGCTTTAGGTACACTAAAGCCGAATTTGGTTGAATAAACAAACTTACTATACTTTGCCTGTGCATGGGCCTGATTCTCGATCATCATCCCAGCAGGATAACCTAATAAATGATTTCCTGATGCCTCACGAACGAATAGCATATTGCCTTTTTCGATCACTCTTTTTTCTGTTCTTTGAATAGGCAGAGGAGCTGCCGACCAAAATGGATGCTCTTCTTTCACTGCCAATAATAAAAAGGTCTTGAGTGCCCAGTATGGAGAACCTGGTGCATTGTAGCCTTCTGCCATCACCAAATTTTCATAATGATAGCCGATCGACAATCGTCCATCAAAGGTAAATATGTCATGATTCATCCAGCGCTTTAAATGCGTAGACAACAGCGTTTTCACTTTTCCCCAAGCAATCGCCTCTACATCTGCGAAAACTAACGCAGAGAAAAAAGCACCTTGTGCGAAACGGTACGTCTGACTTCTGCCATAAGGCAATGCTTCTCCCTCTTCATCGAAATAATAAATAAAATCCTGTGCAAATAACATTGCTCGTTCAATAAAACGCTCTGACCACTTCGGATCTTCTGATTTCATAAACGTAGCATAAATCAAGCCATAATAATGAAAAGCAAATGCTACATAATAATCCCGCTGTGTTGCTTTTCCATCCACGTACCAGCCTTCACCAATGTACATAGAATCGATCAATTCCAGTTCCTGCTCTAACTGTTCTTTTTCTAGTACTTCTCCACAATGATAAAGCGCAAGGCGGATCAACACCTTGAAAAAAGTCCAGTTGTTTTTCGGGATCTTACGTGTCAAAGCCTGTGACAGCCATTCCACCACAGATTGCTGATTTTGTTCAGGTAGTTGCTCCCAGAAATATTCTTTATGCAGTAATAACGTCAAAGCTAAGGCTGCTGCTTCAACAATGTATTGATCATAATCTTCTATGTCTCCCCAATAGTTTGCGTTCTTCGGATCGGTTCCTTTTATCAATTTAGCGACATAAGCGTCTCTTAGTTCATCATCCTGACAAGCAGTCCAGTACGGGGCGACTCCCCACAAAGGACGCACAAGCGCTTCCATTTCCGTTCGTTTTCGATCATAGACAGCACCACTGCTCCCTAAGTTCACTCCTGGCTGATCATTCTCTAGTATGATCGCTCTTAACGGCTGCATGATTTTTTCTAAAGCTTCCTGATAATCCTGCCGAGTCAAAAAAGGATTTTCACTCAAAATTCCCACGGTGGCTCCTCCTTCATCAATTTATTGAACAGAATATCAAGCAAGTTCAGATTTTTCAAGCCTTATTTTCTTACTAGTAGACTCAAAAATGAGAAATTTATTTCACTAGTCTTTCACTTAACCTATTATGTTAAACCCTCAAGTTTACTAACCCTTTCAAACAGCTCTTTCATAAATTTAGTTACCCTCACATTCATGAGAAAAAAATGAGTTTTTCTAGCAAAAGCAGTATCCGATTTTCATAATTAAATTTTGGGATTTATTTTACCTTTAGAGTTTAAAATAACGTTCGTCTTCAAATGTTATAGACATTCACGTGAAGGGAGTGAAAGACTTCCAGCAATTTTCATGGTAAAATTTAGCTATCAAAAAACAAAGGAGCCTCCCATGGAAATCAAACTAGATGTGGCGATCACCCCAAAAAAGACAACGATAAAAATAAAGCCTACTCAAAGCACCCTTACTATTTTGCCTGTAACAAAAGCGAATATGAAACTCGCTCTATCAGAGCTTTATATGTTACTAAACGATCATACGATTATTTCGATCGGCCGATCCGAAGTTCCTGATACAATCGAAAAAAATGCATTTAATAAAATTATGCATCTCTCTGTCCCGTGGGATGTTGAGCTAGATTACCTAGAACAATCACTCATCAATGAGGCAAAAAAATGTGGACACGACTTGATCAACACGCAACAAGCGGAAATTACGATTCCTAAGAATGCTCAAAAAACGACGACCGCATTCAAAGAAGAGCTCTTAGCTGTTCTAAAAACTTTCGGCTATTCTTTAAGCCCGGCTCCAGAAGCCAAAAATGACAAACCAAAACCTGCTAAAGCGCGTCATAAGTGGACGAAAGAAGTCAGCCAAATCGAATTTACTGTCGATACCCGAGAGAGCAAAGCGACCGTTTTCTGGCAAAAACGGAATGAAATGTTGCTAAAAGCTGGGGCTACACTGATGGCCACACCACCTTTAAACAAGGATGGTTCCCTAGGTTTTTCTGCAAAAATGGGGCAACGCATTCGTGAAGATCACGTTGATAAGATCAAAAATAATGTGACTACCGAAGATATCGTCTTAAAAAGCGTTAATGAAGTTGGGCTATTTCTTTATTTCGGCGGCACTAACAGCTGGCTGGAGTTGACTGATAGAGATGGAAAAACGATCAATGAATGGACTGTTATTGATTAAGTAAAAAAGCTAAAAGATAGAAACTACTCGTTAGAGGCCAATGCAATTCTTTCTTTGAAGGTCAATTATGACCAATTTATCAACTCCGATATTTTATTGATCATCGTTACAGCTTACGGTACAGCTGTAACGATCGAGTCAATATACTAACCTCCTGATTTTTGTTGCAAAAGAAACAAAAAGCTCCTATACTAAAGAAAAAGTATAAAGGAGTTCGCATGGATAATAGACAACAATTGATGAGTGAACTGATGGATCTCTGTAATGAAATCATTTGGCTCAATAAGCCGGAATTAGAGTCTGCTTTAGCTGGCTATACCTTGAACGAAATCGAATTGATCGAACATATTGCTCTTATCCCTGAAGCAAATGTCACAAAACTTGCTGCGGCAAGCTACATGACTCGTGGTGCTATCAGTAAATTGACCAAAAAATTACTCGCTAAAAATATCATTCAACGCTATCAAAACGAAGATAATAAAAAAGAAATCTATTTTGAACTAACAAAAAAGGGGCAAGAGATCAACACGATTCATCAGCAATTGCATGAAGCATTTTTGATACGTGATCAGGATGTTTTCGCACATATGACGAAAGAAGAATTTGATACGATTTTCAGATTCATCGGTCGATATAGACATCATCTAAAAAATATCACTAAATAAGTGGTATTTTTTATTTTCATTTTTTGTTGACAAGGAAACAAAACGAGGTTAAAGTAATATTGTTTCCTAAGAAACAATATTACTAAAGGAGAAATTTAATGAATCATTCTATCAATAAACATGCGTTGATTTTTGGCTTTATTACGGTCTTTTTGACTGGATTGGGTTTGACTATCGTTAGTCCAGTATTGCCATTTTTAGTTTCTGATTATACAAAAGATCCTAGCAAACAGGCAACGATCGTCACCTCACTAATGTCGATTTATGCTTTAGCCGTTTTTATCGCTGCACCTATTTTAGGCTCTTTAAGCGATCGCTACGGGCGTCGACCTGTACTGATCCTCAGTTTGTTAGGTTCAGCATTGGGTTACATTATTTTTGGCATAGGCGGAGCTCTTTGGGTCCTTTTCCTAGGCCGAATCATCGAAGGAGTGACTGGCGGAGAAATATCTGCGATTTTTGCTTATTTTGCAGATATCACTCCTGAAAAGGAACGAACAAAATACTTTGGCTGGATCAGTGCGCTCGTCGGCGTCGGAACTACATTAGGTCCAATCATCGGCGGTACTCTGGCTACATTTGGTCATCGAGTTCCGATGTACGCTGGAGCTGTTATTACCTTATTAAACGCAGCTTACGGGTATTTTTTCATGCCGGAAAGTCTCGTACAAGCAAAACGTACACCTAAATTGAAGGTAAAACAGCTTCACCCATTTGGTCAATTATCCAGCGTCTTCTCTCTTCTGCCAGTCAAATGGTTATTGCTCACAGGCTTTCTTGTTTGGCTGCCGAACGGTTCACTACAAGCTATTTTTTCTCAATTTTCAATCGATACATTCACTTGGCAGCCGATTCTTATCGGACTAACTTTTTCGATCATCGGCATACTTGATATCTTTTCTCAGGTATTCATTATGCCGCGTCTATTGAAAATCATGCCGGATAAATCTATTGCTTTAGTAGGAATGATCAGCGAACTCATTGGGTACTTTTTTATTCTCTTATCAGCGTTTACTGCGTACTCTTGGTGCTTCATTTTAGGGATGATTTTCTTTGGTTTAGGTGATTCTGTTTTTGGCCCTTCTTTCAATGGAATGTTGTCAAAATCGGTCAGTGCAAGCGCGCAAGGTCAAATCCAAGGCAGCGCGCAAAGTATGCAGGCACTAGCTCGCGTGATCGGACCATTGCTAGGCGGACAGTTGTATGCTGTATTCAGTCATGCAATGCCAGCCTTTATGGGTATTTTATTGATTGGAATCGCCGCTTTTGTTCTGAGAGCATCTGCAATCGAATGAAGCGCTTTCTACGATACGAAAACAAAACCAGCACTGAATTTCCATTCATCTATCCGTATTTTTCACTTGTCTATTTCTTTTTTAAGTGGATGATCGTTGTTGTTTTTCCTAAATCTGATTCATATTTTTTTTGAACGGAGTCCATGTATTTTAAGCGGGATGAGAAAATAATACGCTCCTTATTTGTAATTTCAATTTCCGATTTTCCGCAAACACTGCTGATCACTTGATCCATCGGCAATGTATGTGTTGGAACTTGCTGAAGCAAGTCGATAATAGCTGTTTCTTCCAAGGGTATTCCTCTTTTCTTTATAAAAATATTTAATATAGCTTTGATATCTAAACGACTCTATTGCTATTTTAATCAATTATTTAAAAATATTTTCATCAGATTATTTAACGAGATATTCTCAATTTTGACTATACTTCCCAGTAAAATAAAATTTGTTTTAACATACTTCAAAATAGTAAATGTTCCACTTACTTTGGTACATCTTCTGCTATATACACGATTTGATGATTTTCATTTCTTAAAAACACTTCTATCTCTTTATCTATTATGAATACCTTTTTTATACTAAGCTTTTCTTGTCCGCAGGATAATCAATTAACCACATTTAAAAACGAAGAAAAAGATTATATATTCTTTTTTTCGTTTCCTGGTAGATGAAGACAAAAAAGTCCGAAACAAAACTAAAAAACAGTTTTGCCTCGGACTCTACTTTTTAAGAAACGGTGCCACAAAGTCAGCTTATTCAGCAACTTCATGAAAACGAATCATACGCTTTTCGCATTGCTTATTTTCCACTCCATTTACTCACACCAAAGTGACTTCTGTACCAGCCTCTTTAATATTTTTAGCTAAAAGAACCGTTTTAACTTCTCAATCCCCGACCTTTATCGATCAAGTACCAACAAACCGAATACAGCACCACGATAAAGAGAATCAAAATCGCCAACGATACGGCAACTGGTACATCTTCTGTTCCCAAGAAACCGAAACGGAAGCCTGAAATCATGTAAACGATCGGATTGATTTTTGATACGGCTTGCCAAAATGGCGGCAGCATTGAAATTGCGTAAAAAACTCCGCCAAGATACGTCAATGGCTGCAAAACAAAGGTCGGCACGATCGAAACATCATCAAATGATTGTGCGAAAATCCCATTTAATAAACCTGCCAAAGAAAATAAAGTTGCGGTCATCAGAAGTGTCACGATCACCATAAACCATGAATACACATGCAGCGGAACAAAAAATAACGAAATCATCGTAACCAGTGTTCCTACAAGAATACTTCTACCTAGTCCGCCAAAAACAAACCCCCAGATGATCACATGCGTCGGTACTGGCGCTACTAATAATTCTTCAATATTTTTCTGGAATTTTTGCGAAAAGAAAGATGAAGATACATTGGAATAAGAGCTTGTGATCGCTGACATCATGATCAATCCTGGTACGATAAATTCCATATAAGAAAAACCGCCCATATCACCGATTCGTCCCCCGATCATTTTCCCGAAAATAATAAAATACAAAGATGTCGTAATGACAGGTGGTACTAATGTTTGAACCCAGATCCGCATATAGCGATTCGTTTCTTTCACTGCTAAGCTTTTTAAAGCTGTAAAATAAAGATTAGACATTTTTTTCCTCCACATGATGTTCTTCTTCGGTGATTTTTAAAAATAGTTCTTCTAATCGATTCGATTTGTTTCGCATTGAAAGAACTTTGATTCCTTGATCACTCAATTGTTTGAATACTTCGTTGATCCCTTGATCACGTTCTACTTCCACCTCAAGCGTCTGTTCGTCCACCAGAGCGCTCTTATAGCCGACAATTTCCGGTTTTTTATCAGACGGAGCTAAGTCAAAGATAAATGTTTCAAACTGTAATTTAGCCAATAGAGCTTTCATACTTGTGTTTTCGATCAATTCTCCAGACTGAATGATACCAATATTTCGACACAGCATTTCAGCTTCTTCCAAATAATGCGTAGTCAAAATGATCGTTGTGCCGCTCTCATTCAACTCTCTTAAAAACTCCCACATTTCACGGCGCAGTTCAATATCCACTCCGGCCGTTGGCTCATCTAAAATCAATAAACGCGGCTCATGCATCAGCGCACGAGCAATCATCAATCGACGCTTCATCCCGCCAGATAACATCCGCGCACGAACATTCCGTTTCTCCCATAAGTCAGACTGCTTTAGGTATTTTTCACTGCGTTCCAACGCTTCTTTACGTGATACCCCGTAGTAGCCCGCTTGATTGACCACGATTTGTTGTACTGTTTCAAACGGGTTAAAGTTGAATTCTTGCGGTACTAATCCAATTTGCTGCTTTGCACGAACTAAATCCGTATCAAGATCATAATCAAACACTTTCACTTTTCCTGATGTTTTGTTCACTAAGGAAGTGATAATACCGATCGTTGTTGATTTTCCAGCACCATTTGGCCCTAATAACGCATAAAAATCTCCTTCTTCTACCGCTAGGTCAATCCCACGCAGTGCTTCAACTCCTGTTGCATACACTTTTTTCAAGTCTTTTATCTCTAATGCGTAACTCATTTAGTAAAAATCTCCTTCTGTCATATACTTCTTGATTTATCTGATTTTTCACTGCTGATCGTTAGTAGAAAGCAATTGTGTCATAGAAAGCATAAACTCTTTGACAAATTCTTCTTTTAATGTGTAGTGATGCCACTGACTTTGCTTACTAACAGAAACAATTCCAGCTTTCTCTAATACTTTCATATGATGGGAGAGCGTCGGCTGCGTGAAATCAAAATGCTCCAATACATCACATGCACACATCGTACCATTTGAAAGAAGATCGATGATTTTCAATCGTTTTGGATCAGCCATGGCTTTGAGTACAGATGACGTTTTGTCATAGTTCATTTTCAGTCACTCCCTTACATAGATGATTGTCTATGTTAAATATAAATTAATGTTCTTTTATTGTCAAGAAAGACTACTATAAGACAGCTGATCCACACTAAAATCACACTGCTCGAAGAAATAATCTACACAGAAAATGATTTCTGTTTTTTGCTTCTTTCTTTGATTCCTTGTATAATAAAACTGTTTTTCTAAATCATAATGAAGCAATAGAGCGGAGAATATAGATGACAACAAATTTTTGGTCGGAATTACCGAAACCTTTTTTTATTTTAGCACCCATGGAAGATGTGACGGATGTCGTTTTTCGTCATGTCGTTCAAAAAGCCGGCGCACCTGACGTCTTTTTTACTGAATTCACCAATTCAGACAGCTACTGTCATCCTGATGGCAAAGAAAGTGTGCAGGGTCGCTTAGTTTTCACAGAAGATGAACAGCCGATGGTTGCACATATTTGGGGCGATAATCCAGCATTCTTTCGTGAAATGAGTATCGGTTTAGCTGAGATGGGCTTTAAAGGTGTCGACATCAATATGGGCTGTCCTGTACCAAATGTCGCTGGACGTGGCAAAGGCAGCGGATTGATTTTGCGCCCGGAAGTAGCCGCTGAATTGATCGAAGCAGCTAAAGCCGGCAATTTACCTGTGAGTGTCAAAACACGCATCGGCTATAAAAAAATCGACGAGATGGAGGATTGGATCACTCATTTACTGAAACAAGATATCGCAAACCTCTCCATCCATTTACGGACACGGGAAGAAATGAGTAAAGTCGATGCTCATTGGGAAATCATCCCGCAAATCATGGCAATTCGCGATCGTATCGCACCGCAAACCTTGATCACGATCAACGGGGATATCCCCGATCGTCAAAAAGGATTGGAACTTGCTGAACAATATGGCGTAGATGGTATTATGATCGGCCGTGGAATTTTCAAAAATCCGTACGCTTTTGAAAAAGAACCAAAGAAACATTCTACGCAAGAACTGTTGGGCTTATTGCAGCTGCAGCTTGATCTACAAGATCACTACGCCGAGCTAGCACCACGCTCGATCGTTGGATTGCACCGTTTCTTTAAAATCTATGTCAAAGGCTTTCCAGGCGCAAGCGACTTACGAGTTCAATTGATGAATACAAAATCAACCGATGAAGTAAGACATATCTTAGCTTCATTTACTAAACAAGATACACCTGAAACTTAAGTACACTCATTTTTTGAACGTAAGACATCGCTCTTTATAACGAATAAACGGCAGGAACAGAAGAAACCCTTTTGTTCCTGTCTCTTTTTTATATACAACTACACTAAAAAAACAGTTATAATAAAGTCAGAAAAAAGAAAAGAGCATGCTATGGAATTATTTAAAAACAACCAACAGCTGATCGATTATTTAAAGACAACAGATTCGATGCACAACATTACAGAACGAACGCTTGAAAAAGGGCATTCGATCGTAACAGAATTTGACAAATCCGACCATTTATTTTTTTTGGTAGACGGCATTCTTTCAGTAGAAGTCATAACTGAAGCAAACAGTTTTATTTCTTCGTTTATTTTTAGCAATGACTTTTTTGGTTTAGACACTTTTTCAAGCTATCAAACGAAGGGGCATGCGATCAGCGTTCTCAGCGCAAAAGCAACGGTGATCAAAATCAAAAAAGACTATTTACTTGCGACGCTTAATGTACATCCTGCCTACTACGAGCTTCTTCTGACAAATTTTGCTGATATTTTTCAAAGACATTATCGTTTTTTCGATTTGCTTTCTTTGTCGCCAAAAGACAGAGTTCAAACATTATTGAGCTATCTTGCCGATTTTATTGGAGAATTGAACGACTTGGAACAACTCGAAATTCCGGCTGTTTTCACACAAGAGATTCTAGCTAAATTTTGTCGGACTTCTCAGTCACGTATTTCAGTTTGTCTTAAAGAACTGCATCGTGAAGGATTCTTGATTAGAAAGAAAAGCCCGTTTATACTAGCACAATAAAAAAGGAGAGCGGACAAAACTAACGAACAGTTTTGTTTTGCTCTCTAACCTTAGTAATCGGAAATAAACGCTTTTATCTTAGTCTCATTTGCTTATTTATTGTCAATAAACGCGAGGATCTTCTCTTTAAACACTTTACTATTTTCGTTTTTAGAAGCACTTGCAAATACATCAACATCCTCAGGCTGATGAGACCACACACCTGAATCTGCAGTTAAAAAGATACCCATTTTTTTATCGCCAAGATGTTCCTCGATCACAGCGCGGGAATTTCCAGGCGGCTCGCTTGATTGAACCGTCCCAAAAATCACTACTTTGTCCCACTTACTAAAATCTGAGTCCATTTCTTCTATCGGTTGTATTTCCATATAGATCTTTTGGGATGCTACTTCTTTTTTTACTTCGTTCATTATTTCATTTTTGAAGGCACGATCTTGAGTATACACAATGACCTTTGTCGCAGCTGTAGTATTTTTTAACTCTTTATTTATGATCTCTTCTTGCTTCGTTCCTTGAATTCTACTCAGCCGATAGTAGCCTAGAAATCCTCCTCCACCAATGATTGCTAGTACAATAATCAGTAAAATGATTCGAACGCTTTTTTTCTTCAACATATCAATTCCTCCTATACTGAAACTTTTTTATCAGTATAGAGAAAATTTGTTGTATCATTTATATCACAGGTATAAATGACATGGATTTTACTTCCATTATTGAAAATCTAGCACGACATTCCCTCTTTTACGACCTGATTCGACAAGCTTATAAGCGTCAACGATTTGATCCATAGAATAAACTTTGTCGATTACTGGCTTTAATTGTTTTTTCTGAGCCAATGATAGTAGCAAGTCTAAATTTGGGGCGCTTTCTTTCACAAATCCTTTTGCAATTGTATAAAAAGTGCCATTAGTATTTAAATGATTCTTCCACTGCTTCTTGTCAGTTTTACCAACCGCATCAAAGATATGATCAAAACAACCTAGTTCCTCTTTCCAATCTGCAGACGTATAATCTCTTACTATATCCGCACCTAAAGAACGAACTAAATCCATGTTTCTAGCACTACATACCGCTGTGACATGAAAGCCGTAAATTTTAGCTAATTGAACTGTGGACGAGCCCACTGCGCCAGATGCTCCATAGATCAGCAGCTTTTTCCCACTCCCTTTTTTCATTTTATTTAAATAATGAAGTCCAGCATTCCCGCCAAAAGGGAGAGTGACCGCATCCTTAAATGCTTGCTCTTCTGGTATTTTAGCAATAGCTACTGTTTGATCCAAAGCGATATATTCAGCGTGTCCGCCAAATTTCATACCTGTTGATGCAACTACTCGATCACCAACTTTGAATGTCGCAACTTTTCCCCCGACTGCTTCCACAATGCCAGCTAAATCCGTTCCTAATATAGGGTTTCGAGGCTTGCTTAGACCAAACACCAACTTTACAAAAGGATTGGATGCTCTTCGAACAACACTATCACCACTTGCGACGGTACTCGCCATTATTCGAATAAGCAGTTCATTTTCCTTAATAGATGGTTTCTTGACTTCCTTGATCCTTAGCCCGTCAAAGGAATCATATCGTGTACACAAGATAGCTTTCACTTCATTATTCCTCCGTTCCCAAATAAAATAACTCTTCTACTGCTACGCCAAAATAACGAGCCAACTTCAATGATAATTCAATACTTGGTAAAAATTTTTCTTTTTCTATCGCATTGATCGATTGTCTAGAAACACCGACTCGATCTGCCAGTTCTTGTTGTGTCAGCTTTTCTACTTCTGTTCGATAATACTTCAGCTTGATGATCACTTTCTCTTTTTTCATAGATCAGCCCTCATAATAGTATGCTTTTGTGATATTGTTCGTAGCGATCAGTACAAAAAAGCCCATATGAAACAGCAGGATGATTTGAGTAAAAGCCAGCTCTAACGCAAAGGCAGCCATAACTGCTACAAAGAAAATCGATAGTGCATACGCAAAATTCTGTAGGATATTTTTATTGATCATTTTCTCCCATTCACCGAAAAAGTGTTTCTCTTTTGGTGTAAAAAACGAAATAACAATATCAAGAACGATCGAACTAATAACTAATGTTCCCAACATAATTAAAAATGTATACCCAATCACCTTTAGTTCAGAACCAAAATGATCGCTAGCAACAGATGCTTGATAAACCAATCCGACAAACCAGCTTAGCACAAAAATTTTAATGACTTCAATTATGGTATATATTTTTTTAGACATTTTCATATCCTCCTTTTTTGTCAAGTCTTATTGACACATCGATCATAACATAAATAAAAACGATGTCAAGTGTTATTGTCATTCCAAATTCTTTCTTCCCCGATTTTGCTAAGCCAACTAATACGATTGAATCCGCTCATACATTTCTGATAAAAAAATACACTTCACCGAAACTACAAATAGAATTTGCTGATTCTAAGATCAATGTAGCCTTGAGTAAAAAATATCTCCATGTTTAGTTTTTTTTGCCACTCTGAAAAATTGCTTTCAGTCTACCGATTTTAACTTACGCTTTGGTTCTAAAAAAGGTAAAAAAACAATAATAAATAACAATATATATAATCGGATATCAATGTTTTATCATGGTTAACTCTTTTTTATCCTAAGCTTATTTCATATAAAAAATGTGTTTATTAATCGAAAAAGCTGTGATATACTTCTTTTCAAGATATAATCGATTATACTCTTAAAAAGAAAAATAGACTTTCATATGCTTTTAAAAAATGAAAAACCATCTATAATATAACAAAAAAAAGAACGATTGATTACTTTTGGAATACTAGTTGCCAGAAGAATAGTTTAATAGGGGTCACTCAACTGATAGCTTAAGCACTATCATATTCTTGTCTATGAAAGATTTCTATACTTTGATTTTCATTTAGTTCAAAATTGATCCACATGGGATAAAAAGGGAGTTTTACAAGCAAAAAGGTATAAATAAGGAGTAATTAATGAAGAAAAAAAGAAGATTAAATATATTTATCATACTAGGAGAATTGTGTTTTGCAGCATTGACCTTACTAGTGATTTATAGTTTTGTTAAGCTAAAAATACTAAGCAACGGTTCTCGGAGTATGGAAGACATGAAAACAATTAGCAGCACAATATTTTACTGGATGCCCCGCTTGATGATCCCTGGTGCTATTTTAGTAATAGTCGGATCACTATTTCCATTCCTGACTAACGCAAAAAAGAATTCTTCGTTAGTAAAAAATGGCATCTTAACGTTTGGAAAGCTGGTCGCGACCCGTCCAACTGGTACTTCCGTCAACAGTCATCCTCAGTTGGGAGTAACGCTTGAATTTGAGACAACAACGGGGCAAATGGTCACAGCAGAGTGTTTGAAAGTTATTCCAATGACTATGATGGCAAACTTTCAGCCAGGTGCTTTGCTACCCATTAGATACAATAAAGATAATCCAGAAGACATTGCGCTAGATTTTACACAAGATCAAGTGTCATTACAAGAAGCACTTAACAAATATATGATCGATAAAGGTCTATTAACCAACAAAATGCTGGATACAGCAAAAAAAGGACAGCAAGGGCAAGCTGTGATACTGTCAAAAACGCCTACAGGAAAAATCATAAAAGGAAATCCAGAGCTCACATTGACTTTACGCGTCACAAAAGTAGATGGCGAACAATACGATGCTGAAATCACAAGAGTCATGTTAGCTGAAAGTGCTGAAAAACTAAATGTTGGTAAAGTAGTCGATGTTTTGTATTTACAACAAGATCCTCAATCAATTGTTATTACATCACAATCGATCATTGTCTCGGTCAATGAATCCGGTTTTTAAAGAATTTACGTTCGCGGTAGTTAACTATACAAAACAAAAACCAACGCATTCCCTTCAGTTATTTGAAGAAGCATGCGTTGGTTTCGTTTTTTAGATTCTACCAAGTTCTGTTATTTTACACACCGAAACCCCAAATTATTCGCAGCCGACATACCAGTATTTCCATTTCGAGCGGCAATTCGATATCGTTTACAATAAGACTGATGACATAAAAAAGATCCTCCACGAGTGGCATACATCTGGTCATCTATTTTCTGATGCTCTTCCCAAAAATAGCTGCTGTCCTTCTTTTGAAATGCTGTTAAGTCGATACGGGCGGGATTACTGCACCATTCCCAAACATTTCCGATCGGCTGGTAAAGTCCATAAGCATTTGCTTCATACCATTTAGCTGGTGCCGTACTCGCAAAACCATCTTCTAACGTATTCAGTTTTGGGAAGTCACCTTGCCAAATATTACAGTGATAGAAACCATTCTCAAGTAAATTATTCCCCCAGTAATACTTTTCGAAATCGGTTCCCCCTTTTGCTGCAATTTCCCATTCTGCTTCTGTAGGTAACCTTTTTCCAGCCCACAAACAATAAGCAACGGCATCATTTCGAGATACTTGAACAACTGGATGATCCCTCCGCTTTTCGATAGATGAGTCTGGCCCTTCTGGATGTTGCCAGTCTGCACCTCCTACTGCGTACCACCAACTCATATTCGGAACTTTTTTATTCGCTTTTTTTATTTCTTCACTTACAAAATAATGAAAAACAAAAGACCAGCCAAACTTTTCAGCCTCTGTAATATAGCCTGTCTCCTTAACAAAAATGGCAAATGCTTCATTCGTCACTGTTGTTTCATCAATGCTAAAAGCAGGATGCTGAATGGTGATTTGCGGCCCTTCATTATCTGTCAGAAATCCATCTGGCTGATCCGTACCAATTTTATATACTCCCTCTGGAATAGCGATCATAACGTTCCCTTCTTTCTATAACAATTGGCAAGCATTATACAAGTTAATAAGTAAAACTAGAATAATCACACCTTGGAAAATCAATGTTACTTTCTTCGATGACAGCGTGTTGCTTAGATTTGCCCCCAGTAGACCGCCAACGATAGCAGCTGGAATGATAAACCATAACATCGTTAAATCGTATCGACCAAAACCGGTAGAACAAGCGATCACGATTAGCTTAGCAAATTGAGAAAAGAAAATCGTGCAAATCGAATAAATCGTGGCATCTTTGATTGGTAAAGAAAATAGCAGCATTAGTAACGAAACGTTGATCGGTCCTCCGCCTATTCCTAACAAACTCGCTAAAAAACCCAGAACAAAACCACAAGATAAATACCAAAAAACATGCGTCAAATGGAAGTTTCGCCAATCATATTTGGTATAAAGTAAAGCAAAAACTAAAGTGATCACTGTTAACGAAATTTGAATCAGCTGGACACTATCTTCATTGCCGAACCAGCTCAGAAAGGTTTCAAAGACAACATTTCCAAGAATCCCTCCTAGAATAGCGCCAGCAGATACCCAACAGACGATTTGCCAATTAATTTTGCGACCACTCATTAACTGACGCGAAGTAGAAACGATCGACATCGTAAAAACCGCAGTAGCAGAATAAAAAGAAATCGAAGCTACATTATGCGCACCAATAAAATCAAAAATCGGTTTAATCAGCACACCGCCCCCCATGCCAGAAACGGCTCCTACGGTATTCGCTAGTACGATCACAATAAAATAAAGAATCCCTATCACACTCTTACCTCCTGTAGCAACCTCAGTATCTCTTCTATTTTCGGTATAAATTCCTTTAAGACCTGCTGGTAGCCGCAAAGCCCTTGTTCATCTACGTAGACAGCATCCTTCATTCGTTTACAACCACCGCCACACATTTGCTTAAAAGAACAACTATGGCATGTTTGAGAGAGTACTGCTCGCTCACAAATGAATCGTTTGGATATCTCTTGTTCGAACATTTCCCGCAAAGAGTTTTCCTGAATATACCCCATTCGATATTCATCTAACACATAAAAATCACACGGATACACACTGCCATCTGCTTCGATCACATACTGAACTTGACAGTTACCTAAAATACCGCAGACACTTACTTGCTGATGCACCAGCAAATTTATCAAATCATCGAATAACTTAATACTTATATAGCGGCCGTTTTTCAATTCTGCTAACCAAAGAGTCAGCATTTGATGATAAAAAGCCGCAAAATGGTTTGGTGTTAAAGCGTAGCTGCTTTTTTCTACTGAATCTAACTCATCAAGGCAAGGAATGAACTGCACATAATCGATTTCCTCTTCTTTTAAAAATCGAAAGACGTTCTCACCTTCTTTGGCCAGCGGATTGGTTAACACACATAAGATATTGTAATCAATCTCATAGCGGTCAAAAAGTTGCTTCGTTTCCAACACGCGATAAAAAGTTCCGCGTCCTTTCGGATCGACACGGTTTAAATCATGATACAAAGGATGTCCATCAATGGATAACCCTACTAGAAAATGATGCTCTTTGAAAAATTCACACCATTTTTCATTGATAATCGTACCGTTTGTTTGGATCGCATAATGCACTCGAACATGCTTTTTTTGTTGATCGATCAGAGCGACGATATTTTTAAAATAATTCAATCCTGCCATAGTCGGCTCTCCGCCTTGAAAAGCTAACGTCAGCTCATCCCCGTCTTCTAGATCTATGTATATGTTTTCGATCATCTTCTTTGCCACATCCTCTGTCATCTTCCCATACGATCGAACTTCCCTAAGAGAACTGACATTAGCGTAAAAACAATAGCTACAACGAAGGTTGCACATAGACGACGCCGGTTTGATCAAAACAGATATGTGTTTCATCATTTCACCTTTGCTTCCTAGTCTCTATTATTCCATTTAGGAAAACAGGCGCTTCTTTAGATATAATGGCTCTAAAGAAACGCTCTTTCCTTCTCTATTTTTGAATACCTAAGCGTTCATATTCACTATCTGGTGCCTCAATTTTATTCATCATTTTCACTAATTTACTCAACATTTCAGCTTCGATCTGTTCATCTTGGATCGGCCGCTCCTGTTTAGGATCATTTGCTAAATCAAAAAGTAAATGTCCTATCGAATAAGAATCAATGTAGGTCGTTACTGCAATTTCTGTATACGGATATTGATTCGTAAACCGGTTCCCTGGTTTTCTAGTGAATTGATCCAGCATCTCTTTCTTCAAAAAGCCGCGCATCATCGCATAGTTCAATGTCTGGATCGTATTCGGACCATTATCTGGATGAACGGATGCACGCATATATACATAGCGGCCGTCATAAATATTGACATGTCCTCCATTGGTTCCAAAAATAATTTCAGGATGCAGCTCTCGTTGCTCTTTTTTTAATATCGGCAGCAAGGATTTACCATCCATTTCCAGCTGATTTTCGATGCCAAAGTAATCCAGCAATGTAGCCGGAATATCGATCGTTTGGCTAAGTGTTTGACAGTGATTGCCTGTCGTGCTATCAGGATAACTGATAAAAAATGGCAGATGAATAATTTCTTCATACATTGGTGCTACATTTTTCCCGATCCAATCATGCTCACCAAGTAAGAAGCCGTGATCCGTATTGATGATCACCAAGGTATCTTCCCACATGTTATTTTCGTCCAGATAATCTAAAAGCTTTCCTAAATGCACATCACACATGCTAACTAGTGCAGCGTACTCTTTTTGCAGTTCTACTAAATCATCGTCACCCACATCTTCTGGCACACGTCCGTATTTAGGCCAGAAGTACGGACGATCTGTCGGCTGTTCCTGATACATCTCACGATACTTTTCAGGTACAAAAAATGGTTCATGCGGATCGAAACATTCAATTTGTAAAAACCAGTCCTCTTCGGTCTTGTACGCATCTAAAAATTCTAAACCAGCCTTTATCGTCAAGGGACTGGACATCGTTTCTTCTACGGTTTGCTTTTGACGATTAGCGAAATGTTGCTCGACTGAAATGCCAGTCTTATTCAAAGGATTTTGTTTTGGATGATCTTCGCCCAGCTTTCTAGGTGCCCAGCGATCACCTTCCTGTCCTCGAAAGCCTTCCCAAGTAGAGTAACGATTATGATAGGTCGCTCCGCCATCTTCAAAATAATGCGAGTGGTCGGTTACCAGATGGCAGTAGATTCCATTTTTTTGCATCACTTCAAAAATCGAATGATCAAACGGCTCCAACTGTCCCCACATACGATGCATAAAATTGTACCGTCCCGTGTGCAATTCCCGCCGAGCCGGCATGCACGGCATACTCCCTCCGTAAAAATTATCAAAGGTCGTTGTTTTTTCTCTTAATCGCTGAAAATTGGGTGTCTTCATCCACTGATTGCCGTAATTGGATAAAAAATCCCGTGATAACGTATCAAACATGATCATTATTGCTCGCATGATGTTACTCCTTTACTTAATAATAATTAATTCACTCTCTGCAATTTTTTCTACCACGTCAAGATACTCTTTCGTATTCGTAACAACGATCGGCGTATCGATCGAATAGCCAGCATCTTGAATCGCAGCGCCATCAAACGCTAAAAGCAGCTGTCCTTTTTTGATGTTGTCTCCTTGCTTCACGTGAGGCGTAAAATGTTTCCCTTCTAAATTTACGGTGTCCATCCCAATATGGATCAAAAGCTCAATGCCTTCCTCAGATTTTAAGCCGATCGCATGATTTGTTGGAAACAGTGTTTCAACCGTCCCATCAAAAGGCGCATAAACTTTCCCATCACTTGGACGCACAACCAGCCCTTTTCCTAATAAGCCTGTAGAAAATGCAGCATCATCTATATCTGATAATGGATAAACCTCTCCAGCAAGTGGAAGCGGCACTTCCAGTTCTGTCATCAATCCCGTTTTGATCGGTTCCACTGTGCGGCCTTCGTTATCTTTTTTCTGTTGTGCTTCACGATCTGCCTTTGGATCATACAAGAAAGTCAATGTTAGACCAAATGAAAGGACAAACGCTACGACGATCGCAAGCGCATAGCCATAAAAACCGCTACCGATCCCCTCATCCGGACTAATATAATTCGGTAAACTAAAAATCCCCATACCACCCATAATGTAAGACTTCGTTCCAAAGATCCCCATGATCAGACCGCCGACAGAAGCTGAAATCAATGTAGCGATAAACGGTTTTTTCCGCGGCAAAGTAATGCCGTATAGAGATGGCTCAGAAACACCAAACAAGCTAGAAATAAAAGCTGGAATTCCCATTGCACGAACCGATGTGTTCCGAGATTTAATGATCACCGCTAAAACAGCACCCGCTGTTGCAAATGGTGTCGCTTGACCTAAAACCATCACAGGATCATAGCCTAAAACACTAATATTATTGATTGCGATCGGAATGATTCCCCAATGCAAGCCAAACATCACTAGCACTTGCCAGACCGCACCTACTGCCAGACCTGCGATCACGGGACTAAACGTATAAATCGCCAAAACAGCTTTACCTAAAAGATCCCCCATCCAAGTAGCCATTGGTCCAATCACGATAAACGTTAACGGTACGATAACTAAAACAGTCAAAAAAGGAACCAAAAAGCTTTTCAAAACACTAGGAATAATTTTTGTCAACGCCTTTTCAAATTTTCCGCCAAAGAAGGTTGCGATGACGATCGGAATTACGCTTGAGCTATAGCTCATCAAAATAACTGGAATCCCTAAAAAAGTAATGTAGACAGGAGATTCAAAAATCGTTCCTGAAAATAATGTATACAAAGGCTCCGCATTGGTCGTTAAGTTAGCAATTGCCGGATATACAAGCGCTGCACCCAATGCCATACCTACAAATTGATTCAGTCCAAACTTTTTCGCAGCCGTATACCCTAAAAATATAGGGAAGAAATAAAAGAAGCAATCTCCAGCGGCCTGCAAGATGGCATACGTTCCTGATGTATTCGTGATCCAGCCTAAAGAAACAAATAGCACATTCAGCCCTTTGATCATCCCTGTCGCAGCCAACAAGCCTAAAACTGGAGTAAAAATACCTGAAATAATGTCAATAAAGCTATCCAGCAATCCTTTTTTCTCTTCCACAACATTCATATCTGATGACAAACCAGCAGCTTCGATGAATTCCTTATACACTTCCGGCACATGATTGCCAATGACCACTTGATATTGGCCGCCGCTTTGAACAACTGTTACGATTCTTGGTACTTCTTTCAATTTATCTGTCGCAGCTTTTCCTTCATCTTTGAGATTGAAACGTAAACGAGTAATACAATGAGTCAACCCATTAATATTTTCTTTCCCTCCAACACCGCTCAATATTTCTTGTACTAATTTTTCATAGGCCATTTTTTTCTTCCTTTCTAAATTTCATATAAAAAGGCAAGACAAACAAAGACTCTCCCAAAGAAAGTTTTTGTCAGTCTTGCCTGCTTTACCAGTAACAACCCTAATCGTTCTCTATTAATTTTTGAATATGCAAAGTCAAATATAGCTGCTCATCGTCACTAAGTGGCGAGTCAAGGTACTCCTCGATCAATCTCATCGTCTGAAATGCTTGGTCATATTGCTCTTTTACATTTGTCAGCAGCGGATTCGGCTTTGAGACGACTTCTCTACGACTCAATCGTTGAAAGAAAAAACGTAAATGCGTCACAAAACGGTCATACGCCAGAGAATCTTCATTGATGATCAATTTATTGGATAAACGTATGATCGTAACGATATCGCGAATTTTCTTTGCCGCCGTTTGTGCATCAATCGTTTGTAACCCATCCTCATTGATCTGAGCATTGATCAAATGCATCGCAATATTCCCTGCTTCCTCATCCTCTAAAGTGACCTTCATTTTTTCTGCAATCAGCTGTAAAGCCTGTCTTCCCACTTCGAACTCTTTAGGATAAAACTTTTTGATCTCCCAGGATAAACGATTATGTAGAGACAATCCTTGCTGATGCAACTTTATTAAGTTGAATAAATGATCGGTCAAAGAAATATAGAGCATTTCGCTCAGCTTATAATGCAGTTTTTCTTTTGCTATTTGGATAATATCATCTGTTAAAGAAAAATATTCAATCGGAATCGAAGAAATCAATGCTTCAAAACGCTGATAGGAGGTCTTTTCTTTTAACACAAAAATTTTCTCGATCTTACCTTCATCTGCTTCCAACCCTGGTTTCATTTTAAACCCTAATCCTGTCCCGATCCAGATAAAATCCTTACCGTCTTTTCCGACCAGCACAGCATTATTATTCAGGATCTTTTTGATCTTCAAGACTCAGCTCACCTCCATAAGCACATAAAAAAACAGGCATACCTTAGCACACGTGTAGAACCCACACATGTAATAAGGTATAGCCTGCTTTATCAGTAACTACCCATTTGATTGATTTAAATATAAACGATTTAAACTGAAAATGCAAGCGTTTTTTTACGTTTTAGAGTACGAAATAAAACTGAGCTTTCGTTTATCCTGCACTCCTTCCTTTAATTATAGTAACTGCGTAACTATCGTTTGATCTCCAGTCAATACTCAACGAATAGGAGCATTTATCCGCGTGTCATTGACACTCACAGTGACATCATAGTTGAAATTAGCTCATCGCATAATGCTAAATAGATATCGATCTTAATAACATTCAGAAAGTCAGTTCCAACAGAAGATTTTTAAGCTTCTATATTTTTTCTTTTTTCAATTTTACCAAGCGTCTTGGTTCCTTCCACCTGTTTTTTTAGCACCTCTATCAATTGTTCTACAGTAACCTCATTATTAAAGCCAGACTTTATATCTTCATTAAATTCTTCTTCGATCATTGCTGCTTCCTTTACGACTGCCATGCCTTCTGAGGTGATGCAAATATTGACTATCCTGCTATCCTGTTTACTATTCTTTTTTTCTACTAAATTTTTTAAGACCAACCGATCGATCAATCTACTTGGATTCTCTGATCCACAAATGAGTAATTCACCAATTTCAGAGATAGATAGGCCATTTTTTAAAGATAATATTTTTAGTATTTCGTATTGACTGGGCGTGATATTTATCGCTTTTAATCTACGGGCGTAGTTTAGCTCACCTTCTCTATCAACGGCTTTAATAAGATACCGCAATTCTTCGATATAGTACAAAAAAATCACTCCATTTGTTTTTGCATTATATTATACACTACTTTTACCATTTTTTTTCTAGGTAGTAATCTTGGCAAAAAGGTGCTTGTAAAATAATTGTTGACCCCATCGATTTTTGAGATCTTCCCTTTGTTCAACGCATCGATCGTTACTTGTACGACATGCTCCGGTGTGCGTAAATTGCCATATGACACGCCGCCGCCAGATGAAAAGAAGTTGGTGTCTGTCGCCCCAGGACTTATGGCGAAAATCTTTACATTTGTTTTAGAGCATTCGATCGCCAAGGCTTCAGTGAACGATAAGACAAAAGCTTTACTTGCAGCATATACTGCCATATTCGGTATAGGATGATACCCGGAAGTCGATGCGACATTGATGATGGTTCCCGTATTCCTTTTTAACATAGGCTCTAGAAAGAGTTTTGTTAGATCAAATAACGAAAGGACATTCAAATTTATTTGATTATGTTGATTCTCATAACTCAACTCGTTTACAGCACCACTTAAACCATATCCTGCGCAGTTTATCAGTGTCTCAACAAATACATCCGGTTTTTGAACCAAACGATAAATTTCTTGTGGACTTTTTTGTTCAGATAAATCGAAAGAAAATGTTTGTACCTTTACCTTAAACTGTTTTTCTAATTGTTGCTTCAAATCAGATAATTTTTCTTCTGACCTAGCAATCAAAATCAAATTCTTTTTCTCTTTTGCGTAATACTCCGCAAAAGCCTTTCCTATTCCTGAAGATGCGCCTGTAACCAACGTGTATTTATTCATGATTTCTCTCCTTATTTTTCGTGTTTAGACATATATGTCTAAACATATAATAGCATATCTTGCAAAAGAATCAAGTAGTTAAGGGTAAATAATCCTAAAACTACAATAAATGAATGAAAAAAAGGATCGGAACATAACTCTAAGAGTTACGATCCAATCCCTGTAAGAACGAATAAACGGCAGGCTCAGAAGTCTTAATCAATGAAAATCTCCTTTATACCTACTATTCTTTATACTTCATCTATCTTTTTATTACTCATCAATCGATTGATATGAACAGTTAAATAAGCTATCTCTTCTTTCGTGACCTTATCTGTGTTCAATATTTCTACATAATCTTTGACATTGAAAGCAACTGTCAACGCTTTTGGATATAGCTGTGCTATCTGCTCAAATAATCCAGAATCATCCTCTGTGATCATTTTCCCTTCAAAATAACGTTCAACAAAAAATTTCAAATGAGTAATGAAACGTTGATAATGAACATCTTCTCGATCAAAATCAATTTTCAACTCATACTTGACAATATCTGATATTCCACCGACCAGTTTTGCGTACTCCATCCCTTTACTTGTTGAAGAATCTACAGTTTGTGCATTGATGATATGAAAAGCGATATTCGCCGCTTCCTCTTGCGGTAGTATTTGACCTAGTTCTTTTTTTAGTAGCTTTAGGGCGTATTCCCCTATCGAAAATTCTGTCGGATAGTAGTTTTTTATTTCCCAATATACACGATTGAGGATATTCAATCCTTTTTTATGTCTTTCGATCGAAAAATTTAAGTGGTCGCTTAAGGTGAAGAAAATACTTGTATTTAATTTTGTACCTAGGAGTTCTTCTGCTCTCTTGATGATTTGTTGCGTAATGTCAAAATAAACAGCTGGAATTGAATCGAATAAGCGTAAATATTCTTGGATTTGTTGGTTATCGACAGGTATGAATACTCGGTTTACATCCTCATCATCGACCGTTTGCCCGATTTTCCGACTATAGCCGATGCCTTTGCCAAAAAAAACATACTCCTGCTGTTCACTGTCCACCGCTAAGATCGTATTGGGATTTAGTATTTTTTTGATGATCATCCGACACTCTCCTAATCTAAGATACTGCCATTGCTTTCAATTACTTTTTTATACCAGAAAAACGAATCTTTCTTTATCCTTTCCAACGTTCCTTCTCCTAAGTCATCCTGATCAACATAGATATACCCATAACGCTTACTCATTTGAGAGGTTGAAACACTAATCAAATCGATTGGTGCCCAGCTAGTATAGCCAAACAGATCCACCCCAGCTTCCACTGCTTCAAGAATCTCTTTGATATGTTGTCTTAAGTAGCTGATACGGTAGCTATCGTGTATTTTCCCATCAGAAGTAACTTCATCTTTAGCTCCCATTCCATTTTCAACAATGATCAACGGTACATTATAACGATCCTGCAACTCAAGAAGCGATATTTTTAGCCCGACTGGATCGATCTGCCATCCCCATTCCGTCGAAGGAAGATATGGATTTTTTACTCCCATGATCGTGTTCCCTGATGTTTGCTCCAAAGATGGATCAGATGATTCAGTTCGTGACATATAGTAGCTAAAAGCTAAATAATCTGCGGTGTGTTCTCTTAATAGTTTATCATCCTCCGCCGCTTTTGTAATGATGATTCCTTTGTTCTCCAAATGTTTCTTGTACAATGTTGGATATTCACCAAAAATTTGAATATCTGCATGAGCATAATTGTTTAAGTTACTCTCTAAAGAAAGCAAGACATCTTCTGGTTTACACGTATTAGGATACGTCGTCAATTTCGTCAGCATACATCCCATTTGGCTTCCAGAAATCAACTCGTGACATAATTTAGTGGCAATAGCTGCTGCAACATATTGGTGATGAAGCGCTTGATAGACTGCCTCTTCTAAAGAATATCCGATACACTTGTCTTCAACGATCCCAGCCGTTGTAAATGGATGTCGTCCCACACTATCGATCTCGTTAAAGGTCAACCAGTAAGTCACATATTCACCAAACGCTTTAAAACAAACTTCCGCATAATGAACAAAAAAATCGATCAACTTACGATCTACCCAACCGTTGTACTTTTCCGATAAAGCTAATGGCATTTCGTAATGAGATAATGTAACGATCGGTTCAATTCCATACTTCTTCAATTCCTTGAAAACATTCTTATAAAAATCAATACCAGCAACATTAGGCTCTGTTTCCTCCCCCGTAGGGAATAAACGAGTCCAAGCAATAGAGATTCTCAATGCTTTGAAGCCCATCTCTGCAAAAAGCTGAATATCTTCTTTATACCGATGATAAAAATCGATACCTCTACGTTTAGGATACCATTCAACCTCTAAATCCTTTCGCGCTTGTTGGATCATATCACTCGTTACAGTATTATGTGCTTTATAGTCTTTTACGTCAATAGTAGGTTTAAACGTTGCTACATCTGCTACAGACATCCCCTTTTGATCTACATTCCAAGCACCTTCCACTTGATTTGCGGCAATCGCACCGCCCCATAAAAAATCTTTACGCAATGGCATTTTCTTCTTTCCCTTCAATAACGAATATTTTTTCTTCTTTAGTCACTTGTTCCTCAGAAACTAGATTGAACTTGACATTCTTAGGCTCCGTAATCACGATGATGGTTGTTGGATCAAATCCAGCCTCTTTGATTTTTAAAAGATCAAATTTGATCAACACATCCCCTTGCGTAACCTTCTGACCTTCTGAAACAAAGCTTTCAAAATACTTTCCGCCCAGGTTCACTGTATCTATACCAATATGAAATAATATCTCAATGCCCTCGTCTGTCTGCATACCTAGTGCATGTTTCGTGTTATAAATCATTTTGATCGTTCCATTAGCTGGTGCGTATAATTCACCTTTCGTAGGTATGATCGCAACACCATCGCCTAACATTTTACTAGCAAAGACGTCATCCTTCACGTCTGATAGAGGGATCATTTGCCCTTCAACCGGCGCATTAAAGTCTATTTCATTTGTTTCATTTTCTTGTGCTCCAGCTGTAGCTGGTTCCTTCCATAAAACAAGAACTGCAGCAAATGAAGCTACGAAAGATACGACTAAACCGATCACTGCGTACATCAGATTGTTAGGCAGAGTTTCAGAAATAAACATTGATAAACTGGCAATCCCAGGTCCAACGGCAACATATGCTTCCACACTTAGAAGGCCTAATGTCGCTCCACCGATCAAACTACCAAACATTACACCGTACAATACTCTTTTATGCAAAATAGTCACACCATACAAAGCTGGTTCAGTGATTCCAAAAAGAGCAGAAATACCAGCAGAAACAGCTGTTGCTTTCAAACCTTTATCTTTCGAACGAATCGTTACCGCAAAACATGCTCCGGCTTCTGCGATGTTATGAGCTAATGAGGCTGCATTATAAATTAGTTCTTTTCCTGTCTCACCTAAAGAAGTGATAACATATGGAATCATTGCTTTATGCATCCCTGTTACTACCATGAAAGGTAAGAAAGCTGCCAGCAAAGCTACTGCGATCCAGCCAAACCGAGCAAAAACTGTCATGATCACACTTGCAAACCCTTGACCGAACGTAAATCCAATAGGACCGAGCACCAATAATGTCAATGGCACGACAATCAATAATGACATCATCGGAACAAAGAAACTTCTAATCACCTTAGGACTGATCTTGGTAAAGAATTTTTCCAAAAACGAATAACTGATCACACAAAGAATTGCAGGAAAAACTTGATACGCATAATTGATGTTTTGAATTGGCAAACCAGCCAAAGTCGTTCCTTCAGTAATCAGTGCAGTCAATCCAGGGATCAACAAACCACCTACAGCTGAGACAGCGACTAAACTATTTACCTTCAGCTTGTTCGCTGTTGTGATCGCTACCAATAAAGGCAGGAAGTATAAGGGTGCATCTCCTACAAATGTCAAAATCTGATAAGTCGATGTTGTTTTATCTAACACCCCAATTAGATTTAGTAGCATCAATAGTGATTTTAAAATACCTCCGCCAGCGATCGCTGGAATCAAGGGTTGAAAAATACTAATAACGAAGTCTAAAATGACATCTTGCCATTTTGGTCTTTTCTTAGACCCCTTTTCTGTATCTACTTGAATTCCTGAAAGGAGTTTTTCGACCTCGCGATAAACTTCCACCACTGCACCACCAATAATGACTTGTGTTTGAGCTGTTTGCGTGATTCCTAACACACCAGAGATTTTTTTGATCGCTTCTGCGTCCACTTTACTATCATCAACTAACGTAAATCTCAATCTTGTAGAGCAGTGTTCTAAATGTGAAACATTGTTCGCTCCCCCAACATTTTCCAAAATTTCTTTTGCTACATTTTTTTCATCCATTTTTTCCGCCTCCATTTTTTAACAAAAAAAACCGAACCGAATCAACCCAAAAAAGAGCTGATTCAATTCGGTTATGCCTACTATTACGTAGTAACACGCCTTGTATTAAGTTGGTTCGATTATATCTCACTTTAAAGAAAGCGTCAACATTTTTTTAGAAATTCATTTTGCTAAACAAGAAAACTTATGTTAGTGGTGACTTTTTTCATAGCAGCAGTTAAGTCGAAGCCTGCGATCAACTACCATGATAGTAGCCAGATTCTTTAGTTTTTTATTTCTTGGATAATAATCAAACGATGTATCTGCAAATGCCATTTTCTGATAATCTTCGAAGCTGACATCACCGATTTCTTGTTTCATTTTATCATATTCTACACGAAGATAATCTGTAAGTGGAGAACTGCTTCCTAAAAGATCCTCTAACGTCACTTTCATTTTGGGCATTGCTACACCCGCACTATTTACTCCATTAGAAAAAGATCCTCTTGCCATCGTTTCATAGCGTATGATGTTCATGTTGCTTAGCTTTTCTATTAGCAAGTATTACATACCAAAAAAAGGCAGTGTCACTTATAACCTTTTTTATTTTGAAGAGAACATATTTAAATCTCATTCGCTTTTTTTAATTGTTTTAGTAGTTCTTCCAATTCTTGAATATAAACATTTTCTTTAGTATTTAATATTCTTAAATCATTTAGATAGTCACTGCATGATTTAATGATTGCTGGTGTATATTCTCTTACATCAATTTTTTCTTCCCAGTCAATTTTTTCAATCTCTACATCTGACTCTACTGCTGAAGAGCCTTCTCTTTTTAGAGCCTCAATTTTTCTGACAGTCATTTTTTCACTACCCACTTTTGTTAATTCAATCCATATTTTCGGAGTTTCTATATCACTAATATACACCACATTCATGTTTTCTAACTTTAAAGTAGCTTCTACAAAATATCTCATCCACCAATAGATTGATACAGACATAACATCTACTTCTTTATCAAGATAAAACCCATATTCACTATGTCCTGCTAGCAATTGAAAATAGCCATTTTCCCCATAAAATTCGTTTCCTTCTAAATCATCATCCAAATCATTAAATATTTTATATTTTAATTCAAACATGTCTCTTCTCCTTTACTTCATCATATTCCTTATATCTTGAACAGAATACTGATAATTTCCATATACACTTCCGAACGTCCCGTCATTATGAATATAAACATTAAGCTTCTCTCCATTTATAACGTATTCAAATAGTCCACCTTTTTTGCCTTGTTTCAACAAATCATTATATGCTATTTCTGAATAGTTTGTTATTTCATTAGTAGTCCATCTAGAATTGAAAAAAGATTGATCTTTTAATTTTTCAGCCAATTGAGTATCTGACAGATAGTCTGCTTGAGACTTTATAGAATTAACATTATGCCTTGTTTGTATATGTTTAATATTTCTTTTAGATAAAGGATTTGTTATTTCAATATCAGGTATCTTATAACTACTTCCCTCCCTCGAAGCAACAACCTTATTTGTCCCTTTCAAAAGTTTAAGTCCTTTATACGTTCCATATCCTGCCAATGCTAAATCTGCTAAGCCAGACAAGCCACGTAAGATTCGATCGCCTGTAGACAATTCCTTTCCGGTAAACAAATCTTTTCCACGCCAAGCATCACTGTTTTTATTTCATATACGAAAATGCAGTATCAGTGACGAAAAAACTGATACCGCTATAGCTATTATTCGCTTAATTAGTTAGCTTTAGTATTATCTTCAAAGCTTTATTATCTGATTGTTATCAGATAATAAAGTGCCGTTTTGTTTAGAGCAAATTAATGCTTTTATTAAAAGACTTGAGACTATGTTTTTGCTAATTAACAAACATTGGAGAAATATGTCCATCAACTTCTAATAGATCTTTTCGAAAGAAATCAAACAAAATATATTCATCTTCATCACTTAAAAATAGTTTATCCGCCAAAATATAATATTCTTCTTTATCTAAATAAACTTTTAAAAATTTGTAATTACCAATCTTTGTTAATCTATCTTCTGCAAAAAACAATTTATATGTTTCATCATTTTCTTCTTTTTTCTGATCACCGATTAATAAAATTTTACACTCGTACTTTGATCCAATTTCCATAAACAAGAAATTGTTATCATCACTATAACCTATTGAGTTATCAAAACATTCTTCCTTTTTTCCAGTCACAACATTTCTTAAATAAACATCTCTGTCCATTATCCGTTCATCTATAGCGGTTACTTCAAACATAATCTATTCACTTCTCTTTCTAAATAAAATTAAATTGGATATACAGAAACAATAAATCCATTCTTTCCATAGGCAATTAGATATTTTTTCCCATTCACTAAGTAAGTAGCATTCATCCCCCTTGAAGATTCTACAATGCTCACAGGTTTATTTTTTAGCATATCATAGATAAACTCTGGAATATTCTTAATACCTCGTTTAGAAAAATCAGCTGCATGACGAATTTCAACATGGTTTAATCCAGCTTTACTATTTCCATATTCTAACCACAATAAATCTTTTTCAATATTCTTTGTTACCATAACCACATCATCCGGATTGTACTTTACACCACTTTTTGAAAGTTCGTCTAATAAATCAGACTTTAATAGTTTATTAGTAGTACTGCTTTTCTCCGAAACAACAACCTTATTCGTCCCTTTCAAAGGTTTTAGCACCTTATACGTTCTATATTCTGGTAATCTCCGGAGATAGCTTTTATTTCATATACGAAAAACGGTATCAGTAGCGTAAAAAACTGATACCGTTAGTCAAGACTTTACTATCCGACGGTAAACTGAATAGTAAATTGTCTTTTTTATTTTACTGATTTTGATTAAGAATATAATCAACTCTCGACTTAGTATTAACACTAGTTTCTATCATATCAAAATTTTGTTCTTTTAGTTTCTCTTGATATGTTAGAAAATCTTGCTTTAATTGACTTGATTCATTATTATCCATTTTTAGAATGTTATTACCATAAAATTCAAGTTTGTCGTACAAAAAATCAGAAAGTTGTTTTTGTTTAATTCCATCCAATGCTAAAGTAAGCAGATATGAATATTTTACACGTTCATCTTCATTAATATCTTGCCACTCTTCTTCAAGAATTTTTGCACTTGCTTGTGCAATAGTTAACCCATCCTCATTAACATATTCATCCAAATCTAGTTGAACAGCCTCAACTATATCATCATAAGTTGGTAAATTTTCTTTCAAGATAAAAACTCCCTTCATTTATTTCAAAGTATTATTTGTCATTACATTTATATTAACATTAGGATATTTTTTTCTAAACTCTAGTATCAAATTTGTACAACTTTGACAACAATCTAATTCTGAAAACAGATTAATTTCTCCTTTTATATTAGGGTCTTTTATCTTAGACGCTATATCTTCTAATATTTTAGCTTCTGTATCATTATATCTTGGATAACCATCTTCAACATAATTTTTTAAAACTCTATCTTTTTCGCTTGGTGCAATTGAAAAATCGTCCATGTATCCTAATGAATCATTAGAATGTACTTGGCTATGAGCTTTAAAATCTTTTTTTAATCCAGGAATATCAACTTCAGCTGTTGCAACATTTCCTTTTCCTAATCTATCTAATTTACGATTAACTATTTTTCTTTGTGAATTAGACAAGTTTAGGTACTCATCAGAATTTTTATAGTTTTTTATAAAATCATCTAGATTATTTCTCAGATTTTTTGATTGATTTTGTAAGTTCTTACCAACATTAGCCCCGCTAGTTTTCTCCGAAACAACAACCTTATTCGTCCCTTTCAAAGGTTTAAGCCCTTTATACGTTCCATATCCTGCCAATGCTAAATCTGCTATCCCAGACAAGCCACGTAAGATTCGATCGCCTGTAGACAATTCTTTCCCGGTAAACAAATCTTTTCCACGCCAAGCATCACTGACATTTTTCGCCCCTGAGGTCAAACCCAAAGCCACCATCAGCTATCTATTTCAAAGTATTAGTCATTGAATCATAAAGCGATTGAGCTTAGTCTATTTTTTCTCTCTGAAAATAATTTTGTTACACTAAAAAAGAGAGTAGTAAAATATTCCACTCTCTTTTAGAATACGACGGTAATAAGAAAAAAATAGCTTCACTTTTTACTCATCAACATTGTTCATTATCCATTGAATTGCAAGTTCTTCTTCTAAGATTACAGGTTCTTCCACAGTCCCAATATTAATTGATTCAACCATTGCTAAATCTAAATTAATAATATTTTTAAAAGTAGCTCCTTTAAAAATTGTTTCTTCAATATTTGTTAATTCAAAATCTATATTTTCTAAAAAAGAATTCGTAAAGTCGGCTTCCCTTAAGTCCGCTGATATAAAAGTACTATTTTTTATGATAGCCTCAGAAAAATCACTTTCGGTTAGCTCAGCTTTGGCAAAATTTGTTTCACTAATAGTTGCCTTAACAAACGAAGTATAGTCAGCTTTACTTTTCACATATGAGCCTTGATTAATATGAGTAAAGGAAAAAACAGATGAATATAAACTGGCTCTATAAAAATCTACTCCTTCTAATTTCATCCCCTCAAAAGAACAAGCCGTCAGAAAGCTTTCTGATAAATCAACATCTTTAAACTCTATCTCTTTAAAAGTAACTTCATCCAAAATAAGTTTTTCACCTTTTTTTCCTAATGTTTGAATATAACTTTCGTGGGACCTTATTTTTTCATCAATATCAATTTTCACTAGTCCGTCCTCCTTGTACTATGGATAAAATATAATTTTATCAATTAAACCTTTGCTTTTTAACTCATTGATTAACATAGCCCTATGTTCAGAAGTTAAATTAGTTGTGTTGATGATTACATCATGCCCTCTTTTTACTTCTTTATTGATATTCATCATCGCATTCTCAACGGTAAAAGCTCCTTTTTTAGGAGAAGTATGTCCGTTCGGATAAGAGACAAAACTTTTTACATCATATTTTTTTCCTGTCGTTACATCAATAAATTCTGCACCCCGATTCGCAGTCGTATCTCTTACAATATGACCTAGGTCACCTCGTTCTTCTAGCGCTAAGCCAATCTCTTTTTCTAATTTGGCTCCATCAGTGATACTTCCCCCATGAGATGGATCTCTCGCCAAATCATCTAGCTCAGTTTGGCTTCTCTTTATTTTAGTACCTTTTGTTCCACTGCTTTTCTCCGAAACAACAACCTTATTCGTCCCTTTCAAAGGTTTAAGCCCTTTATACGTTCCATATCCTGCCAATGCTAAATCTGCTATCCCAGACAAGCCACGTAAGATTCGATCGCCTGTAGACAATTCCTTCCCTGTAAACAAATCTTTTCCACGCCAAGCATCACTGACATTTTTCGCCCCAGAGGTCAAACCCAAAGCCACCATCAACTGCCATGGCAGCATGCCTCCAATGACAAGTACCGCGCCATTGATTACTACAGTAACAGCCAGATCCTTCACTTTTTCATTTCTTGAATAATAATCAAACGACGTATCTGCAAATGCCATCTTCTGATAATCTTCGAAGCTGACATCACCGATTTCTTGTTTCATTTTATCATATTCTACACGAAGATAATCAGTAAGCGGAGAACTGCTTCCTAATAAATCTTCTAACGTTACTTTCATTTTGGGCATTGCTACACCCGCACTATTTACTCCATTAGAAAAAGATCCTCTTGCCATCGTTTCATAGCCCATGATGTTCATGTTGCTTAGCTTTTCTATCAGTGAGTCCATTGAATCATAAAATGGCTGATCGATGTCCGCTGGAAGTGTGTCTTGTATTTTAAAAGTCTTTTGTGCCAATTTGGCGATCCGCTCATCTAAATCATCCATCAGCACACCGTCCATGGATTCGATATCGATCGCATTATCTACGTCATATCGATCACAGGCATCCTTAGCGTCATTCGTGATCGTTCCAAGCTCTTGAACCAAAGTGATGATATCAACGTCCTTTAGCTCACTTACGCCATTGACTATTGAACTCCATTCTCCAGTTTTAAACTTTACATCTTTCATACCTACCCTCTTTTCCTATACTGAATAGCTCATATCTATTTTCCTTTTGATTTTATATCACTACTGACGGATCGATCTAACTCCACAAAGGTTTCTCCTGCATAAGTCACATACTCCTGCAATCGTGAATAATGAGAAATCAATTCCTCCATACGTACAGTCACGATGCTAAAAAGCCCGACCTGGCCTTGCGCTAAGCCTTCCACATAATACTCACTTCCTGTGATATTTTGTAATGCATTATAGGATGACTCTAGTTCATCGATCACTGTTTGAAGCTGACCTGTGATCCCTGATAATTCACCAGGATCGACCGTGATTTTATCTGTCAAACCAACTCACCCGCTCTTTCCTTTTATCTTCTGGCACCTCATACGAAATCTGCAACTGATCGACGAGCCATTTATTGACCCAGAATTGACTGATTCGCTTTAATCCTTCACTGTCTAATCGATATAAAACGCCTTGCGACAGCAATAGAGCATACTCACTTTTCATCAATTCTTGCTCTCGTTTATGAACACTTCCAAGTACAAGTGCTGCCTCTATTCCTTGTTTCTGCAACTCTTCTAAAGTCAAACGCGCCCGTCTTGAGCGAAATTCTTTTTCCTCTTCTGTACCTTCTCTGCGAAAAATACTGTACTCCACAAGGACTTGTCCCAAAAATGTTTCCGGTTCTTCGATCGTCAACTGATAGCCTGCTTCTTCCCTTTTTAACACGATCGCCTGCTCGCCAGTCGCTACGTAATAGGTTTTATCTAAACAGATATACATTTCCGATTGAACATATCGTTCGATCAAAGAAGCGACTAAAAAGCCTTTTTTGGTAAGCTTTCCCGCTGCCAGCAACCCTTTTTCTTCTAACCTTTCGATCCCTTTTGGAATAGCCGTTATCTGATTCATTCGATGTGCTGTTAATTGCGGCACACCGAATAATTCCACCTGTCCGACCATATCCGTCAATACCAACAATTCCTCTTCAGAAAAAATCGCCATACGCTCCTCCTAAATCCCTCGTATCTCGCCCATTTCAGACGAATCAAACGAATCAATATCTTTTTGTAATTCCGTGACTGCTTTTTTATAACTTTTGACACACTTCGCCAAGTCTTCATGATATTGACTAACAATGCCTAAATACATCAGGTAACTGTTTTTGGATTCTCCTGTCCAAGTCTGATCATATCCATTGCTGCTGGATACAAGTTTTTTAGCCACATTTAAAGAAGCGCTCATCGCACTTTCTGCTTCTGCTGCGCTGCTGATAACTTCTGAAAGTCCACCTGATTTTATATCAACATTTCCCATACTATTCTCTCCTTTCTCTCTAGTTATCTTGGAATGATCTCATGGTTCTTAAGAGCTTCTTGCTGTCGATTGATTTTTTCTAATGCTTGCCTAGCAACTTCTTTGTAATGATCCTCTTCACGCTGTTTCTCTGCGGTATAAAGATCGCCATAATGCTGTGCTTTGTTCCCCGCTGTTGTAACTCCATCTGAAATACTATCGTTGCGGCTTTTTATTTTTTTACTTAATGACTGCAGTTTCTCCACCAATTCACTTGCTTTATCTAGTGTATCTTGATTAGGAATTCCATTGCTGGTAGAAACACCACTAAACTTACCTTCAGCAGATGTGATCGCTGTTTCCAATTGTTCTAAGTAAGAAGAATGTTCGGTCAACGCAGTGGATAGCTCAGTTTTTAAGGTAGTATACTTTTGCTTCTTTTCTAAATATTCGCTAGTTAAAAACATGTCTTTACTCCTTTACATAAAGTTTAGTTCTATACAAAAGTTTACCAAACATGGAGATTCATAACAATAACACTTGTGTAATAATAAAATCCCTTATGAATACTTTTAAAAACATTGTGTTGAAATTGGTACAAATGAAAAAGACACTTTCCGATTTTGGAAAGTGTCTGGAATAAAATCAAGACGAGAAATTATTTTTTAGTAGCATTTTTGGTTAGTCTAATGATTTTTGATATATCGTCAATATCTAAAGCATCAGCGATTCTTTCTATGTGCTCTAAATAAACTCTTTTTCTCTTACCATTTGCAAGATTACTTAAATTTGATGGTTCTATTCCCGATAAACGTGCAAGTTCTCGTAGAGACATATTTCTCTCTGCTAATAAATCATTTATCAACACTTCAACCTTTTGTTCAGTATTTTCCTCAAGCATTTAATTACCTCCAATCCATCAAAAAAACGTTGTCTATATAGACATGATATAGTAGAATATAAATATATTGTTGTTTATATAGACATGGTTTTGGTTTTTTCAGAATAAAAGGAGGAGAAAATATGACTGCTAAAATGACAAAAAAAAAAATTACTACAAAAAATATCCAACCGATTAAAGAAATATCGTATCAGGATATGCATCATTTGAATGATACGATCGATCAGATCCACTCATGGAAAGAAACACTGTCTTTGCTAAATGATTTTTTTGAAAATAAAGGAGTTCCCTTAAATAAGAAAAGAATTATTAGAGAGTTTCATGCTAATTCTTATGTTTTTGCTGCATTTTATGAAGATTTTTTGGTTCGTGCAGCTGCCTTGGAAAAGCAAGTTGAAGTTTTAAAAGCTAAAAGTAAAGTTAGGGGGTAGGTTTAGTTGTTGAAACAACAAGGAAAAAACTATAGCGACTAATATCTTCTGATATAGTCGCTATAGTTTTCCTTTTCTCAAGCTCATTGAACATCTAAAAAAGACGTTTCGTAAACTAATTTGCGAAACGTCTGAAATATTGATATATAAAACATATTAACATTTTGACAATTGTAAAGCTTTACGGGCTTTCTTAAGACCTGGTTCGATTGCTTGGTTTTTGAATGAGCTTCAAAGACCTTTGATAACAACGGATACAGCGTGATTCACATTTCAAAATTTCATTGGTCTTCAATTTTTTTAAAGCAATGGTGTCAATTTTTCAAATAAAAAATATGCGAGCCGAAATAATAGTATATCAAACTAATAACGACCTTTTGCCCACTCTAAAAACTGTCTTAATTTTTGGATCTCTTCGATAAAGTGTTTTTTACTTCATTAGGAAGAACTCCCATAAAATAGTCCTCTATATTATCCCAGAACCATTTTGAATAATTCAAAATTCTTTCCTGTGCATTTGACTCAGGCTGTTCTTTCGTAAATAGGTATTTCAGCATTTCAACACTAGTGTTATGCTTTTCTTGAACATCTTGTAAAATACTATTTTGATAAAAATCTCCCTGTTTGATTGCTTTCTCTAGTGGATATACAGAGTTCATACGTAAATAAATTTGAGGATTATTTCCACCAACAACCTGATAACTCAACATTTTTCTAGCTTCACCTATACCAAGTGCTGCAATCTTTTCATCTAAATCGTCTCCACGTGATCTAAAGTGAAAAGATGTAACTTTCCCATCCCCACTAACAAAATTATCATTAGGCTTAAGTGCACTAGATATTGAACGAATGATAAATTGTGTGAAAATATCACCATCTTGATTTATGATATAGCTTTGATTATTTGTATTACCACTAGCACGTTCTGATATGAACTTAATCTCTTTTATTTTCCCAAATTCAAAGGCAGAATTAATAATTGTCTGTGCGAATGCTCTGGCATCAAACTTATCTGCAATTTTCAATGCCTTCATAAAATGATTTCCTAAATCAACCACAGTAAATTGACTCCCTAAAATTTTTTTCTGATTAATAAAATCTTCAAAAGAGTTAAGAATAATCTTATACTGTGAAATAAGATTTTCTACAGATATGTCATTATTTAGTGATACTTCAACACCAGTAGTATAAACAAATTTAGAAAATAAGTATTTATGGTGCAATTTTTCTCTTTCTTCTTGATTGAACAAAGCAAATTTGAAACTTGGAAAGGACATTGTTTTATAGTACTTTTCCCAAATTCCGCTAAGATTCACCTGATAAACAGCTGAATAATTTTTGCTTACCAAGTCGAATTTTTTTATGAAGAATTTTCCAAGTCTTGATTTAATAAACTGAGATTCCAAATCAGAGTTGACAAAAATCAAATCATTTCCGAATAAACTTCTTGGTCGCGCAACAAAAGGCGAGTAACCTAATTTATTAGGCGAGGAAAAATCTTTTTCAATCATTAGTAATACTGTTTTAACTTTATTATCTAAAGAATTTTCATCCCGACTATTTTGTACAAAAATGTACTTAAAATCCTCTGGGCTTACGACCAAATTTCGATTATTTCCCTTTTCTTTATAAATCAATAATACTTTTCTCATAACTTCAAGAATCTGTGTTTTCTTTATTGCCGACATTCCATACAACTGTTTTACTTCATTCATATCTTTTGAAAGGAAATCAATCATGCCAAAGCCATGTGATACTATTGATTTATCACGAGAAGCACGACCTATCTCTTGAATATAATCCACAACATTTCCAGTAGGAGCATAATGATACACATTAGTTATATCTGGAATGTCTATTCCCATACCAAATGCTTTTGTCGCTAAAACAAAGTGCATTTCTCCCGACTTAAATTCTGAAAAAACCTCATCTTTTTCTTCCTTTTGGAGAGTACCATAATACTTTCCAACCTTTTTAGCAATTTCTGGTTCATTTAGAGCAACAAAATTAAAGAAGTCAATTAGCAATCGAACTGTAGGAAAGTAAAGTAGCGTTTTCTGTTTCTTTTTCTTAGCCATCTGTAGATGTTTTAAAGCTAATACATTTTTAGTTTTCCTATAATCACGTCCTTCTTTATCAAGATCTTTTTCACTACTTCTAACATTCATAAATATGTCATCGCGCCTGACATCTCCGAAATACGATATTGGGCTTATCATATTCAAACTATTTCTAGTATCTAGATACATATCTTCACGCCCACCATAGATAGCGGTGGCAGTAAACGTTACAATCGGAAATTTATACTTTTTTCTTAACTTAGCAAGATAAATTCCTAGATACCAGTAGTCTGCACGAAATGATTTACCCCATGTAGTGACAATGTGTGCTTCATCAATTATTACTACTCCAATATTTCTATCTCCAATAAGCATTGTTATATCACTTCGTGCCTGTAATGTCTCTGGAGATAAATAGAGAACATCAATTTCTTGTTTTTGAACCCTTTCTATAATCTTTTCTTTTTCAAATGGAGGTGTATTTCCATTTATAGTTGCCGATGAGTCTACTCCTTTGCTCTTCATATTTTCTACTTGATCATTCATTAAACCAATTAAAGGAGAAATTACTAGAGTCAGTGGTTTATTATCAATAAATTTCTGTGCTAAATAGAATGCAGGTATTTGAAACATTACGGATTTCCCCGCACCAGTAGATGCTGTAATATATACATCTCTAAAATTTTCCCCATGTATTGCCTTTTCTGCCTGAGTGACGATATCATCAATTATCTGGACTTGTGAGATATTAATTGTTTCTTTTGAGTGACTTTCTATATTCTTATAAAAAGCTAAATCACGAAATTCCTGATAATCATAAACATCTTTAAGAATGTCTAAATAGCTATTTTCATTTTCAATAACTTGTCTACGGATGGAGAGAGTAGTGAAAAGTATATTGCACTCAGTAAGTTTTGATAAAATATTCAGCCTTTCAAGATATCTGTTAGGCAGGGTTTCAGGAGATCCAGACAAAACAAAAATGATATTTTTACTACTCTTCGAGATCAACATATCCTCTTCTAGATCAAGAAAAGGAATTTCATCGTCAGATAGTTCTATTCTCTGTACATCTTCTTGTGGATAATTATCAGAGTAATTTACATCAATAGGTTCCTCTTCATAGAATAAGAAAATATCAATATCCTCTTCAAGCTCTGGATAGGTAACAAAATAATTACTGCTTTGCTTAGAGTAATTGATTTGTCCATAAAAGAAAGAAACATTTTCTAATAGTTTCTCTTGTTCCGGCTCTAACTCATTATCTTCTTGATAATACAAGTAGTGATATACATTTTCAACGTTCGATAGCGTATTTCGGAAAGGAAATTGTTTGTCATACAAACTATTTTCTAATATTATATATGGCATTTTATTTATGACTGCATGTTCTTTAAAAAGTTGATATTCCTCAATAGTCATCCATTTATAATCTGAATCAAACTCACGATTATTAATTACTTCATCCACAACAATTTCCCGTAAAGTTGATAAATCAACTTTATCAAAATACTCAATATCAAAAGAAAAATATTTGTTTTTCCTACTCAATTCCGCTGTATCAAATCCTTTTAGAATGATTATCGCTTTCCCAGTTTCCGAAATAATGTTTTTTATTTTATTCTCCATCATAATAAAAATTTCTCAACCTTTCTAAAATCTGTTGTTTTTTTAATTTTCTAAGAGCTTTGCTTTCAATTTGTCTAATCCTTTCTCTAGTTACTTTTTCGACTTGTCCTATTTCTTCAAGAGTATGCTGTTTTCCATCCACCAATCCGAATCTAAATTTGAGAATCCTTGCTTCTCTTTTTTTCAAATTTGAATCCATTATTTCACTCAGCTCATCTTTTAGAGCTTTCTCCATCATATATTCCTCTGGAGATTGATTTTTATCATCACGGATAAAATCACCTAGATAACTATCTTTTTCTGATCCGATCGGTGTATCCAAACTAGTCAGTTTGCCAATTTCTTTATAAAACTTCATATCTTGAACTTCTTTTGTTGAAACTTCCAGAATTTTAGCCAATTCTTCTAGTGATACCACTCTTCCTTCATGATTCCAAAAATCATTTTCAATTTTTGATATCTTTACGATTTTGTCACGCATATGGACAGGAATTCTTATCGTCGTGCTGTAGTTAGAGATACCACGAGTTATTCCTTGCCTTATCCACCAAGTTGCATATGTAGAAAATTGGTATTCCATACTCGCATCAAACTTCTCTGCTGCTTTCATTAAACCTTGCATTCCCACTTGATACATATCATTAAGATCAAATGAAACTGTAGCAAATCGCGAATACTTAGCTGCAATCTTCCAAACTAGTTGCCTATTTGCCTTCACCAGATTATCCAGTGCTTCCGTTTTTTTACCTGCATTCACACTATTCGAGTGAAGTTCGATTAAATAATCTAAATTATGACTTTTATCGATAACAGCCTTAAAATTTTCAACTTCAGCATTAAAAGACTCATCATCCAACACACTATCTAGGTTGGTAAAATCTAAGTCATTTAAAAATCCTAAATTTTCAACACCTATTTTCTTGGGTATGTCATTAATAAGAGAAAATCCTTCACTATTTATGACTTTTCTAACTAGTTTTTGCATGTCTAAATTAATTCTTTCAGTTACAAACCAGTCTAATAGCTCACTCTCTCTAAACTCTTTTTTTTCTCCAATAGTACTAAACAGTATATCTATTTTTTCTTTGAATGACGATCTAGTTTCAATAACTTCTATATTTAGAGACTCTAATTCCTTATATACAATCTTTTTTTCTTCATTTGCTATAGAATATTTTTTGAAAAGGCTTTCGATTTCTTCTATTCTAACCTTACTACCAAACAAAAGGTTATCATTTATATATTCAATAATTAGATACAAATTATTGTTCATAACAAATTACAACCTCCTATGCATTCATCTTGACTAACTGTCCTGCTAACTAATATGTTAAACTCTTTTGAACGAACTGTAAAATGAAATTGAACAACCAAAAGTACATTCATTATGCTCTCACAATATTACAGAACAATTTTTCACATTAGTTATTGTCGGCAATCCGTTCAATATTTTCTAAATGATTTTTCTTTCTATTACCGGTTAATACTTAGATTTGCTGGCTCTATTCCAGATAGCCAGCAAGTTCTCTTAAAGACATGTTCGAGTGCTTGAATTTTGAATGAATATCAAACCCATTACTTTCTCAATGCAATCCAATTTCTTAATAATGATATTTATAAATCTTTATTTTCAATCAAATAGGGAACTTCTTTATTAATATAGTTTTCATGAAAATCTTTTAGTGATTGATCCGCTGATTTATATTTTGTCTCATCTACAGTTCTTTTTCTCATTTTAGTAACTATCTTGCTTTTTTCTGAGGAGTATACTTTAGAAAATGCATGTTCTACAATAATTTTTTGAAACAAATTGGCTGTTGAATAACTTGCTTTTACATATAACTCCTCAAATTCATCTCCAATTTTGGTATAGAGTAATTTATTTGGTGAAAGAGGAAAAATTATTTCTGTACCTATATTTCCAAAACCTCCTTTAAAATCATAATCATCTTTACCATAATAATTCAAGAGGATTACAGGATCGTCCGATGTAGCCCAGTAAAAATTAGCAGGCGCATCATAAATACACCAACTAGTAGCCATCAATGATTTATAGGTCGTCCCCAACAAATGTTTCATAGACATCAACCAAGTTGATTTACCTGCGTAAGTTTCTACCTTTAAAAAATTATTTTCTTCTTGATCCTGTAACGTTTCTAGTTTCAAAGGTAATAGTTTATCAATTTTTTCTAACTCTCTTTTGGGTAGATTACCTTTCGTTTCCATCCTCTCTTCAATTTTTCTAACCAATTCTTCAACAATTTCTGGAAATGTTTCTTGTACTATATTTTGCGCCCAAGAATATCCAGACAAGGTTCTAATAAATTGTCCGACCACTAACTTCGAGATATACTCGTAATCCACATCATTTAGAGATTTATAATTGTTTACTTTTTCTATAAAACTACTATATTTCATCTCAAATTCTTCCGAAAAATAATTCTCCATTTCGTCATTTAATTTTCCTTCCTCCAAGTAAAGATAAAGATAATTCACAGTTGCTGTATTGGAAATAGAGACTCTATTCCATTTTTGTACCTTTTCATGTGAAACTAGTAGCCTATATTCATATACTTTATTTCCTGTTGCCCATTGCTTAAGATATACTTTAGGAACGTAATGGTTTTTGATTTTCAACTTTCCCATAGATTAGTACCTTACTTTCTCTCATTTAATGTAGTTGTGCTGATATTAACTTGTTTCAGTATCCATTCACAATACTTTTTATATACATTGACATCATCAGATTCAATAACATCTTTCGCAATTTCTAATTTATTAACAAAAGAACAAATATATATATTGTTATCCTCTTGTAATTCTAAAAGAAAATTAATGTATCGTTCTATATTCGGAGATACATTGATAAAATACTCATGTACCATTCCTAAAATACTAACCCCATTACATCTATCTTGAATAAAAGAATCCTCTACAATAAATAAGTTTGAAGCATCATAAGCACTTTGAATACTGTGGGCATCATAACCAAAATATCTTTTAAAATCTGGATGTATAAACCCCGCTTCATTACAATTCGTTACTTTAGAGACTAGTTCTAGTATCTCATCTAAATAATCTAACTGCTGCTGAAATTGTTCTTCACTTCTTTCAATAATTACCGGTCTACCTTCAATTACAGATAATTTTTTCACATCATATCCTTGTTCTATTTCTTTGTTGAGTATATCTGATAATCGTTTTGATATATCTAAATCAATGTATAGCTCAGTAAAATAGGGTAAAATGTCTCCTAGTTCATATTTCTGCAAAAAAATTAAACTCGATATACTTAATTGCATTTTTTTATTTATGTCTTGTGGAATAATTTGACCTAAATTAAAAACAAAATTATTATCATTATAGAAAGCATAAATAAAATTAAATAATTCGTCTTCATTACATAAGTCTTGGATACATCCTGTATAACTGTACTTTTCCATTAATTTTAACATTTCACTTTTTGCTTCGCTGTCTCTTTCCATAAATGTGACAACTTCTGAAAGGTCTCCATTGTCAATCGTAAATGACTTAATTGGGCTGTTACTAATGTTGTCCCCCATACAAAGTGGCAACATTTTTTTGTAAACAAATCTACTTAATGGAATTTTTTGAACTATTTTATATGTTCTTTTTCCAATTCTTACATTTGCTCCCTCATTTTTAAGTAGGAGGAGACGATATTCTTTGCTATTATTCCTTATGATTTTATATTTACCAAGATTTTCACAATCCCAATCTAAAGGAAGCGTAAGTATTTCAAGTTTTTTCTTTCCATCTATCAATTTGTAATAGTAATGACGTGAACCTGATATTTTTGATAAGTCTCTTTCATCATCATAATCTTTTAACGAATCTAGTGTTTGGAGAACATAGTTCTTTCCTACCTCTTTATTTTGAAAATTAGTTTCTATCAGCTCACGTAACAAAATTTTACTACCTCTTATTGGATCATATCCAAAAGCAATCATCCCATAACCTGCATTCAGTCTAAAATCAATATTTTGAGAAAAACTACCTCTTTCAATTAAACTTTCAATTTCTGTATTATCATTTAGCTTAATTTTTGCTGCCAATTGTAGATTTAATACTTGTTCACTCAGATTTTTCTCTTTACGTACTCTATTAATAATCGCTCTATACTGTTCTAAAAGTGAGTACACTTGAAGTTCAATCATAAATAATTTTTCATTTATTGTTTCACGCTGTTCATTCCATTTAATTATTTCTAAAATGTATAATAAATTATCTTCATCTCCATTTTGTAGTAACTTTGTACAAATTACTTCCGATATCATTTCAGAGAATGTTTCTCTTAGATTTATCCACAATGTTTTTGCAAAATCTACATTATCAAATTTATATATAAAGTTGCATAAAACTCCAACTTCCTCCTCATTTTTAATTGTTAGACTAATCTGGTTAACATGAGTTAGTTCTTCTTCTGTAAGTTGGCAATTATTTTCAGTCTTAAATATATAGAGTCTTAAATAGTGTACCTCTGAAAAAATATAATGCTTTTTTGTTAGGTCATCAACGCTGTTAAACTTACTAGGATCACCTAGTTGTATCAAAGCTTCAATGAAAAAATCACTAAGGAGAGTCCACATTTTTTCAGGAATCGGATTCAGAATTTCAATCATATTATTAATCTCAGTCAGAATTGAAATATATTCCTTTTCCTCAACAAGAGCTACAAATAAAAAATATAGTAAGGTACAATCTGTTTGCTTCTCTTTTCCTCGTAAATATTTAATTATTTTTTGATAATCCTCCACCATTAACAAAGACTGAATGATTGCAACGTCCTGTTCATCTGTTAATCCAAACTCATTATCTATAAATTCTTCAGGTTTTATTATTGATGAAATTAGATTAAGCATATCCTCTCCTTGTAGTAGAGAGAGCCCTCTTTTTTTTAATGAGTTTAAATACTGATCTAGCTCATTATAATAAATTTGAAGTTGATTGATTTTTTCAGGATCTTTAGTCATCAAAACATCATTTGCAGAACCTCTAAAATAATTAATAATTTCCAGTACTTTAACATTCTTATTCCCCATTATTTGATTGAACATTTCAGAAGCTCTCAAATATAATGAATTATTTGAAAAACCTATACCTAATAGATATAGAAAGTCTTGATTATACTTATAGTTAGTTTCGTAGGCTTCAAGTTTATCAATAGAAATAGATTGTGTTTCTATTTCATAAAATAGAGTGTACAGTTCATTTTGATAATCATTTTCCCACGATATCTTATCAACTTCTCTTTTTGCATCTGTTTCGTTAAGCGATGTAGCCATTGATATAAATACTTCACGATCATAATAAACTTGATATCTATCATCTAGCTCAGAAATCTTTTCTAGTTTCTCCTTAGCAGCTTCGAATTCTTTTCGATAATTATCTAACTTTGCTAAGAAAATCAAGACCTTATTGAATGTACTCTTTTGAAGCAATTTATATCGATCATCCTTTATAAAAGATGACGACAACAGTATTGCACTTTCAAAATCAAAAATAAAATCTTTAGAAACATATTGTTCAATTTGAGGAATAGCTTGTTTTAAGAATTCTGAATCGTCATCATAAAAATCACTCTCTCTTATCTCTTTTGTTACCTCCTCTATTACTTCTTCAAAATTCTGTAAAATAGCATCCTTCGATTGAATTTGATTTTCATTGAATGCTTTATAGACCGCTAAACTGGCAGACATGCTTCTTCTAGTAACATGGATTTCATCCACAACTTGATCAAAATCTATTTCTGTATCTAATCTATTGAAAATCAGTGATTTATAAGTATTTCCAGATTGTGACAATTCATTTATTATTTCCACTAATTCAATTACATCCAAATATTTAAAAAAAATTTGTTTTTCAAAAATTAATCCTTTATCAAACATCTCCTCAACTAAAAATACTAGAACACCATCTAGTTTCAAAAAGTTTCTATATGTTTCAATATCAAATTTTCTGAAAACTGATGTAATTTCAGAAATTGAATCAACTCTTTTTCCCTTGACTTGAACAGGGATTGTTCCTCCAAAAGTACTAATTTTCCTTTCAGCTTCCAAATAAAAAATTATTTCACCATCTACTGAAATCCCAGTATCCGCCTTCTCCAGTTTTCCCGAGACTCTCCTTGTTCTTTCAGAAATATATGCATTAACTGTGTCTACAGCAATTTCTTCAATTCTTGAATTATCTATTTTCATATCTTTCTCCTTATTTTTAAATTTAACTCAAACTATTAAACCAGTACAAGTTTGCTTTTTGAAAAGTAGCAGTGCAGTATTTGAAATATTTTACTCCGCATTATAATAACTATCTTTTTCTAAATATATAATTATATCAACAAATTGATTATATCAAAAAAACATGGTAATTCTCAAATAGAACTCTTTAACTCATAATATAAAAAACTCTCGCTCAAACAAGAATGTTTGAAACGAGAGCATACATTATTGACCAGACTAGTGCCAGACTAGTATTAAATTGAAAAAAACGTTTCGCAAACTGAATTGCGAAACGTCTGAAATGTTGATATATAAGATATATTAACGTTTTGAGAATTGTGAAGCTTTACGTGCTTTCTTAAGACCTGGTTTTTTACGTTCTACCATACGGGCATCACGAGTAAGAAGTCCAGCGCGTTTTAAAGCTCCGCGGAAGTCAGGATCTACTTCTAATAATGCACGAGCGATACCGTGACGGATCGCACCTGATTGACCAGAGTAGCCTCCACCGTTTACGTTTACGATAACATCATAAGCGCCTTTAGTTTCAGTTACGCCAAATGGTTGGTTGATAACTTCACGCAAGTCAGCGTGTGGAATATATTCTTCAACGTCTTTTTTGTTTACAGTAATTTTACCAGTACCTGGTACTAAACGTACGCGGGCAACAGATTTTTTACGACGGCCAGTGCCGCTATATTGTACTTGTGCCAATGAATTTCCCTCCTTAAATTAGGTTAGTGATATCTAATACTTCTGGTTGTTGTGCAGCATGTGGATGCTCAGCACCACCGTACACGTTTAATTTAGTCAATTGTTTGCGGCCTAAAGTGTTTTTAGGTAGCATGCCTTTGATTGAGTTTTCGATCAAACGACGAGAATTTTTATCACGCAATTCACCAGCAGTAACAGATTTCAATCCACCTGGGTATTGGCTATGACGGTAGTAAATTTTGTCAGTTGCTTTGTTTCCAGTTAATTTCACTTGATCCGCATTGATTACAATTACGAAATCTCCAGTATCCACATGAGGTGTGAATGTTGGTTTATTTTTTCCACGTAGGATAGAAGCAACCACAGCTGAAAGGCGTCCCAAAGGAACATCAGTTGCGTCTACTACGTACCATTTACGTTCTACTTCGCCAGTTTTGGCCATATATGTTGTACGCACGTTTTTTTCCTCCAATTTTCTATTCGATGTTTGACATACACTTGAGTTTCCGGGGCTCATTGTGGGGCAAACAATACCATTTAACATAATACCCTCTATCACCAGTAAAGTCAATGGATTTCTGCGGTTTCTCGCTATTTTTCTTCTATTTTTTTCCGTCTAAAAATAATTATTTCCTGATTTGAAATAGAATACTCAAAAATAAGCGTATTATCTATTACGCACTTCTCTAGCCATTTTATGCATATTTTTCCTAATTAAAACAATTTTATGTATATTTATTTATAAAAAGTATTGATTTTTGTATTTTTGGGTGCTATGATGAGAACAATCAAAAAAAGATAACAAAAATGAAGGAGTGTTCCAGAATGAAAGAAAAAGTTGTTTTAGCTTATTCCGGAGGTTTAGATACCTCTGTTGCTGTTAAATGGTTGGTCGATGAAGGCTATGATGTGATCGCTTATTGTTTAGATGTTGGCGAGAAGAAGGATCTAGACTTCATCAAGAAAAAAGCATTGGAAGTTGGTGCTTCTGCTTCTTATACGATCGATGCTAAAGAAGAATTCGCGCAAGATTTTGCATTGATCGCATTGCAGGGACATACCTTTTATGAACAATCTTATCCATTGGTTTCTGCTCTTTCACGTCCTTTGATCGCTAAAAAATTAGTCGAGCTTGCTCACGAGACTGGTGCGACAACGATCGCTCACGGCTGTACAGGAAAAGGGAATGATCAAGTCCGTTTTGAAGTGGCGATCAATGCTCTTGCACCTGAGCTGAAAGTTATTGCACCTGTTCGTGAATGGAAGTGGTCACGGGAAGAAGAGATCAACTATGCTAAAGAAAAAGGTGTACCGGTTCCTGCTGATTTAGACAATCCTTACTCTGTCGATCAGAACTTATGGGGACGTGCCAATGAATGCGGTATTCTAGAAGATCCTTGGGCAACTCCGCCAGAAGGTGCTTACGAACTGACTGTCAGCTTGGAAGATGCTCCGAATACGCCTGATATTATCGAGCTGACTTTTGTTGAAGGTGTGCCGACAGCGATCAATGGCAAGGAAATGTTATTATCTGATTTGATTTTAGAATTGAATGAACTAGCAGGAAAACACGGTATCGGTCGGATCGACCACGTTGAAAACCGTTTAGTTGGGATCAAATCCCGTGAGGTTTATGAATGTCCTGCTGCGATCACATTGATGGCTGCTCATAAAGAGCTGGAGGATTTAACGTTTGTCCGTGAAGTCGCTCATTTTAAGCCGATCATTGAAAATCAGCTATCACAAATTATCTACAATGGTTTATGGTTCAACCCGCTGACAGATGCCTTGATCGCTTTCTTGAAGTCTACACAAAAATACGTCAACGGCGTAGTTCGTGTGAAGCTTTTCAAAGGCCACGCAATCGTTGAAGGACGTAAGTCAGCAAACAGCCTATACAATGAAAATTTGGCGACCTATACTTCAGCTGACACCTTCGACCAAGATGCTGCTGTTGGTTTCATCAAGCTTTGGGGGCTTCCAACAAAAGTCAACGCTGAAGTCCAAGCATCTTTGCATAAAAACAACGATTAGCATTTTTGCTTTTCATATGTTAGATCAAATAGTGAGATACCATTTGCGGGCAACGCAAATAAATGTATCCTGATCTATCCAGACTAACGACATATCTCAAGAGAATTTCCTTTTGATCTGCGGATCAAAATAAGGAAATCGATACGTCTACAGTCATTTCTTTAAACTATTTTATAGACGTTTTAATAATGCATATTCATACATAAATGAGGTGAGTACGATGAAGAAATTATGGGGCGGTCGTTTTGAAGGTAAAAGTGAGGCCTGGATCGATGCATTTGGTGCTTCGATCACTTTCGATCAACAATTAGCGCAACAAGATATTACTGGCAGTTTGGCCCATGTCAAAATGTTGGCGAAAACGGAGATTTTAACCCAAGATGAAGCAGAACAAATCACGAATGGTTTAAAGACTCTTCAAGTTAAACTAACTGCAGGCGAGCTGGAATTCAGTATAGAAAATGAAGATATCCATCTTAATATCGAAACGCATTTACATGATGAAATCGGTCCTGTAGCGGGAAAACTCCACACTGGACGTAGCCGAAATGATCAAGTAGCAACAGATATGCACCTATATCTGAAAGAAACGGTTCAAGAGGTTATTGAAAAAATTCAGCTTTTCCGCCAAGTATTAGTTCAAAAAGCTGAAGAAAATATTGAGACTATCATGCCGGGATATACTCATTTGCAGCATGCTCAGCCTATTTCATTCGGGCACCATATGATGGCTTATTACGGCATGCTGACACGCGATCAGGAACGTTTTTCTGAAAGTCTAAAACGAATCGACATTTCACCTTTGGGCTGTGCTGCTTTAGCAGGCACGACTTTTCCGATCGACCGAGCGTATTCAGCTGAGTTATTAGGGTTCTCTTCTATTTACGATAATAGTCTGGATGGCGTTAGTGATCGAGATTTTATCTTAGAATTTCTTAGTAACAGTTCGATCATGATGATGCATCTTTCTCGTTTTTGCGAGGAAATCATTTTGTGGTGCAGTCATGAATTTCAGTTCATTGAACTGACAGATACCTTCTCTACAGGAAGTTCGATCATGCCGCAGAAAAAGAATCCGGACATGGCGGAATTGATACGCGGAAAGTCAGGTCGCGTATATGGCAATTTATTCAGCCTTTTAACGGTTTTAAAAGGGTTGCCTTTAGCTTATAACAAGGATCTTCAAGAAGACAAAGAAGGCATGTTTGACACAGCACAGACGATTCTAACTAGCTTAGAGATCATGGCTGGCATGGTCGAAACAATGTCCTTGAATAAAGAAACCATGGAAAAATCGACTGAAAAAGATTTTTCGAACGCCACTGAGCTTGCTGATTACCTTGCTAATAAAGGCTTACCTTTCCGCCAAGCGCATGAAATCGTTGGGAAATTAGTGCTCGATTGTACGAAAAAAGGGATCTACTTACAGGATATTCCTTTAGAAGAATATCAAGCAGTAACACCACTTATTGAAGCGGATATCTATCAAACATTAGCTTCAAAAACAGCCATTGAGCGCCGTCATTCCTATGGTGGTACTGGCTTCGACCAAGTAAGAGCGGCTGTCGAACGCGGAAAAGAAGCATTAAAAAAAGAAGACAAAAAAAACACTACAAAATAGACTTTTATTTTGTAGTGTTTTTGATCATCTAATTAACGAGTTTTCGTACGTGAATCTGCATCGATACCAGGTGCTTTACCTAATTTTGCTTGCAACATCCAAATATTTTTTTCGATATCTGTTTTGTTTGCAATAAAGATATCTTGTGTAGAATCGTCGCCTTCATCGCCAGAAACGTCAATTCCTTTTTGATATAGATCCGCTAAGTAACGATAGCCTTCTACTAATTTTTCCATACGTTCAGGAATCGTACGTTCATACGTACCAATTTCATCTTCAATTCCAGTATGGTCAGCAAATTCTTGTAATGTTGAATATGGAGCGCCGTCTAATGTGATCAAACGTTCAGAGATAACGTCTAACTGGTCATTGATTTCGTCCATAAGCTCATCCATTTTTGGGTGTAGCGTCAAGAATTCTGGTCCGCGCATATACCAATGTGTTTGGTGGATCACTACTGAAAACTGGCTTAAATCTGCAACTAGTTGGTTCAAGACTTCTTTTGTTTGTTCAAATTTCATTATACATCATCCTCCTAAATATTTTATCTACATGTATCATTGTAGTACGAAACGGAAAAAAAGTACACTAAAATCTTTCATTTTTATATTATTTATCATTTGATAATAATTATAATCTAATGCTTAATCATTATTTACGATCGGTTGAGAGTCTAACGAATCAATAATTTCTTTGGCGACCTCATTCATGGCTACTTCCAACTCTTCATTCATCGCATCTACACTTTCAGCCCCAGCAATAAATGCCAGAAAAAGATTAAAGACTGCATCTTTTTGATCTTCTGGGACAAACCATTTCCCTTTTTCTTTTTCTAGCCGAATCTTAAGTTCGACCGGATCTGTCTTGATCTTGATCGTTTGAACACGCTCTTCTAGAATTGAAAAAGTTGCGTCTAACGTTTTTTGATCATTATTAGCAAGCTCAGGGCTCTCCATTGTTTTCTTGACCAATTCTCGTGTCATTTCCTGCATGGCACTGACTAAATCTAAACCTGTAATATAATAAGAAATCGTGGCGCCTTTTTTATTTTCATCGATTTGGACAACTTTGTATGATGTCTTCTCTCTCGCTTGTTGTAACAGCTCTTTTGTTAACTGGCTCGATTGTTCTTCTTTCACTTTTGCACCAGCAGAAGACAGACCGTTAGCAAAATTTTCTTCAAATTTCTTACTATTTTCATCCAATTCTTTGCTAGCTTGTTCACCATCTCGAAATTCTTTTTTAAATTTATTACCTTCTTTTTGATAAATCAGACGATCGATCAGTAGCTCACCAGCATCTTCCGCCGAAATCCCCTTCGTCCCGCAACTTGTCAGAAGAAATCCAACGACTATCAACGGGACAAACCATAATTTCTTCATCCTCTTTCCTCCATTCTCTCATGTATTAGTAAAATAAGTCCATTGTTATCGATCAAAAAAGTCCGTCTAAATCAGCTCTCAGTTTTGCCAACTGATGATAACTTGCCGACAATTGCTGCTGCGTAGCCAAGTATATCGGATATAGTTGCTGATAGATCTGATTCCTAGACGGTGTTGGGATCACCGTTTCATAAATCTGCACATGTTTACAAGCCTGTTCTAGATCATCGATTTTCCCTATGCTCTGCCAGCCAAGTAAAACAGCGCCCAAAGCTGATGCTTCGATACTTTCCGTCAATGATAATTCATATCCTAAAACATCTGCCATGATTTCTTTAAATACTTCAGAATCTGCAAATCCGCCAGTTGCACGTATTTCCTGTACAGAACCGCCCAATTCTTCCAGCTCAGTCAGGATTCTTTTAAAGTTTAAGCAAATCCCTTCTATCACTGCCCGCATCATCATTTTATCATCATGATTTCGCTTTAAGCCAACAAAACTTCCTGCAGCTTCAGCATCCCATAATGGTGCCCGCTCTCCTAGTAAATAAGGATGAAACAGCAGCCCTTTCGCACCCGCCGGTACTTCTTTCACCTGTTCCATCACTGCATCATAGGAATTCTTCCCAGCTGTTCGTGCATCCGACTGCACTTCTTTAAGTAGATTTTCACAGGCCCAATCAAAAATACCTGCGCCATTACTTGTTGCACCGCCAATGACCCAATGTGTTTCGTCCAGCACACAACAGAAAGTTTCCGCTTGCGGATGAACATAAGGCTGATCAACGATATAGCGCAAAGCGCCACTAGTTCCCACAGTTAATGTTGCAGTACCTTTTGCTATCGCGCCAAGACCTAAATTAGACAAAGGACCGTCTGCTCCACCCAAAACAAAAATCGTTTGTTCAGTCAACCCTACTTGTTCAGCCAACTCCTTATCAAGTCCAGACATTTGATAGGTAGGTGAAGCTAATAGTGGTAATTGCTCTTGAGTAATCTGCATTTCTTCCAGTGCTTGCTGATCCCAGTCAAGAGTATGAATATTAAAAAAACCCGTACCCGAAGCTGTACTAAAATCAGTGATGTATCGATTAAAAAAACGATAAAAAATATACTCTTTCATTCCAATAAATTTTTTTGCGCGGTCAAAAATTTCTGCATGCTGCTCCTTCAACCAACGTATTTTGTGAAAAGGTGTCATCGGATGCATCGGCATCCCTGTATTCTGATAAATCGTTTGTCCCAATAACGTATTTTTGAATGCTTCAGCATATTTTTCTGCGCGATTATCCGCCCAGGTAATCACTCTTGTCAGTGGCTGCCCGTTTTCATCTACGGCAATCAGCCCATGCATCGCTGTTGAAAATGAGATCACAGAAATTTCTAAGGGCTGAACGGCTGACACTACTTGCCCAATGCACGAGACAGCCGCTTGAAAAATCTGCTCTACATCCTGCTCTGCCATCCCCTCTGTTTCCTGGATCAGCGGATAGCGAACATACGCTGATGTTCGAACAGTTCCATCTTCGTTAAAGCCAACTGCTTTTGTTTGTGTCGTTCCGATATCTACACCGATCGCTACTTTTTCCATTTCCTCGCTCCTTTTCTCTTACTCCAATTATTCCTAATAAAAAAATATTTGTCTAGTTAAAAAAGGAATTATTTGCGTATTTTTATTTAGGGGAGGGATTTTATGTGGTTGTTTCAGTTTATTATTGGCAGTGTCGTCGGTTCATTTATTTGTTTAGTCGCTGAACGGGTACCGATCGGGAAGTCTATTGTGGTTCCTCCATCACAGTGTCCGGATTGTCAGACTAAGTTACGATTTTTTGAGTTGATTCCAATTGTCTCCATTATTTTATTAAAATTCCGTTGTTGTTACTGTCACCATAAATTGCCAGTCAGTTATTTGTTTAGTGAGTTTATTATTGGTTTTCTATTTCTATTGACCGATTTTGGTAACAGTTATTCCATGTATATTTTCTTCTTTTCACTTACCGCATTTATTTTGACTTTAACGGATATTTTTTATTTGATTGTGGAGCCTAAGCTTTTTTACCCCTTCTTATTGCTGCTATGTGGTTTTCACTATTTTTTAGACTTGCCCTTTCATGTAATTACCGGCGTCTTCCTATTCATTATTCTGACTAGCTTCAATTATGTATTCACAGAGGCTATTGGAGGTGGAGATATCCTTTTGATCACCTCTTGGGGAGTGTTGCTCGGCAATAAATCATTGATTTTACTATTATTTATTGCCAGTGGCTGTGCATTATCCGTTTCATTATTTTGCCGTCTTATTTTAAATCAAAAAATAGAACAGCTTCCATTTGTTCCATTTTTAGCATTCGCCTTATTTCTGATACTTTATCTAGATAAATAAAGAGATAAGAGCAATAATGCCCTTATCTCCCTTTCTCTCGTTTTAGTTCTTCCAATTTTTCCGAATAAATCCTGCACGCCCAGATCCCTCACGATACAGATTATAATGAACACTGTGTTTCTTATAATAATCTTGGTGGTAGTCCTCTGCTGGATAAAATGGTTGAGCAGATTCTATCTTAGTGACGATCGGTTGTGTAAAACGACCACTTGCTTGCAATGCTGCTTTTGATTTCTCGGCAATTTCTTTTTGTGCTTCACTTGAGTAAAAAATCACTGGACGATAGGAATCGCCTCGATCGGCAAATTGTCCTAGGGCATCTGTCGGATCTGTCTGCTGCCAATAAATTTCTACCAGTTCTTCGTACGATATAATTTCTGGGTCATATGTGATTTCTACTGCTTCTGTATGACCGGTAGTACCTGTTGTGACCTGTGCATAGGTGGGATTTTCTATGTGTCCGCCAGTATATCCTGACACGACAGAAATAATCCCTGGCTGACTATCAAATGGCTTCACCATACACCAGAAGCAACCACCAGCAAAAATAGCTTTTTCATATGTTTTTTCCATTTTGCATCACCTCTTTTTCTATCATAAGCTGATTATTCGAATAATCCTATTCTTTTGCTTAAAGTCCATTGACATGGGATGGTTCCCACATGATACATTAAACAAAAAGCAAAGGATGTGTGTGTATATGAAAATCATCATAGAAGAAAACTATGAAAAAATGAGCCGTGTAGCCGCAAATGTTTTATTAGGTAAAATGTATCAAAACAAACGAGTAAACTTAGCGATCACAGCAGGATCGACGCCAGTTAAAATGTACGAGTATCTTGTAGAGGATGTCAAAAACAAAGCGTATTTTGATAATGTTCACTACTATAATTTCGATGAAATTCCTTTTAAGAAAAAAGCAGGCTACGGCGTTACGATGTCAAATTTAAACAAACTATTTTTTGAACCAGCAGAAATCGATTCCGATCATATTCACCCGCTTGACGAAAAAAATTACAAAACCCAAGATGCAAGAATTGCCCAAGATGGCGGTTTAGATTTGATTTTACTTGGGATTGGCGCTGACGGTCATTACTGTGGAAATCTGCCAGGAACAACAACCTTTGAAAACTTAACTTCTGTGGTAGATGAAAATGCCACTGAAAATATGAAAGATATTCTGCTTAGCGAAGTTGGCGGAGACGAAAGCGAGCGTCCTGATTTTTATGTAACAATGGGACCGAAAAGCGTCATGCAAGCAAAAGAAATCGTGCTATTTGCTACAGGAGCGAAAAAAGCGAAGATCATTAAACAAGCTTTCTTTGGCCCTGTAACGAATGATGTTCCGGCATCTCTACTTCAAGTTCATCCGAACTTAACCATCATTTTAGATAAGGAAGCCGCTGCAGAACTTGATTAAAACAAAAAAGCTAGAATCGATTACGATTCTAGCTTTTTTTTGTTTATTTATTTAACTCGTTCAACGCATCTTCAGCAGCCATTTGTGCTTCAATATCAGAGATACTGTAGACATTTTCGCTAGCTACGCCGACTTCTTTTGGTTCCATGTTACGGTAACGAGCCATACCAGTACCAGCTGGGATGATCTTACCAATGATAACATTTTCTTTCAATCCAAGTAATGGATCTTTCTTACCGCGAATCGCAGCATCTGTCAACACACGTGTTGTTTCTTGGAATGACGCAGCAGATAAGAAACTGTTTGTTTCCAATGATGCTTTTGTGATTCCTAGTAACACTGGACGGCTTGTTGCAGGAACTCCGCCAGCTACTAATGTATCGTAGTTACGATCTTTAAATTCTGCGATATCAAGTAATGTACCTGGTAAGATTTCAGTATCACCTGGATCCATGACACGAACTTTACGCAGCATTTGACGAACCATTACCTCGATATGTTTATCGCCGATTTCTACCCCTTGCATACGGTACACACGTTGTACTTCACGCAATAAGTAGTTTTCAACAGATAATACATCGCGGACTTGCAGCAATTGTTTCGGATCGATCGAACCTTCTGTCAACGGCTCACCACGATGGATCGTATCGCCTTCAGCAACTTTCATACGAGCAGTATAAGGAACAGTATACGTACGTGTATCTGTTTTCCCTTTGATCGTCACTTCTTTTTGACGCGTTGCAGGATCTTCAGAGATATCGATGACTTCACCAGTAACTTCTGTGATGACTGCTTGCCCTTTCGGATTACGCGCTTCAAAGATTTCTTGGACACGGGGAAGACCTTGAGTGATATCATCACCGGCAACCCCGCCGGTATGGAACGTACGCATTGTCAACTGTGTACCAGGTTCTCCGATTGATTGAGCTGCGATCGTACCAACAGCTTCACCAACTTCAACACCTGAACCAGTTGCTAAGTTACGGCCATAACAGTGTTTACATACACCGTGTTTTGTATTACATGTAAATACGGAACGAATCGTTACTGTTTCGATACCTGCATCTACGATTTCTTTTGCAAGATCTTCTGAGATCAATTGGTCTTCACCAATGATGACTTTACCTGTTTCAGGATGGATCACTGATTTACGAGTGTAACGTCCAAGCAGACGTTCTTCAAGTGTTTCAATGATTTCATTTCCTTCACGGATCGCTTGAATCACTAAACCGCGGTCTGTTCCACAATCGTCTTCACGAATGATCACATCTTGTGCTACGTCAACTAGACGACGAGTCAAGTAACCTGAATCGGCTGTCTTCAAGGCTGTATCGGTCATTCCTTTACGAGCTCCGTGAGTAGAGATAAACATTTCCAAGACAGAAAGTCCTTCACGGAAGTTAGAGATGATCGGCAATTCCATGATACGTCCGTTCGGAGCGGCCATCAATCCACGCATACCAGCAAGCTGAGTAAAGTTGGAGATGTTACCACGGGCTCCAGAATCTGACATCATGAAGATTGGATTTTTCGCATCCATACTTTCGATCAGTTTTTGTTGGATCTCATCTTTCGCAGCATTCCACACGCCGATAACACGTTCATAACGTTCGTCATCTGTGATCAGACCACGACGGAATTGTTTCGTGATATTTTCGACTTGTTTATGCGCATTTTCAATGATTTCTTGTTTTTCATGTAAGACCATGATATCTGCGATACCAACCGTCATACCCGCATGAGTTGAGTGTTTGTAACCTAAGTCTTTCATTCTATCAAGCATCTTAGAAGTTTCAGTGATATGGAATCTCTTGAAGACTTCTGCAATGATATTTCCTAGATTTTTCTTCTTGAATGGCAAGACTAATTCTTGTGCTTTAATGTGGGCAGGAATATCTGTTCCAGCTTCTACAAAGTAGTTGTCCGGCGTTTGGACCGTTAAGTTGTAGTCAGTTGGTTCATTCAAGTAAGGGAATTCTACTGGCATGATTTCATTAAAGATAATCTTACCGACAGTTGTGATCAAAATACGTTCTTTTTGCCAATCCGTAAATGGTTTGTCGCCAAGTAAAGTCGTTTGAACACCGATACGTGAGTGTAAATGGACATAACCATTACGCCATGCTAACACAGCTTCATTCATGTCACGGAAGATCATACCTTCCCCTTCACGTTCATCTTCTTCCATTGTTAGGTAGTAGTTACCTAAGACCATATCTTGAGATGGAGTAACAACTGGTTTACCATCTTTCGGGTTCAAGATGTTTTGTGCTGCTAGCATCAACATACGCGCTTCAGCTTGTGCTTCTTCATTCAGCGGTACGTGAACAGCCATTTGGTCTCCATCGAAATCGGCATTGTAGGCTTCACAAACTAATGGGTGAAGACGAATCGCACGACCTTCAACTAAGACAGGTTCAAAGGCTTGGATACCAAGTCTGTGTAACGTAGGTGCCCGGTTAAGTAAAACTGGATGTTCTTGGATAACTTCTTCTAGAATATCCCATACTTCATCTTCACCGCGTTCGATTTTACGTTTTGCATTCTTGATGTTTGTTGCGATTTCACGTTGAACCAATTCGCGCATTACGAATGGTTTGAACAATTCGATCGCCATTTCTTTTGGTAAACCACATTGGTACATTTTCAGGTTAGGTCCTACGACGATAACTGAACGACCAGAGTAATCCACACGTTTACCCAGTAAGTTTTGACGGAAACGACCTTGTTTCCCTTTCAACATATGAGAAAGTGATTTCAATGGACGGTTACCTGGTCCTGTAACAGGACGGCCGCGACGACCATTATCGATCAATGCGTCAACTGCTTCTTGCAGCATACGTTTTTCATTTTGCACGATGATACTTGGTGCATTCAAGTCTAATAGACGTTTCAAACGGTTATTACGGTTGATTACACGACGGTACAAGTCATTCAAGTCAGAAGTCGCAAAACGACCACCTTCTAATTGAACCATCGGACGTAAATCAGGCGGGATAACAGGGATAACATCCATAACCATCCAGCTTGGCAAGTTTCCAGAAGCACGGAATGCTTCTAAAATATCCAAACGACGGATCGCACGTGTTCTTTTTTGACCTTGAGCAGATTTCAACTCTTCTTTTAATTGAGTTACTTCACCATCTAAGTCAACACTATCCAATAATTGTTTGACAGCTTCTGCACCCATTGCGGCAGTAAAGCCTTGACCATATTGGTCACGTTTGTCGCGGTATTCGCGCTCTGTCAATAATTGTTTTTTCTCTAAAGAAGTATCTCCAGCATCAATTACTACGTAAGAAGCAAAGTAGATGATTTCTTCTAATGCACGCGGGCTCATGTCTAACACAAGACCCATACGAGATGGAATACCTTTGAAATACCAGATATGTGAAACAGGTGCTGCTAACTCGATATGTCCCATACGTTCACGACGAACTTTAGAACGAGTCACTTCTACACCACAACGATCACAAACGATACCTTTATAACGAATACGTTTATATTTTCCGCAAGCACATTCCCAGTCTTTGGTTGGACCGAAAATACGTTCACAGAATAACCCTTCACGTTCAGGTTTTAGCGTACGGTAGTTAATCGTTTCAGGTTTCTTTACTTCACCGTAAGACCAGCTTCTGATCTTTTCTGGAGAAGCCAAACCTATTTGCATACTTTCGAATTTATTTACATCGATCAAAAGGAATTCCCTCCATTTCTTGATAGGAAAAGTTAGGGCGAGAAGAAAATAGAGTACTTTTTCAACTTCGTATTTTCTTCCGCCAATTGAATCAGCTTTCTTTATACTAAGAAAACTGAAACAAATCTAACTTGACAATTTTACTATGACTTCGAACAATTAGTTTTTAGTATCTTCAGCTGTTTCAATTTCTTGTTCAAGAACTGCATCGGCAGCTTCTTTTGCTTCAGCTGCTTCTTTTTCTAATTGTTTCGCTGATTGTTGTTCGGCAAATTTTGTTAGGGCATCAACTGTGATCAAGTCATCATCATCGTCATCCATATCACGCAATTCGATTTCTTGTTCTTCAATGTCCAATACGCGCATATCTAATCCAAGTGATTGTAACTCTTTCACCAATACACGGAATGATTCCGGTACACCTGGTTTTGGAATTGGTTCACCTTTGACGATCGCTTCGTATGTTTTCACACGACCAACCACGTCATCAGATTTGTACGTTAAGATTTCTTGTAATGTATAAGCTGCACCATATGCTTCCAGTGCCCATACTTCCATTTCCCCAAAACGTTGTCCACCAAATTGAGCTTTACCTCCAAGTGGTTGTTGAGTAACAAGTGAGTATGGTCCAATAGAACGAGCATGCAATTTATCATCGACCATGTGGGCCAATTTGATCATGTACATTACACCAACAGAGATACGGTTATCGAATGGTTCACCAGTACGTCCATCGTAAAGTACTGTTTTCGCATCACTAGCCATACCAGCTTCACGAACAGTGTCCCAAACGTCATCATCATTAGCCCCATCAAATACTGGCGTTGCAATGTGGATACCTAATTGACGGGCAGCCATTCCTAAGTGCAACTCTAGTACTTGTCCGATATTCATACGTGATGGTACCCCTAATGGGTTCAACATGATATCGATCGGTGTGCCATCTGGTAAGAACGGCATGTCTTCTTCCGGCATAATACGGGATACGACCCCTTTATTTCCGTGACGACCGGCCATTTTATCCCCTTCGTTGATCTTACGTTTTTGAACGATATACACACGAACGAGCATATTCACACCTGGTGACAATTCGTCGCCAGCTTCGCGAGTAAAGATTTTCACATCGTGAACGATCCCGCCGCCGCCATGAGGCACACGTAGAGAGGTATCACGAACTTCACGGGCTTTTTCACCAAAGATTGCATGTAGTAAACGCTCTTCAGCAGATAACTCAGTTACCCCTTTAGGCGTTACTTTACCTACTAATAGATCGCCATCTTTAACCTCAGCACCGATACGAATGATTCCCATTTCGTCAAGATCTTTCAACGCATCTTCACCAACGTTTGGAATTTCGCGAGTGATTTCTTCAGGTCCTAATTTTGTATCACGAGCTTCTGATTCATATTCTTCAATATGAATAGATGTATACACATCATCTTTCACCAAACGACGGCTCATGATGATCGCATCCTCGTAGTTGTACCCTTCCCACGTCATGAATCCAACAAGTACGTTTTGTCCTAAAGCCATTTCTCCTTCTTCCATAGAAGGTCCATCTGCTAATGTATCGCCTTTTTCAACTTTTTCGCCTAAAAGAACGATTGGACGTTGGTTGTAGCTTGTACCTGAATTTGAACGACGGAATTTTGTGACCATGTATTTATCTAATGCGCCATTGTCACGGCGAACGCGTACTTCTGATGCATCCACATATTCAACGACACCATCATGTTTACATAAAAGAGCGGCACCTGAGTCATGTGCAGATTTGTATTCCATACCAGTTCCCACAAGTGGTGAACGAGGTTGGATCAAAGGCACTGCTTGACGTTGCATGTTGGCACCCATCAAGGCACGGTTGGAGTCATCGTTTTCCAAGAAAGGAATACATGCAGTCGCCACGGCAACTACTTGTTTCGGTGAAACGTCCATGTAATCGACTTTATCGATCGTTACTTCAAGGTTTTCACTTTGTAGACGAGCCATTACTAATTCTTCAGCAAAGGTTCCATCTTCGTTTAAACGTGAGTTTGCTTGCGCTACGATATAGTGGTCTTCCGTGTCAGCAGTTAGGTAATCCACTTGGTCTGTTACTTTTCCAGTTGCACGGTCCACACGACGATACGGAGTTTCAATAAAGCCAAATTTATTGACTTTGGCATAACTTGATAAGCTATTGATCAAACCGATATTCGGGCCCTCTGGCGTTTCGATCGGACACATACGGCCATAGTGAGAATAGTGAACGTCTCGTACTTCATAGCCGGCACGGTCACGAGTCAAACCACCAGGTCCTAAGGCAGATAGACGACGTTTGTGTGTCAACTCACCTAGAGGATTTGTTTGGTCCATGAACTGTGATAGCTGAGAAGAACCAAAGAATTCTTTGATACTTGCTACAACTGGACGAATATTGATCAATTGTTGTGGTGTCAATGTTTCAGTGTCTTGAATAGACATTCTTTCACGAACCACACGTTCCATACGCGCTAAACCGATACGGAATTGATTTTGTAACAATTCACCGACTGAACGGATACGACGGTTTCCTAAGTGATCGATGTCATCCACATTACCGATATCTTCTTGTAAATTGAAGAAGTAGCTCATTGAAGCAACGATATCTGCCGGACGAACTGTTTTCACACTTGTATCAGGATACCCATTACCGATCACATTAACGATACGCTCCGGATCTTTTGGAGAAAGAACTTTGATGACTTGAACTGTCATTGGTTCAGTTACCACACCGTCTTCGCTAGGGTAATAAGTCACGCTGTTTAGTCCGTTATCGATATGCTCACCTAATGTTTCCATTACTTGGTGCGTCAACACTGTTCCTTTTTCAACAAGGATTTCTCCTGTTTCAGGATCGATCAGTGTCTCTCCTAAAGTTAGGTTCAATAGACGTGTTTTTAAATCTAATTTTTTGTTGACTTTATAACGACCAACATTTGCTAAGTCGTAACGTTTTGGATCAAAGAAACGAGCATTCAGTAAGTTACGAGAACTATCTGCTGTTTTAGGTTCGCCTGGGCGAAGACGCTCATAAATATCTTTTAGCCCTTCTTCTGTACGAGAATCGCTAGCATTTTTGTGTAAATCTTTTTCGATCGTATTACGTAAACTTAATGACTCACCGAAAATTTCAAAAATCGTATCATCAGAACCGAAACCTAAAGCACGGACTAAGACAGTTAAAGGAATTTTACGAGTACGGTCAATACGCACATAAGAAATATCCTTGGCATCTGTTTCCATTTCCAACCATGCGCCACGGTTAGGGATCACAGTTGAGCCAAAGCCTTCTTTCCCATTTTTATCTACTTTGCCATGGAAATATACACCTGGTGAACGTACTAATTGAGAAACGATAACACGTTCTGCTCCATTGATGATAAATGTTCCCATTTCAGTCATTAGAGGGAAATCACCGAAGAAAACTTCTTGTGATTTGATTTCTCCAGATTCACGATTGGTCAATCTTAGAGTGACATGTAAAGGTGCAGAATAGTTTGCGTCATGTGAACGCGCTTCTTCTACGGTGTACTTAGGTTCTTTTAATTCATAATCTACGAATTCCAAAGATAGGTTTCCTTGGAAATCATCAATTGGTAAAATGTCTTCAAACATCTCTCTTAAGCCTTCATCTAAAAACCATTGGTAAGAGTCTGTTTGAATCTCAATCAAGTTGGGTAATTCCAACACTTCACTGATCCGGGCGAAACTTCTACGTTCGCGGTGTTTTCCGTATTTTACTACGTGTCCAGCCAAGCTCTTCACTCCTCTAATTAAAAGTCTATCAAAACACTAACTGAAACATTTCATTTTCATTACGAATATTAAATATACGTAACAACGAGCATTTTTTGCGGTTTTTAGGCAAAAAAAAACCAAAAATAGAATGTGCTCTTGAAAATTTTCTCGTGCGTTTTCTACTTTTGTTTCCCTATTAAAAACCGGAACGGACAATATTTCGCTCCTGCTTCAGCATTTTTCAGATAGTTTTTGCATTTATACATTCTACTTCTTTCTATAGTAAAAGTCAAGAAGTTCAAGTATCTTTTATTATAGAAAAAAAAGCACTCGATTTTACAATCAAGTGCCTCTCATTTTACGATCATTCTTATTGAACGGTGATGTCACCAGTTACTTCTGCGCCTTCTTTATCAAGAGTAGCAGATGTTTTGTATTCTTCTTTTTCAAACGTTACGTTTCCGTCAACTTTTGCACCGTTTAAAACAAAACCATTCGCTTTAACTAAGATGTTTCCTTTAACAGTTCCGTTAACGATATTGAAGTTTTCTGATTCAACAATTAGCTCTGGTACAGTGATCGTATATTCATCCGTCACTTTACGATCTGAATCTTGTGCATATAAAGCTAATTTTCTGTAGATATCCGCAGAAGAATCGCCTTTATCATGGAATTCACCTGAGACAGTCACATCTTTATCAAACATTACATCTGCAGTTGCAGCGATGATCCAGTTTCCATCTTCACCTAATGCTTTTTCGAGTACTTCTGGTTTGTCACTAACAGAGGCAGAACTTACAGCATCCATGCTTGAGCTTGTTGAAGTTGCTTCTGTTTTGCTGTCAGATGAGCTCGCTTTTGTATCTTTGTTGTCGCTGCTGCATGCGCCCAATACTAATACAGTTGCTGCTAATGTACCTAAAGTAATTAATTTTTTTGAAATCATAACTATTCTCCTAGTCTTTTTTAATTTTATCTACAAAATGAATTTTAGCATGGAAAGAAGAAAATAAAAAATATTTGCTTTTTACTTTAAAAAAAATAAATTGTCTGAAAATTTTAAATAATCTGTTGACATCCTTCCAGTTTTTGAATTATACTAAGTACAATTCAATTTGCGGAGGAGATTACTATGACTTACTTAATCAACCCACAACTGAATAAAGCTTACTTTAGCTATTTTAGATAGGTTTGTATTCATGAAATCATGGGTGCAAACAGCAAAAACTGTTTTTGTATCTATGATGGCTAGAGCACTTTGCACTGAACAAACAGCCACGTAGACAATCCTAAGTGGCGAACGAAAGTATTGAACTGACGACTTTTATCAATCCATTTAGGCATATTGTCTGAATGGATTTTTTGTTTTAACAATCATACTGGAGGAATTGAGATGAAAAAGAAATTACTAGGATTGAGTATTGTATCAGCAGTGGCTTTACTAACACTTGGCGCTTGCGGAAATGACAAAAAAGCTGATTCAGGTTCAGACAGCGATATGAAAAAAATCGGGGTCTTACAGCCTGTCGAACACGGCTCATTGGATGCTGCTTTTGAAGGATTCAAAGAAGGCTTAGCTGAAAATGGCTTTAAAGAAGGTGAAAACCTAACGATCGAATACACCAACGCTCAAAATGATCAGGCCCAATTAAAAAGCATGAGTGAAAAGTTAGTCAAAGAAAAACCAGATTTATTGCTAGGGATCGCAACACCTGCCGCACAATCACTATTAAATGAAACCACTGATATTCCCATCGTAGTAACTGCTGTGACTGATTTAGCTGGTGCCAAATTGGTGAAATCAGATGAAAAGCCAGGTGGAAACGTGACAGGAACAACAGATATCGTTCCCATTGATAAGCAAATTGCTTTACTACTAAACATCGTTCCTGATGCGAAAACAATTGGAATCATGTACAACGCTGGTGAAGCGAATTCTAAAATCCAAGCTGATATGGCTGAAAAAGCGCTAAAAGATAAAGGCGTCAAAACAAAAATTTTAACAGCAAACTCAACAAATGATGTCCAACAAGTAACAACTAGCTTAGCAAAAGACGTTGATGCTATTTACATCCCAACGGACAATACTTTCGCTTCTGCCGCTGCTGTGATCGGAGAAGTAGCCAAAGAACATAAAATCCCTGTCATCGCTGGTTCGATCGAACAAGTAGAACAAGGCGGACTTGCAACGGTCGGAATCGACTATAAAGCTTTAGGAAAACAAACTGGTGTCATGGCAGCTAAAATCCTCAAAGGAGAAGCACAGCCTGCAGATATGCCTGTTGAAAAAGCTAAAGACTTAGAACTTTTTGTAAATGAAGACATGGCAAAAGCGCTAGATATCGATCCAGAAACGATCAAAGCACCTTAATTTACAGACGATGAATAAAAATAGTAGTGATGCAGAAACAACTGTTTTTGCATCACTAAGCTACATAAAACTACTGAAAGAAGCTGATTTTGTTGATAGACATACTACTCTCCTCAACCTCGCAAGGCCTTTTATGGTCATTACTGGCGATTGGGGTATTCCTGACTTACCGTATTTTAGATATTGCTGATTTAACTACCGAAGGAAGTTTTCCTTTAGGCGGTGCTGTAGCAGCA